>VGZC01000013.1 GCA_016872725.1 Planctomycetota bacterium
GGGCAGGCGGAACGGATGCGATCCGCCGGGCGTCCGCCGCATGATTTCGGCGACCGTCGGACGGGGCCACTCGGCGTCGAGGACCAGCACGCCCGCGCGGCAGTGCGGGCATCGGAGTTCCGGCGCGCCGTTCGTGTTCCGGGCGCGATGCGGGATCGGCCGCGCGTGCGGGACGATTCACGGCGTGTTGGCCCCAAAGAGCCGCTCGCTCGCATCGCCGACCTCGCCGCCTTCCGCGCGCCGAGCGAGTGTTCGCCGCCAGTTGGCGGACAGGAAGGGTGCGCCGGCGAGTTCGCGGGCCAGTGCGGTATCGGGCGGGTTCGCGTACATGACCTGATTCGCGCGGGCCACCGACCAGTTCGCGTTCGGCCGGTCGACCAGCGTCATCATGTCGCCCGGTGTCACGAAACCTACGGCGACGCCCCGGAAATACCAGCCTGTTCGGCCGGCGTTCCGCATGTCGATCGCCAAACGCGGGCGACGCCAGCGACGCGCCAGTTTCCAGCAGGGCTGCCGCGGTTGGGATACCTGAACCTCCGCCTCGCCACCGATCAACCAGGTGTCGCCGACGTGAACGTCGTGCTCGGTAAGGCCCTCGATCGACAGATTCTCGCCGAACGCGCCGAACGGCATCGACGCGACTCCAAGTTCCGCGCACCACGAAATATGATGGTCGATCCCATCGGCTCCGATTCCGCGACGGCGGATTCGTGGCACGGACTTCCGGACCATCGTATCCGCGTGTCCCGATGCGCCGCGAGATGATCGGATCGCGCCTTTGGGGGGCGGTTTGCGTTGACGGTTTGCGGAATAGGGATGAAAATGGACTCCATGGGAAGCTCGACGGCGAAAACCGATTCCGAAGTGTTGCGGGGCGCGAACGCGGCCGAGCCGGGCCGCGCCGACGATCGGCCGCTTACCGCGACGCAAACCGGCGCGCCGCCGATGCTCGCCGCTGGGCCGCATGAGGCGATTCCGTCCGACGATGTTCCCGAGAGCGATCAGAAGACGGTCATCTCGAAACGGCCGCCGCCCTCCGACTGGGGGTTTTCTCCGGCGACCGCGCAGGATCTCGGACGCCTGTTGATCGGCGAACAGCTCGGCCATTTCGTGCTCGACGAATTCGTCGGAGGCGGCGGGATGGGTGCCGTCTTCCGAGCGACCGACACCGAGCTCGGTCGCCATGTCGCGGTGAAGATCCTCTCGGGAGCCGCGAACGACGAAGACACGTTGCGGCGGTTCAAGAATGAGGCCCAGAGCGCCGCGAGGCTCGATCACAAGAACATCGCCCGCGTGTACTATGTCGGCGCCGACAAGGGCTGGCACTATATCGTATTCGAGTTCATCCAAGGAACGAATCTGCGAGACCTGGTCCGGCAACAAGGACCTCTCCCCGTTCATGAGGCGATTCAATTCACGCTGCAGGTCGCCGAAGCGCTCGAACACGCCGCAAGCCGGAGTGTCGTGCATCGGGACATCAAGCCCTCGAATGTGCTCGTTCAGCACGACGGCACCGTGAAGCTCGTCGATATGGGCCTCGCGAGGCTGCACCAGGTCGACGCGACGCATGACTTGACGGCGAGTGGCGTGACGCTTGGGACGTTCGACTACATTTCGCCCGAGCAGGCGCGCGAGCCTCGCGATGCCGATGCTCGCAGCGACATGTATTCGCTCGGTTGCACGCTCTTCTACATGTTGACGGGGCACCCGCCCTTTCCCCAGGGAACCGTGCTGCAGAAGCTGCTCAGCCACAGTTCCGAACCGCCGCCCGATCCCCGCGACGCGCGCCCCGACTTGGGGGACGATGTGGCGGATGTCGTTCACCGGTTGTTGGAAAAGGATCCAAGCGACCGGTATCAGACGCCGACCGAACTCATCATCCACTTGTTGCGGATCGCCGAGAATCGAGGCCTGTCGTTCCCGTTCGCCGTTCCGCACCCCGCGCCGGATTCTCCTTCACCGCGGATCGCTCGACTCGCAAGGCACGTGCCGTGGTTGATTCCGACCGCCGCGCTGCTCGCCATCGCCGGACTTGTCGACCGGTGGTCGGGCCCTCGCACCGTTCCGGTAAACCGACCCGTGCTGACGCCCGCCGCGAGTACGGAACGGCCCTTGGGGCCGCGCGGCCCATCGTCGACGACGGGTGCCGCCGGCGGCGACGGCGAATCCGGGACGGATGCCGACGTGGCTCGGCCGACAACGCCGCCGCCCGATCCCGAGGCATCGGTCGATTCGAAGGCGGGCTCATCGAAGGCGGGTCGGCCGAAAGGCGAGGACGGGGCGGAGGCCGTTCCGCGCGCGCAAGGAATGGGCGGAGCGGCGACCAAGCCGGAACCACGATCGAACTCGGCGCTCCCGCGCGGATCCGAAGAAACGACCACGTCGCCCTCGAGTCGTCCGGGCCATTCCGGGCTCTTGTTTGATCCCGAGATGGTCGACGGCGTTCCCGCGAAGACCGAGGCACCGAACGCGGAGGGACAACCGGCGGAACGGCGGCCCGCGCGCGGCGACGGCACCGATGGTGTGGAAACGTCCGGCCGAGTCCCGGTGGACGCCGCGCCCGGATCGGATCCGTCTTCGCCCGCATCCGATCCATCCAAGGAGAATGGCGTCGACGCATCGGCGACGGACGCGAACGCGCCGCGCGTCGACTCGGCCCATTCCGTCGCGGCATTGGAAGGCGCGGAGCGGACTGCGAACGCCACCGCGGTGACCGAGCCTCGCCATGACGGCGCGGCGGATTCGGGCCGTGAAGGCAATTCGACCCGCATGCTGCCTCCCGCCCTCGACACGTCCATCGCCGGCGCCCCACCGATCGGTCCGTTGATCGGGGCGCCGCGCTCGGCGGTCGCGCGGATCGTGGTGACCTCGAAACCCGACGTTCCGGCCGATGCCGCGCACGCTCCCTCGCTCACGGCCGCCCTCGCTCGCCTGGATTCGCTGCCCGAGATCCGCGCGATTGAACTCTGGTACGACGGGCCGATGGTCGAGGCGCCGCTCGTGGTTGGCGCGCCGCACGCGATCGAGATCCGCGCGGGGGCCGGGTACCGTCCGGGGATCGTCTTCCGCGCGCCCGAGGCATCGGCGGCGGGAAGTCGGCGCATGATCGAATTGGCGGGTGGAAAGTCGGTCTGGAAGGGCATCCACTTCGTCATGGATCTGCCCGAGACACCGTCCCGCGACTGGGCCCTATTCGGTCTGAGGAACGTCGAGACGGCCGAATTCCAGGACTGCACGTTCACGATCCGCAACACCGATCGGCGCGGTGTCGCTCGTCAGGATTCGGTGACGTTCCTCGAGATCGTCACGCGGCGAAGGAACCGGCGCATCGACATGGACATGGAAATGGATATGGTCGCCGGCGCGGCGCCGAGGCAACCGGCGCCGACTCTTCCGCCGTTCGTGCACTTGGAGCGATGCGCAGCGCGAGGCGAGGCTTCATTGCTGGTCATGAATGAGTCCATCCCTTGCCATGTTGTTTGGGAACAGGGCCTGCTCATTACCAGCCGATCCGTCTTCGAAATCCGCGGCGCGACCGACTTGCCGACGTGGGATTCGGAGTGGCGGGTTCGGCTGAGCCGCGTCACGGCGGCAGCCGACCAGGGATTGCTCGTCGCGGAACTCGATCCGAACGCTCCGCTCCTTCTCGACGCGGATCTTGAGTTGATCGATTCCGTCATCGTCCTGCCCCAGCGCGTTCCGCTCGTGGAATACCGGGGCGTTTCCGATCCCGTGCGGGCCGAACGATCGCTGCACTACCGCGGCGAGCGCAACTTCTATCCCGTTTCGGAACCGGATTCCGAATTGGATCCGAGCGTGTCACGACGGATCCGATGGCGCGTGGCGACCCATGCGGGCGCGTCGCGGGAATTCGTTTTCGATGATGCGCGGCATGCCTGGTACTCGGAGACCGAGGCGCGGCAATCGGTGATCTGGCGCGAACCGCCAACGGAAACCGGACGCCGTCGTCCACATCACGAGAGGCCCGCCGCATTGTTCGAGATGGACGCGGGGGTCCGCAATCCGGCGCGCTCGGCCGGGTTCGATCCGCGGCTCGTGCCGAGTTTTCCCGATTGGTCCGCGGCGAACGCGGCGCCCCGGATATTGCCCGCCCCAGCGCCCGATGTGGGCGACCCGAGCGCGGGAACCAAGCCCGCCCGGCCTTGATCCCACACTCGACAGACCGTCCTCGTCGATGCCATACTGCCGACGTTCCGCGCGCCCTGTCGCCGGTCGGTCGGCACCCCGGGGATCGGCGTGGGGCCTTGTCGAGGAGGAGCCGATGGACCGCCGGGAGTTCTTGTGGTCGAGCGTCGCGGGCGCCGTCGCGACGAGCGGCCTGCGGGCCGTGTGGGCGAACCCGAGCGGGAAGCCGCGCCGCGTCGGCCTGATCGGGTGCGGATGGTACGGCAAGTCCGATTCGCTGCGCCTGATTCAGGTGGCGCCCGTCGACGTCGTGTCGCTCTGCGATGTGGATCGCCGCATGCTCGATGATGCGGTCGAACTCGTCGCATCAAGGCAAGCGTCACGCGCCAAGCCGCGCGCGTACGCCGACTACCGTCGAATGCTCGAGGAAAAGGACTTGGAAAAGCATGTCGCGCCCGCCATCCGAGGACACATGCTCGATTGGCTCGCCGCCGTCGACGCGCGCGGACGTCCGGTCGCCGACATCGAACAGGGCCATATCTCGACGACCAGTTGTATCCTCGCCAACATCGCCATGAAGGTCGGTCGCACCCTCGCGTGGGACCCGTCCGAACAACGCGTCAGGGACGACGAGCAGGCGAATACCCTGTTGCGGCGCGCCTATCGCGGTCCTTGGGTCCATCCCGAGCCCTAGGCGTCCGCCGCGAAGTTCGCGTTCGCGATTCGACCCGGCACGCAACGACGTCGGGAGGTTCGGCGCATGAATGACAACCGCGCGGTCTCGGCCTGGATACGGTTCATTCTGGCCGCATCCGTCGTTCACGGAGGATGGTGCCCGGCTCGAGCGCAAGACGGCTTGCGCGATTCGGCCGTCGATGCCATGCGCCGCGCCGTCTCCTTCTATCATGGCCAAGTCGCGTCGCACGGAGGCTATGTCTATCGATACGGCGAGGACCTTTTGAAGCGGGAAGGAGAAGGAAAGACCGAACCCGATACCGTGTGGGTCCAACCACCCGGCACGCCCGCCGTCGGGCTCGCCTTCGTCGAGGCGTATGAACGCACGGGCGACGCGGCGGCGCTCGCCGCGGCGCGCGACGCCGGGGAATGTCTCGTGCGAGGCCAGCTTGTGAGCGGCGGATGGACGGATCGGATCGACTTCGCCCCCGAGTCGAGGAATAAGACGGCGTACCGCGTCGATCCGCCGACCCGACGTTCGCGACGCAATTGGAGCACGCTCGACGACGACAAATCGCAATCGGCGATCCGCATGCTCATGCGACTCGATCAGGTTCAGTCGTTCCGGGACGCGCGCATCCACGAGTCGGTTGTTTTCGCGCTCGAGTCGTTGCTGGGCGCGCAGTCCCGGGGAGGCGGCTGGCCGCAGGGATTTCAGGAACCGGCGGCGGACCGGCCCGTTGTCCGCGCCACGTACCCCGAATCGTGGCCGAGGACGCATCCGGGCGGCGATTACCGGATCTTCCATACCTTCAACGACAACGCGATCGCCGACACCATCGAGACGCTCCTGCTCGCCGAGCGGATCTACGGCGAGCCCGGATACCGCGAGGCGGCGATCCGCGCGGGCGAGTTCATCCTGCTCGCGCAGATGCCCGAGCCGCAACCCGCGTGGGCCCAGCAATACGACTTCGACATGCATCCCGTGTGGGCGCGCAAATTCGAGCCGCCTGCCGTCTCGGGCGGCGAATCGCAGGGTATCCTCCGCGTCCTGATGCGACTCTACGAGGAGACGGGCGAGCGGCGATTCCTCGATCCGATCCCCAAGGCACTCGACTATCTCGAACGCAGCGCGCTCCCCGACGGGCGGCTCGCGCGATTCTACGAACTGAGCACGAATCGCCCGCTCTACTTCACGCGCGACTATCGGCTGACCTACGAAGACACCGACCTGCCGACGCATTATGGATTCAAGGTGGAGAACGGCGCGCCCCGGTTGCGCCGCGATTGGGAACGGCTCGCCGCGATGACCGCCGAGGACCTCGAGCAACGCCGTGAACGCGATCGGCGGCCTTCGACGGACCGCCCATCCGACGCGACCGTTCGAGCCGTGATCGCGGCGCTCGACGCGCGCGGCGCGTGGGTCGAGGACGGTCGGTTGCGGTACCACGGCGCCGAGGATGCGACACGCCGCGTGATCGACAGCGCGACGTTCATTCGGAATCTTGATACGCTGAGCCGCTATCTGGCGAGCGAAGCGAAGACGAAGACGGGAACACGCACGAAGACGCCGTGACAGGAGACGAGAGGAGAGTATCGATGGATGTTCGAGCACCGGGGCGCACCGCCGCGCGGTTCATGATCCCAATCGGACTCGCCGCATGCGCGTGCGCGGGAACCACCGACGCGATCGAACCGCTGAGCGCGCGACGGCCCAATATCGTGCTGATCATCACCGATGATCAGGGCTATGGGGATCTCGGATCCACGGGGAACCCGATCATCCGGACTCCCCATCTGGACGCGCTCGCCGCCGAGAGCGTGCGATTCACCGATTTCCATGTCAGCCCCACCTGCGCTCCGACGCGCACCGCCGTCATGACCGGACGACACGAATTCAAGTCGGGTGTCACGCACACGATCTTCGAGCGGGAGAGGATGAGCTTGCGTGTGACGACCCTGCCCCAGGCGCTGCGGGCGGGCGGTTATGCGACGGGCATTTTTGGGAAATGGCACCTCGGCGACGAGGATGCCTACCAGCCGACCGCGCGCGGGTTCGGTGAAGCGTTCATCCACGGCGCCGGAGGAATAGGCCAGACGTACGAGGGAAGCTGCGGCGACGCGCCCGGCAATCGCTATACCGATCCCGTGATCCGGCACAACGGGACGTTTGAGAAGACGGAAGGCTACTGCGCCGATCTTTTCTTTGATCGCGCGACGCGCTGGATCGAACAGACGGTTGCGACCCGGCCGTTCTTCTGCTGCGTCACGCCCAACACGCCCCACGCTCCGCTCGATTGTCCCCCCGAATACGAACGGACCTATTCGGGCAAGGTCCCTGATCCGGTGGCGAAATTCTACGGCATGATCGCGAACATCGACGACAACATCGGCCGTCTTCGCGACGCGCTCCGGCGGTTGGGAATCGAGAAGAACACGCTCGTCATCTTCATGACCGACAACGGGTCGGCGACCGGATCGCCCGTCTACAACGCGGGAATGCGAGGTGCGAAGGGCACGCCCTATCGGGGAGGCACGCGCGTTCCGGCGTTCTGGTGCTGGCCGGGAACGCTCAGCCCGGCGGACGTCGCGCCGCTGACCTGCCACTGGGATCTGTTCCCGACGCTCGCGGGAATCGCGGGCGTTCCGCTCGACGACGTCGCTCGCGCGCAAATCGAGGGCCGTTCGCTCATTCCCCTTCTGCAAGACGCGAAGTCGCCGTGGGAGGACCGGTTCTTCTTCACGCACGTCGGACGGTGGCCGCACGAATTCGATCCCCGCGATTCACCCGAAACCCACAAGTTCGCCCAATGCGGCGTGCGATGGAATCGGTTTTCGTTGGTCTCGAACGTCGCGAGGGGATCCGCGCGGTGGGAACTCTACGATCTCGCGAACGATCCCGGCGAATCGAGGTCGGTCATCGATTCGCATCCGGATGTCGCCCGCGCGATGATCGAAGCCTACGACCAATGGTGGGCCGATGTCTTGCCTTGCCTGGAGAACGAGCGGGTCACGGGCCCGAAAGTGAATCCGTTCAAGGACGCCTATTGGCGGCAATACGGCGGGCCGGGTCCGAACCGAGTGCCTCCGCCTTAGCCGCGACGAGGTTGGCGAGCCGGTCCTTGGCGGACGCGCGCGCGGCTTCGAGCAGATCGTCGATCCGGACGGGCTGGCCCGTCCGCCGGCTCGCGTCGGCCGCCGTCATGAACGCATAGATTTCCAGCGTTTCCTCAGGACGCACGGGAACCTCCTTCGTCTTGAAGAACCGCACGATCTCGGCGACGAGCGGCTCGTATCCGCTGAACGGCCCGATCGGTTCGACCGCTTTCGTTCCGAACGCCGTGCCTCCGTAACCGGCCGCGTATCCGTTGTCCGCCGTCCGCCGACCGCGAAACGTGCCGATCCGGCCGTCGCGCCAAACGCCGACCGCCACGTCGGACGTGTCGGTGTGCACGCGCGACACCGATTCGCATCCGGTACCCATCATGGTGAACAGAATCTCGACGCCGTGAATGCCGTACCAATAGAAATCGGGGTGCGACCGTTCGTAGGGGCACGGGCTGTAGGCGTCGCACGCCGTGATGTCGCCGAGCGAGCCGCCGCGAATGGCTTTCGCGCTGTCGGTGTAGCGCAGGGACGACGAGGAGAAAACGGGAGTTCCGAAATGCGCCGCGACCTCATACAAGAGCACGGCGTCGTCGAGCGAACCGGCGACAGGCTTATCGATGAACGCGGGCTTTCCGGCTCGAAGGACGGGAACGGCTTGCGCGAGGTGCGGGTGCCCGGCGATCGACGTGATCAGCACGGCATCGACGCGTTGGAGCATCACGTCGATCGAAGGGACGATTTCGATTCCGAGCTCTTGTATTTCCTTCGTGACCGCCGGCAGATACCGCACGCTGTCGGCGACTTCGGGGCTGTGCGCCGCGACGGCGGCCACGACGCGGCATCCGGCGAGTTCCGGCGCATGGTTCGGATCGTTCATCGCCCGCGAGAATGCCGTCGCATGCGACGTGTCCAATCCGATCAGGCCGACTCGAATCTCCGCGGGTTTGGTGTCCTGGGCCCGCGCGGCCGGATGCGCCGCCGCGAGCACGCACACGACGCCAAGGAAACGCGCGCGTTCGAAGAAAATGCGTCCGATCATGGATTCTCCTTTGCCTGCGTGATGAGTTCCACGGTTTGCCTTGCGATCATCAAGTCCTCGCGCGTGTGGATCAACAGCGCGCGGGCGCGCGACACGCCGCTCGCCACATCGGCATCGGGCGACGCCGACGCGTTGCGGGTCTCGTCGAGCTCGATTCCCATCCACTCGAGCCCTTTGCAGACGTCCGCTCGAAGGCGCCGGGCGTTCTCCCCGATCCCACCGGTGAACACGAGCGCGTCGAGGCCGCCGAGCGTCGCGACATACGCGCCGATCCGCTCGCGCACGCGATGGGCATAGACGTCCATCGCGAGCCCCGCGCGGCGATCGCCCTCGGCCGCCGCCTGTTCGACCTCTCGAAAGTCCGACGAGATTCCGGACAGGCCCTTCAAACCGGAATCGTGGTGCAACGCGCGATCGAGCTCCTCGACCGTCATTCCCTGTTCGCGCTGCACGTGCAGGAGGATCCCCGGATCGATCGATCCGCAGCGTGTTCCCATCATGAGGCCTTCCAAGGGCGTGAACCCCATCGAATTGCCGATCGACTCGCCGCCTCGAACGGCCGTGATCGAAGCGCCTTGCCCGAGATGGCAAATTACGAGTCGGACGTCGGTCGGAGCGCGGTCGAGCATCTCGGCCGCGCGCGCCGCGCAGTAGGCGTGACTGATCCCGTGGTATCCGAACCGGCGGATCCCCCATCGTTCATACCACGCGTAGGGAAGCGGATAGAGATAGGCGGCGGGAGGCAGCGTCGCATGGAACGCCGTGTCGAATACGCCGGCCTGCGGCACGCCGGGAAGGGCGCTTTCGACCGCCTCGATCGCGTCAAGCCCGGGAGGAATGTGCAGCGGCGCGAGCTTCGCGAAACCGGCGATCGTCCGTTTCATGTCCGCATCGATGCGTACCGCTCGCCGTATCCGCTCGCCGCCGTGGATGAGCCGATGGCCGATCGCCCACACCGTGGCCCCCTGCGCGCGCGCATCGACCGTTCCTCGCAATTCGAGCAAGCCGCCCGCGACGGCCGAACGGTAGTCGGGGGCGTCGAGCTCCCGTACGACCGGAGCATGGCCCACCCGGGTCCACGTGAACGACGCCGTGTCCGCCCGGCCCCGCCAATCGAGCAGGGCGCGACCGATCAGCTCGAGCCCCTCGCGTCGGAACAACGAGAATTTGACGCTGCTTGAACCGGCGTTGACAATGAGGATACTCACGATGCGGCCGTCCATACCCGCGGGGGTGTGCCGTTCAAAAGGGCGGGAAAACGCCTATAATGACGGCCCTTCGCACCGTTCGCAATTCGGGACACCAAGGAATCCGTGGAGAATCGAGAAATGAACTCGTTTGAACGCGTTGTCGCGGCGCTGGAACGCCGACAGCCGGATCGCGTGCCGCTCGTCGAATGGGTCGTCGACGAGCGTGTGATGGAAGCGATGCTCCCCGGATGCGACTATTTCGCGTTCAACGATTGGCTCGGCCTCGACAACGCCGGGTTGAACCGAAGTTCGTGGCGCCGCGACAATGTCGAGTACGTCGATCGCGAGAAGGGCCTGTTCCGCGATCAATGGGGCGTTATCCGCGCGTTCGGTCCGGAGAGCAGCCCGTACCCGGTCGAGGGCCCGATCAAGACGGCCGAGGCGATCCGCGCGTACGAACCGCCCGACCCCGAGGCGCCCGGCGTGCTCGGCCAGTTGCCCGAAGTCGTCGCGCGCTTCAAGGGCAAGAAGGCGATCACCGCGATCTGCCGCGACTCGCTCTTCAACCCGAGCCATCTCCGGGGCGTGGAGAACTACCTCATGGATTTCATCGATCACCCGAAGCTCGTCCATGAGCTCATCGAGAAGACGCTGAGCTACGACTTGCGGGTAACCGAACGCATGGTTCAGGCGGGAGTCGACGTGGTCGTCTTCGGCGACGACTACGCCGACAAGAACGGACCGATGATGTCCCCAAGACATTTCCGGGAGTTCGTTTTTCCCGGTCTGAAGCGGTCGGTCGAAAACGCCCATCGCGCGGGCGCGTATGTCGTCAAACACACCGACGGAAACGTAATGCCGATCCTAGACATGATTATCGAAAGCGGAGTCGACGCGATCAACCCGCTCGAACCGGTCGCCGGAATGGACATCGCTCGGATCAAACGCGACTACGGCGACCGCGTGGCGCTCATCGGGAACATCGACTGCGGCGAACTGCTGTGCATGGCGTCGCCCGACGACGTGCGACGCGTGACGCGCGAGACGATCGAGGCCGCCGCTCCGGGCGGTGGTTTCTGCCTGTCCAGCTCCAACAGTATCCATTCGTCGGTCAAGCCCGAGAACTACATGGCCATGGTGGAAACGCTTCGGCAATACGGCCAGTATCCGCTCGCCGCTCGGGAGGTGCCCGTATGAAGATCGCACAATTCCGGTACCGCGGTCCGAACCCGAGCTCCGACTTCGCGTCGTTCGCCGCCTCGTGGTGTGAGTGATTCACGCTGCGTCGAACGACCTCGCCGGGCGCTCGGTCGGGAAGTGGGCGACGGGGACCGTCGCCCTACGTGGAACGACCGTCCCCGGTCGTTCGGCTGCGTGGCGAAGGCCTCAGAACGGAACGTCGTCGTCGGCCGGCGCTTCCGATTCATCGGGATACGAGCCGGTCGGTTCGGAGCTCCGGCCCGAGGCGGCGCGAGTCTTCGCGCCGACCAGGTCGAAACGAAGGGCTTCGATGCTGACGAAGTATTTGGCTTCGGAACCGGCGTCGCGCTGCCATTTGCGGCCGTTGATCCGAAAAGAGACTTCGATCTCGTCGCCCGGCTTGAGCTCGTCGACCGAATCGCACGCGTTCTTCAGGAACTCGACCGGAATATGGTTCGTGAAACGCCCATTGTCTTGTTCGAGGACGACGAGCCGTTTTCGGAATCCGTTTTGTCCGTACGTCTTCGTGGGCTCCACCAGGTGGACCTTGCCCCGCATGCTCCAGTCGCTCATGATCGCCGTTTCCTGACCGTGTCTCGAAACCAAGAGAAGACACCCGATAGACCCCGAGAACCGCGGTTCGTCCGCGGACTTGCCGTTGTTCTACCACGGCGCGGGGCGTCTTTCGAGAGGCCCGCCTCATTCGAGGGCGGATGCGAGGCTCATGGCGGCGAACCCGCGTCGCGGGGTTTAGCCGAAGTCGGCCGCTAATGCGCGCCGCACGCACCGACCTGGTCGAAGAAGTCGTTGCCCTTGTCGTCGATCAGAATGAACGCCGGAAAGTCCTCGACGTCGATCTTCCAAACCGCCTCCATGCCGAGCTCGGGATATTCGAGCACGTCGACGCGCCGGATGTTCTCGCGGGCGAGGATGGCGGCCGGACCGCCGATGCTCCCGAGATAGAATCCCCCATGCTGATGACAGGATTCGGTCACTCCGCGCCCCCGGTTCCCCTTCGCGATCATGACGAGGCTCGCGCCGGCCCGCTGAAACGGCTCGACGTACGCGTCCATCCGACCCGCGGTCGTCGGCCCGAACGACCCGCTCGGCAGGCCTTCCGGTTTCTTCGCGGGACCCGCGTAGTAAACAGGATGGTTCTTGAAATAGTCGGGCAGTCCCTGTCCCGCGTCGAGCCGCTCCTTCAGCTTCGCGTGGGCGATGTCCCGGGCGACCACGATCGGGCCGCTGAGCAGCAACCGGGTCGTGACCGGGTATCGGGCGAGTTCGGCTCGGATCGCGGCCATGGGCCGGTTGAGGTCGATGCGGACGGCGCGGTGGTCCTTCTGGTCGCGGAGCCTCTCGGGGATGTATCGCAGCGGTTCGAATTCGAGCTGCTCCAGGAAGACGCCCTCCCGCGAGATGAACCCCTTCGCCTGCCGATCGGCGCTGCACGAAACGCCCATGCCGACCGGAAGCGAGGCGCCGTGGCGAGGCAGGCGGATGACTCGGACATCGAGCGCGAAATAGGTGCCGCCGAACTGCGCGCCGATGCCGCTCGCCCGCGCGGCGTCGAGCAGTTGCCGTTCGAGGTCCACATCGCGGAAAGCGCGTCCGAGCGGGTTGCCCGATGTCGGCAGGTGATCGAGGTAACCGGTCGAGGCGAGCTTGACCATCTTGAGCGTCGATTCGGCCGACGTGCCTCCGATCACGAATACCAGATGGTACGGGGGGCAGGCGGCCGTGCCGAGCGTGCGCATTCTGTCGGACAGGAACGCCACCAGGGCCTTGGGGGCCAGGATCGCCCGCGTCTCCTGAAACAGGACCGACTTGTTCGCCGAGCCACCGCCTTTGGCCACGAACAGGAACCGATACGTGTCGCCGTCGCAGGCCGCCAAGTCGATCTGCGCCGGCAGATTCGTCCGCGTGTTGACTTCATCCCACATCGTGAGCGGCGCGTTCTGGGAATATCGCAGGTTGTTCTCGGCATACGCCTGATAAACGCCGAGCGCCAGCGCCGCCTCGTCTCCGCGCGACCAAACGGCGTGGCCTTTCCTACCGAGGATCGTCGCGGTCCCCGTGTCCTGGCAGAACGGCAAAACGCCCGCGCTCGAGACATGGGCGTTCCTCAGCAGCGTCAGCGCCACCATGCGGTCGTTTTCCGACGCGGTCGGATCGTCGAGGATCGCGGCGACCTGGTTCAGGTGGGTCGGGCGCAGGAAGAAATTGATGTCGTGGAACGCCTGCGCGGCCAGAAGCGTCAGGGCCTCGGGCTCGATCGACAGAATCTCGCGCCCCGACCATGATTCGACTCGAACCAGGTCGCGCGTCAAAGGACGGTACGGCGACGTGTCGGCACCGAGTTCCAGGAGGGGCTGGAAGATGAATTCCGTGTTCGCCATGGTCCCTGTTCCTTATGCGTTCGCAGATCCGCCCGCGGCGGACGGCATCGATGGCCGATCGGGCCGTCCCGGCGAGGATGTTCATGTCGTCGTTTGAACGGGTGCCTCGGCCTCCTCGGTTCGATCGGCGCGCGGCGGATCACCGTCGGCATCGGGGTCCGCGCGCGGATTGCGCACGATCAGCGACGCGCCGACTCCGATCGCGAGGATCGTCGCGATGATCGCCAGCGATACCGGATTGGGAATCTCGACATGGTGCGTGAGCAGCATCTTGACGCCGATGAAGGCGAGGAGGACGACGAGGCTCGTCTTCAAATAATGGAACAAGTTCATCATTCCGGCGACCGCGAAGTAAAGCGATCGCAGGCCCATGATCGCGAACACGTTCGACGTGAAGACAATGAACGGATCCTGCGTCACGGCGAAGACGGCCGGGATCGAGTCGACGGCGAACATCACATCGCTGCTTTCGACGACGAGCAGCGCGAGGAACAGGGGCGTCGCCGACAACGCGCCGCGTTCATCCCGCACGAAGAACCGTTCGCTCTCGATGCGCGTCGTCACGGGAATAAACCGCCGAGTGATCCGTGTCAGGATGTTCTTCTCCGGATCGATCGGCTCGTCCCCCAGCGAGAGCATTTTGTACGCCGAGTAGAGCAACATGACGCCGAACACGTACATGATCCACTCGAATCGGGCGATCAGCGCCGTTCCGAGCAGGATCATCGTGACGCGGAGCACGACGGCGCCGAGGATCCCCCAGAACAGGACCCGATGTTGCAGGGCGATCGGTATCCGGAAGTAGGCGAAAATCACGGCGATCACGAAGATGTTGTCGACCGACAGCGATTCCTCGACGAGATACCCGGTGAAAAACTCGATCGCGGCGGCCTTGCCCGCGCCCGCCGGATGCTCCTTTCCGGCGCCCATCAAGCCGTTCTCGTAGAGGAAATAGACGCCCACGTTGAACATCAGCGCGACGGTGACCCAAACGGCCGTCCAGCCCAATGCTTCGCGGATCCGAACGACGTGGGCCCGTCGATGGAAAACGCCCAAGTCGAGCGCGACGAGGCTGCTCACGAGGAGGAGGAAGGCCATCCAAATCAGGAACGTCATGGGGGGTCCTGTCGAGAGATCGCAATGCGGCGGGTGGGTTTCCTCGGCGGGCGTCTTGCGAAACAGCCGCTATCATTCCGTTGACCGCCGATTCGGGCAAGGCCGCTCATGCGAAAAGCAGGCCATTTGTCGCCGTTCGCGGCGAACGGGCGGCCGGCCTACGGCTCGTTCGTCGGCAGACGTTCCAAGAACGCTTCGAGAACCCGTTGCCGGCGCACCTTGCGGACGACGGCGCGGACTCCCGAAGCCTCGACCGTTTCCCCGCCGCGCGGCGACACGCCGAGATGGTGGATGATCCAGCCGCTGATGTTGTGAACCGACTCGGGCAGCTCCTTTCGAGCCAAATCGATCGCCGACAGATCGCGGTACTTCGCGAGTCCCGCGCCCCCGCCCACAACCCACCCGTTTCCCGATCGGACGACATGGATGGGGAGCAGATCGTATTCGTCCTGGATGTCGCCAAGCAGTTCCTCGACGATGTCTTCGAGCGTGATCAGGCCGGCAACGCGGCCCGACGCGTCGCGAACGAGCGCGATATGCGTATGCTCGCGCAGGAGCCGTTCGAGGGCCGAGGAAATCGGCATGTCGTCCCGGAGGTCGGGGATGGCCCGGAGGATGCCGCTCAGCGACGGCTCATGCGGGCTGAACCGCAATACGGCGATGATGTCCTTGATCGTCACGTAACCGACGATCGATTGCGGATCGCCCTTGCGGCGCGCGACCGGGAACCGCGTATGCATATCGAGATGCGCGGTGACGAGGCATGCGCTGAGCGGTTCGGTGAGTTCGAGCATGCTGATATGTTCGGCGGGGAGCATGATCTCGCCAAGTTGGCGGCTCGCGAGCCGCGCCGCGCCCACGATGATGCGCTCTTCGCGGTCCCCGATCAATCGGGACGCCCGCGCGAGACTCGCCATCGACCGCAGTTCCAGGATCTCCGCGGCCTCCGACCTGCCCGCCCAGTGCGATTGAGGCCTCCAGATCCGCTCGCTCAACGCCATCAGGCCCGATGCCGAGGACTCCAACAGCCAGACGATCGGCCAGGAGACGGCGGCGAACGACCGCATGAACGGCGAGAGTTCTAGGCAGACCCATTCCTTGTGCCGGATCGCGAACAACTTGGGGACCAGTTCCCCGATGATGATCGTGATGATCGTCAACGGCACGACGACCCACGTGATGGCAAGCCCTTGAGCCGCGCCGGGACTGAATCCGATCGACTCGAACAGCGGCGCGATGTCGCGTCCGGCGGTGGCGCCTCCCGTGGCCCCCGCGATCAGGCCGACGAGCGTGATGCCAAGCTGCACGACGGCCAGGCTCTTTTCCATGCCGTCCTTCATGAGGAGCGCGGAGCGCGCGCCGGTGTGTCCCGACTCGACCAAACTCCTCAAACGGGCGGTCGACACCGAGGCCAGCGCGATCTCGTACGCGGCGAAGATCGCGTTGACCAGGACCATGCAACCGACGACGAGCAGTTCGAATCGTTCCATTATGTCCGTCAGTAGCCGATTCCCGCTCGGAGCATGATGGTGTCGCGGACCGTGAAATCGTCCTCGGGACGCCGTACGTAGATGGCCTCGCGTTCCGTCACCCATCCGACTTCGGCGAATCCAAGCCTGCGGCCCTCGCGAAACAGCTCCGGCGCTCCCCACTCGAGGCCAATCGTCAACCGGATGTCGTTCAGGTCGACGCGATCCGAACCGCCGTCGATGGCCCGTTCGATCGTCCACGAATCGCCGCCGTATTCGCCCGCGATGTACCACCAGACGTCCTGATTGCCCAGCGTCGTCAGGTAGTTGGCGAACTTCGGCTGCGGGAAAAAGAAATCCCAGCGTGTTTGGGCGTTCGGTTCCCACAGCACGCCGCCGGCGGGAATCACCTTGATCTTCGCGCGGTCGACGTACATGACACCCGCCCGCACGGTCAACGTCGGTGTGACTTTCAGGCGGCCCAGCCCCAATCCCTGGATACGGATGCTGTCGGTCGTGAACGTCTGGAAATCCGACCAGACTCCGACGCGCACGCCGATATCCGCTCCGAAAAGGCGAGCGGGATCGGACCGCCAAAAGGTGTCGAGGAACGCGGAATACGCTTGCGCGGGCAAGTCGGCCCCGGGCGGAAACGTCGGCCCCTCGGGATTATCCCATAGATCGAGCCCGAACGACGGGGCGACATAGAGCGGCTGAGTCGAATAGAAGAAGTTCGGCCAGGTCAAGACGACCGAAACGTCGGTCTCGTTGATGTCCAATTCCCGGCCGTCATCGCCGGCGAGCCATGCGTGTTTGAAACGCGGACCTTGCAGGAAACGCAGCGGCGTTCCCGAGATGGTCTGCCCCGACCCCCATGTTCCGCTCGAGCCGCCGATTCCGTTGGGGAAGAGCGACGGCGAGGAACTAGGCGTCGAACCCCAGGGAGCGGGTCCCCACGGTGCTGTGGCGGCGGGACCCGCCGTGCCCGGCGGCGGAAGGCCGCCGTACGCGGGCGGAGGCTGGGGCGGCGCCGAAGTTCCGCCAAAGATCGATCCAAACGATGAACCCGGCGATGTCGTGGTGTACGGATCGAGACTGGGCTGCCCTAGACTCGCCCCGGCCGGCAGTCCGCCGAAAGGGACGGGCGCGAGCGAACTTCCCGAGTCGATCGGCGCCGCTCCGCCCCCGTCGGGCAACCGAACGCGGACCTGGCCCTCCACGGCGCGTGCGGCGCCGAACAGGGCCGTCCAAAGCCCGAGCATGCCGATCGAGATGCCGCCAAGACGTCGCACAACGATCATCGCCGTTCGAAGAAACGGAGCCGCGCGGACCTTCCGCGCATCAGGTCGCACTCCGAGTCCGTTCCTACTACCAAACGGACGTGGATGAAGTCAAGACCGAAGCGGCAAGGGCCGAATCGCGAATCGCGAATCGCGGGTGCCGAATGCCGGACACCGAATCACTCGTCAGCGGGAGTGCGCGTCGATTGCGTTGGTGCGGACGATTCGATCAGCGATCTCGCTTCGCGGGCGAGCACTCCCCAGCCGATGCGGATCCACCAATGGGACGCGGTCGGTTCGCCGTTCGAGTATTTCCTGGTGGGAGCGGCCAGCCAGGACTCGGCTTTCGCCAGCCATTCCCGTGCCTCGTTCGCATGGCCCAATCGATGTTCGGCCATCGCCAGGAACAACCAGTCCTCGACCTGGCCGCCGATCGCCCGTTGTTCGATGGAATCCTCGAGCGTCGCGATGGCCTCTTCGAATCGTTCGGCGCGATAGAGCGCGGCGGCGCGCGTATTGACGTGGTTCCGCCGATCGGCTTCCGTGGCGGCCCCGGCGACCGCCTGTTCGGCGAGCGCGACGAGCCTCGCCGACTCGTGGCTCGGCACAGGAAACAGCATGCTGTACCAGATACGGCGATTGATCTCGCGCGCTCCGATCGAATCGTCGATGGTATCGACCAGCTCCAGGCTGAAACGACGGAACTCGTCGGTATGGCCTTGGGCGAGTTTCGCGGACGCGGTGAAGACGGCGACGTTGTCACTCAGGCGGGCGGGGGGCGTGGCGGCGAAGTCCGCGAGCGCGTTCTCCCACTTGCCCAGTTCCGCCCAGCAATGCGCGCGGCGTCCGATCAGTCGCACATCGTCGGGCCGCGTTCGGATCAGGCGGCTGAGATGGAATTCGGCCGCCGCGAACTGCCGATCGGTTTCACGTCGTTTCGCCTCGCGATCGTGCCAAGCTCGATTGGCGTCCGCGAATTCCCGCTCTAGTCGTGGATCGAGGAGGCGCGTCGCAGGGTCCGCGTTCCACAGTCGGACCCACGCGCCGCCCGCCACCGCCAGTTGGCGGCCGTCCGGACTGAACGTCAAACCCGTCGCACCCCTCTTGTACAGGTGAAGGCTCAACGCTTCCTGCCCGCTCGCGACGTCCCAGAGGCGCACGGACCCGTCGAGCGTGCAACAGGCGATTCGCCGACTTCCCTCGCCGAAACAGACGCCGGTAACCGGCCCGCCGCGCCCATTCCATTCATGGAGCATCTCGCCCGTCCGCGTACTCCAAAGCAGGACAATCCCATCCTCTCCGGCGGATGCCACCGTCTGTCCGTCATGGCTGAATGCCAGAGTTTGGACGCGCGCGGCGTGTCCGCGCAGGCAATGGAATTCGGTGCCCGTGTCGCCGCTCCGAATCCGGACGGTCGCATCGTCGCCGGAGGACGCGATAAGCGACGCGGTTTCCGTGTTCGGACTGTAGGCGACAAACGTTACCGAACCGTCGTGTCCCCGTAGTTCGCGCTGGAGGTCTCCCGTCGAGCCGTCCCAGATGCGCACGGCGCCGTCTTCGCCGGCCGTCGCGATTCGGGTCGCATCGACGTTGAATGCGACGCTCGTTACGGAACCTGAGTGTCCCTCGAGTCGCAGGATCTCCGCGCCGGATTCCGCGTTCCAGACGCGCGCGGTCTTGTCTTGGCTCGACGTCGCGAACCGACCGCCGTCGCGGCTGACGTCGGCGCCCGTCAACCAGTCGGTGTGCCCGCTGATCGCCGTTTCGATGCGCGCTTCCACGGTATCGAATACAAACAGCGACTTCTTGCTGCGTCTCGAGGCGCGATTCAAACCGGATGGCAAGAGGAGCCGCCGGGCATTCGTCGAGCAGACGATCGGCGCGATCGATCTGATACGCGGCCCATGCGCCCTGCGCGGCGGCAATGCGTTGGAAGTAGAGGCTCCATTCGGCATCGCGGCGCGCCGTTTCCGCAACTTGCCGGGCCTCGTCGGCGGCTTTTCGGGAGTGTTCGGTCTTGATGCGTTCCGTATTCGCCTGCTCGCGGCGCCACTCCGCCTTCCGCCAAAGGCCAAACACGACGACAAAGCCGATCGTCGTGACGGCCGCGAGCGTGACGGCGAGCGACGCGATGGCCGGATGTCGCCGCGCCCACTTGATCGCCCGCTCGGTTAAGCTGACCGTTCGAGCGAGGATCGGTTCGCCGCGCAGGAATCGGTCCAGGTCGTCGGCGAAATCCGCCGCCGACGCGTATCGCCGCGCCGCGTCCTTTTCGAGGCATTTCAGGCAGATCGTGCCCAGATCCCGAGGCAAGGCCGGTTGAAGACGCGTCGGAGATACGGGGTCCTCGGCCGCGACCTGCCGTAGCGTCTCGAACGGCGAATTGCCGAGAAACGGCGGCCTTCCCGTGATCGCCTCATACAAGATCGCGCCCAGCGAATAGACGTCGGACGCGGGGCCGACATGCGCCGATTGACCGCGGGCCTGTTCGGGCGACATGTAGCTGGGCGTGCCGACCACCGACCCGGTTCGCGTATGCGCCGCGGGTTCCCGCAACGCCGATGCCTCTTTCGCACCCGTCGCGCGCGCGGTCTCGTTCCAACTGGGTTCCCGACCCGCGAGGGAGACATCCGCGCCGTCCGATCGCTTTGCCAATCCAAAGTCGGCGATCTTGGGCTCGTAATACGCGGCACCTTCGCGCGGTCCCAGCGCGACGCCGCCGTCACGGTCGCTCGGAGCGAGCAAGACGTTGGCCGGTTTCAAGTCGCGGTGCACGACGCCCCGCTGGTGCGCGTAATGGACGGCCCGCGCGAGCCGGACGACAAGCTCCGCCGCACTCGAAGCCGGAAGCGCCGCATGGAGGAGGAATTCGTCGAGCCTCCCGCCGGTCACAAGTTCCATCGTGAAGTAGGGGCGACCCTCGTGCGCGCCGACCTCGAAGATCTGCACGATGTTGACATGCTGCAGCCGGGCGGCCGACTCGCCTTCCATTTGAAACCGGTGAAGCTCGCGCGCGCTCGCGAAATCCCCCGACAGGACCATCTTCAACGCGACGTGCCGGTTCAAGCCGACTTGCCGCGCCCGGTAGACGACTCCCATGCCGCCGCGGCCGATCTCCTCGATCAACTCGTAGTTGCCGATCCGCCGTCTCGATGGCAATTCCACGATCGCCGAGGGCGACTCTTCGCCGAGGCTCGGACGAGTCCGCTGTAGCTGTAAGTCAACGGTCGAGCCGCCGGACGCGTCGCCACATACTTGCTGGTGGACTTCAATGAGCTGCCGCAAGTCCTCGCGCCACTGAGGAAACCGCGTGAGCCAATCGTCACATGTGACGCCTTGGTTGAGCTCCGATCGCACGACGTACTCGGTGTAGATCAACTCGATCGCCAAGTCCGGATGGGCTGCGATTTCCGGATATCGAGCCAGATACTCCTCGGCGGACGTCGTCTCTCCGGCTCGTATCCGGCGTCCCAAGTCGCTGCAGGCGGAGCGAACGACCTGCTCGAATTGCTCCGAAGCCGGTGGGCTTTTCGGCATGGCATGGCCCCATCTCTTCTCCGACGGTTGGAACCGAGTCGGAACATCGGGAATTCGAACGAATGCGCCGACAGGGACGCGCCTGGCGGATTCGCGATGAAGGAAGTGCCCCCTAAGTAATACCACAAGCGCGCCGAAGTGTTACACTGGATATCGTATGTTGGACGAATTCTCCCAACTCCTGTCTCGGGCCCGCGGGGGCGATCCGGATGCGATGCGCCGCATCGCGGAGCAGTACGAAGCGAAGGTCCGGGTTGTCGCCCGCGTTCATCTCGGCCCGGCCCTGCGCCCCTATTTGGATTCGCAAGACCTGTTGCAGTCGGTTCACCGAAGCCTGATGGTGGGGCTTCGCGAGGACCGTTTCGATATCTCATCGCCCGACAAGTTGATTGCCCTGACGTTGACGATGGTCCGCCGCAAGATCGCCCGCCAATGGCGGCACCTGAGGCGCCAGGATCGACTCAGCGGCGCCTCGCACGGCAGCTCCAACCTTGCCCTGCTGCTCACGTCGCTGAGCTCGCCGAGGCAGGATCCGGCCGCCGAGGCGCAATTCCGCGACACGGTTGAGCACCTGTGCGACAACCTGGACGACGTTGAACAGCGTATCGTGGACCTCCGACTTCAGGGCTATGCGGCTCCGGAAATCGGCGAACGGCTTGGATTGTCAGCGGTCAACGTCCGCGTGCGCATGACGCGCCTTCGACAACGCCTGGTTTCCGCGGGCGTCATGGATGACTGGCTCTAACGACGCCCGGTGCCCCAAACGACCTTCATCGAGAAGTCCAAATCCCCTTCAAGTCACCCACGATTTTCGGCGAAGACGCGTCAATCTCCGGCGCGATGTAACAGATCGCCGTTCTTGCGGCATTCCCTCGTAGCGGCATGTGGGAGTGTCCCACATCGTACGGTTCGCACGACGCCGGCTCGAGTCGGCGCGCCGCGATGGGCCTTTCGCTTTGGGGGAAAGTCACTATGGCAGGCTTGTTTCAGGATCTGTTCGCTCGGCGTCGCATTCGTAGTTCGGCTCGGCGTCGCCGCACCCGGCTCGCGATGGAGAGCCTCGAGAGCCGTCGATGCCTCGCGACCGTGAACTTCTTTCCCGAGCTGGGCATGCTGGCCATCGATGGCGACGGGGCCGCAAACGATATCCGCATTCGATCGACAAGTGCGGACGATGTCCGCGTCGTCGCGGACGGGCGCGACTACGGCGCGTTCCGAGGGATTGAGACTTTGCGGATTCGAACGGCCGGCGGCCGCGACTTCGTGGATGTCAGCCTGGGCGCGACGTTCCCGTACCTGTCGGTCGCCCTCGGGCAAGGCGACGATCGGCTCAACGTGACCGTTGCCGATCCGGCCGGCGCCGACCCGGCGGTGGACCCGCCCGAGCCGGATCGGGTCGGTCGGATCCGGATTGACGCGGGCGCGGGTGACGACTTCGTGGATGTGAACCTGGGCGCGACGTTCCCGTATCTGTCGGTCGCCCTCGGGCAAGGCGACGATCGGCTCAACGTGACCGTTGCCGATCCGGCCGGCGCCGATCCGGCGGTCGGCGACCCGGCGGTGGACCCGCCCGAGCCGGATCGGGTCGGTCGGATCCGGATTGACGCGGGCGCGGGTGACGACTTCGTGAAGGTCCGTCTTCCGCACGATCGATATTTCATGGATATCGATATGGGGTCGGGAGACGATGTGCTTCAAGTGATCGTGGGTGATCGCTCGAAGCTCGGCGGCGGTCGATGATCCGACGGGTGAGGCGGTCCTGAGCGCCTGTGGATCCGTAGGCACGCTCGCCAGAGCGTGTGGAATCTCCGCGCGATTCGGCCACCGACCGTCTATTTCTCGTAACGAATCAACAGCGTTTCCTTGTTCGCGAAGTGGCGAGACCACTCCCGCGTTTTCGTCGCCAGCATCCGGTCGGTGCGAATCGCGTTCAGTCCGGCGAGCGCGGCGGCCGTTCGTTTCAGCGCGTCGCGGCGGTGGATTGCGTTCCTCATCGCGATTTCCTTGTTGGAGGTCGCGGGCGGGACGCCGATCATCCTTGTCGCGGGAATAGGCCGTTGTCCCCGGGGCATCCGAGGCCTCGTCCGAATGGAACGCGTTGAACGCGGCGATCGGCCTTTCGCGCGAAGAGACCGCGGCTATCCCTGGCCGCGCGCCTCCCAGTATTGCTCGGCCAACGCCTTGATCCGCTTGAGGTCCAGTTTTCCCGAACCCAGGATGGGCAGCTCGTCGACCTGGAAGAAACTGTCATTCGCCGGGATAAAGATGTTCGGAAGGCCTCGGTCGGTGAGCCCCTTGCGGAGATCCTCGGGAGATCGCGAAATCGGAAGATGGAGAACGATGAGTCGCTCCCCCTTGCGTTCGTCCGACACCGACGTCACCACAGCCCTCAATCCGCCTTCGTCGTCGGCGCCGAGCAACCGATTCAATTCCTCTTCGACTTGGATATGGGGTACCATTTCGCCGCCGATCTTCGAGAACCGGCTTTCGCGGCCCGTGATGTGGATGAAGCCGTCCTCGTCGACATGCGCGATATCGCCCGTCACATACCATCCGTCCTGGATCACTTTGCGAGTCGCCTCGTCCTGCCCAAGGTAGCCCTTCATCACATTCGGGCCCTTGATCAACAACATTCCGTCCTGGTTCACGCCGAGCGGATCGCCCGTTTCGGGATGGACGATCTTGGCGCTGACGTCGGGCACGGGCCTGCCGACCGAACCTTCGCGCAGCGTTTCCTGGAAATTGTCGGCCGATCGGCTCGGCGGCACGTTGACCGAAACGAGCGGCGAGAGTTCGGTCGTTCCGTAACCTTCAACGGGCCTCACGCCGAAACGCTGCTCGAACGCGTCGGACAGATCCTGAGGCAATTTTTCCGCTCCGGCCACGACCACATCGAGCGATGCGAAATCCTCCTTGTCGATGCGTCGCAGGAAGGACCGGAGAAACGTCGGCGTCGAGAGGAGGATCGTGCCGCGCTGCGTCCGGCAGAGTTTCCCGATCTGCTTCGCGTCAAGCGGGCTGAAGTGATAGGCGCCGCGGACGTCCGTATTCAAGACGGTCCACATCGAAATCGTGTATCCGAACGAGTGGAAGAACGGCAGGATGCCGATCACCACATCGTTGTCGCGCAGCCGCACGACCTGATCGACGGCGTCGGTGTTCGTCGCGACGTTCGCGTGCGTGAGCATGACGCCCTTAGGCATTCCGGTGGATCCCGACGTGAAGATGACCGTCAGCACATCGTCGGCCTTGATCGAGGAAAGGCCCAGCAGTTTCTCCAACACGGGTGCGGGAGTCGCGAAGGCGTGAAGGCCTCCGATGAGCTTGTCCGCCAGCGAAACACGGTCCTTGAAGTCCTCGAGGAAGACGAGTTCCGCGTCCAGTTGAAAATCGAATTTCTCCATGAACTTGCGGCTGGTGAGCACGTGGCGGATATTCGCCTGCCGGATGCAGGCGTTGATGACGTCGCTTGTCACCGTGTAGTTCAAGTTGCAGGCGACGCGCCGGTCGAGCGCGAGGGCCGCGTTGGCCACGACCGACGCGCAAGCGGGCGGAAGCAACAACCCGACATGCGTCTCGTCGTTGCGAAGGACGCCGCGGCGCAGCAGTCGCCTGAAAATCAGCGACCGCATCAGCAGCGCGCCGCCCGTCAACTCGGCACCGGTCGAATCGGCGACCTTGCCCCGGAACCGGTATTTCTTACAGCGCCGGATCATGTTGCGCGGTGGAGCAAGGGGCGGGTTCGAACGGCTCTGCACGGCTTGAGCTCCCAAAGCTTGGACGGCCTGCCGGATTTCGAACACATCCTTCGGGTCGTGAATCGGCGGGCCAAAGTGGATGGCAACAGGATACGGCATCTTGCGAGGCCATTTCCAGAAAAATCGGCCCCGTTCGAAACTGAAAATACTGCCCCAAAGGCCGTCGAGGTAAACGGGGACGACCGGGACACGCGCGCCCTCGAGGATCTTCATGACGCCCGGCTTGAACCCTTGCACCTGTCCCGTCCGCGTGATGCCGCCCTCGGGAAAAATGCAGACGATCTCTCCTTGCCGGAGCGCTTCGCGCGCCTGCCGAATGGCGGAGGCGATCGCCTTGGGTTTGGAGGAAATGAGGATCGCGTCGGCGAGTTTTCCGAGCCACAGCAGGAATCGGTTATCGAAATTGCCCGCGTAGACGATGAATCGGATCGGCCGCGAGCTGGTGACGAGCAGCAGAATCCCATCGGCCCACGAAACGTGGTTCGCCGCCAGAAGGCACCCGCCTTGTCGCGGCAGATGTTCGGCGCCGTGCAGCCGGATGCGGTAGAGCGTATGGGTGGCGAACCAGACGATGAACCGGACCGACGCCTGGGGAAGGAGCCAAAGAACATAGACAAGCACGGGCCAGGTTCCGAGTCCGGCGAGCAGGAAAACGCCGCGCGCGGAGAGCAGCGGCCGTTTTCCCGCTTGGCCGAAAACGGCGCGAATCGCGTCCCGATCGTCGGGGAAGCGTTCATGATATTCGAGCTCGATGGACGCGTCGCGGCGTCGTCCACGCTCGGCGATCTCGACCCACAACAAGTGAACCAATGCCGAGGTCCTCGCTTCGGCCGGGACACGGGCCAGGAACGTCTCGACGCGAGGCGCATCGCCCGGCTCGTTCCATGCCTCGTGAAACGCGCGTTCGGCGTCCGCGACGGCGATCCGTGAGCGTTCGGTTGGCGGATCTCTCAGGTTCGCGTCGATCGCCTCGAAGGAACCCGGGAACGTCGGGAACCGCAGGACATAGAACAGAATCGAGAAGACGAGAACGCCCGAAAAGACAAGGAAGTTCGTGGCCGCGAGGATCGATCCGCGCGATTCGGGCGGACTGCGGTGTTGCACATAGCTTTCGAGCGGAACCGAAAAGAGCCCCGCGCTCGTTCCGAGCAGGAACAACAACGCGCACGCCGAAATGAGACCCGCCGACCAGGGCGAGACGAGCGTCGGATCGAACAGGTCGCCCCGAATCAGGAACAAGAACATGGAACTGATCGCGACGCCGCCCGCTCCGATCGGAAGGAGGCCAAGCTCGATCCGGCCGTGGCAGAGGGCGCCCGCCAGCGCACTCCCGGCGGCGACTCCGATCACGAGTCCGGCGAGCAGGGGCGTCTTGGCGAACTCGGTCGTCGCCCCCGCCTCGAATGCGAATTGGTCGATGTTCAACTGAGCGAACGCGCCAAGCGCCCAGAAGAAGACGAGCCCCAACGCGACTCGAAAGAGGGCTCGGATCGAATACAGCGTACGGAGATCCCTCGCCGTTTCGAGCGCCGCGTTCCAGGGAAATCGACGAGCCGCGTCGCCGTCCCGGCCCGCCCGGATCAACAAGCTGAATCCCGTTCCGACCACGGCCACCGCGAGCACGGCCGATGCCGACATCCACCAATGCGTTTGGCCGAATCGGCCGGTCGCGTCCTTGAGCACGCAGCCGATCGCCATGCCGACGATCGTCGCGGCAACCGTCGTGACGCCGAAGAACGCGTTCGCCGCCGGGATCTTGCTCGCCTTCAACAATTCGGGGATCGCGCCAAGCTTGGACGGCGCGAACAGCGCGCTCTGGGCGCCGCACGCCGCCACCACGGCGAAGAGCCCGAACATGCTCCCCCATACGATGGCGAGAATGCCCAGGGCGACGAGCACAATCTCGGCGACCTTGCAGGCGACAATGACGTCCCGCTTGCGAAATCGGTCGGCGAGGTAGCCGGCCGGAGCCGCGAACAGGATGTAGGGCAAGACGAAGCACGCGGTTCCCGCCATCAGGATGCGGCCGTGCTCACCGCGAGGTACGTAGTCCTTCCCGATGCCAATCGCGAGCCAGCGGAAGATATTATCGTTCACCGCCGTGAGGAACTGGGTCATCAAGAGCCCGACGAAACTCATCGACGTGAGCCCGCCGGCGTGGGGTTCGTCCACGTCGCTCGACGCCCCACCGGACCGGGAATCGCCTCCAAGCGCGCGGTGCGGGCGCGAGACGGCCGTCCCATCGGACGCATCGTCGGATTTCGAGTCATCCGCCGGATCGCGTTCCACTCCAAACCTCCTTCGTTCCGGCTCGGCGGGCCGGCGCATTGTCGCGTATGACTTGAACGTTATCCAGGCGTCGGGATTCCGGTCGAGCGGACGAATCGAGCGGGCTGGTGGTCCCGAATTCGACGTTCATCCGGGAGGATCGACGCGTCGCGTTCAATCGGCATGATCCACAACGACGGCCCTTCGTTCCCCGGACGCAAGATCGCCTTTCCGCGGATCGATACCAGATAGGAAGCCGGTCGCCGCGCGCGGTCCGTGAACGCGAGCGCGGCGACGGCGCATCGCGTGGGGGGAGGCCGGGACATGGAATTCAATCGAAACCAGTATTTCCTCGCCGGGCTCGTGATCCTCCTCTTGGGATTGCAATTCCGAGCCGTCGAGACATTCACATTGACGAAGGAAGCGTCCGTGTTTCTGGCCGAGCAATTCCCGCCTCCCAATCAAACGCCGTCCCAGGCGGCTTTCACGAGTTGGAAGGTATCGGCAAGTCCGCCTCCGTCGCGGACCATTCGGCCTCCCCGCTGGCTCGGCTACTCGTTGATCTCGGTGGGCTCGGTGCTCATACTGCATAGCCTCGCCCTCAAGAAACCGGGATAGCGCGCGCGTCGCCGCCGCACGTGTCACGTCGGCGCCTTCTTGATGTAGAGCCCCTTGCGCCCGATGTAGTACGTGACAAACGCGTCGACCGCGTGTCCGATCGCCAGTAGGACGACGACCCCTGTCACGGTGGGCGCCACACCGCCGCCCCCTTGCCGTACCCCGTCCAAGAGGACCATGACGATCACAAACCACGAGATCAGGTACCCCACAAGTTCGCACCACGCGGCCGACCGGTGCCGCATCAGGAAGTCGCCCCACGACGGAAACGCCAAGCTCCGCAGGGCGAGCTCCGTGGGCGTCCAAAACGTCGTACCGCATTTCGGGCACACGTATTCTCCCGCGGGCACCAGCGCCAGGCAGTGGCCGCACATGTTCTCCCGGGATTGGCTGACCGCCGGGTCGAATCCAAGTTCGCGATAGTCGGCGATCGCCTGCTGGAAGATGGCGGGCATGCGCGTTCGGTCGAGTTTCTCAAAACCGGCGAAGGAGAGCTTCTTGCCGTCGCGCAGTTTGAGGTGGATCATGCCGAGCCATGTCGACTTGAACGTATCGATTTGATTATAGAAGACGGTCCAATAGGTGTGTCCGGGAACGCCCTTGGTGTCGCTGTGGACCATGATGAGTCGCAGGTTCGTCAGGATGAACACGGTCTGATTGACGAGCTGTGCGAGCAGGGCTCCCATCAAATACTGTTCCAGAGCGCCTTGGTACACACCTTTCCCGATGATCAGCACCTCCTCGCCGTCGCGCAGCACGCGCCCAAGAAAGGGCTCGACGTTCCGGTGCAGTTTGTGCTTGCGCCGCAAATAGGCCGCGGCGCCCCAACCGTCGATCTTCGCGAAGAGCGTCTCGTAACGGTAGTTGATGTTCGGGTCCAGGACGAGCCCCAGTTGCGCGAGCTTCGCGTGGACCTGCTCCTCGGTGTGCGTCGTCATTCCGGTTTCTCCAATCGAGTTTGGAATAGAGCCATCGCGACAGGAGCCGTGAGCCGGTCGCGACCGCGCGCGATGCTCGACGCATCCATGGGATCAGTCCGCCCGCTGGACTTCGCGAACAAGCCGTCGAACACTGTCGACGATGCGGTCCTCGATGTCGCCCGCCCAGCGCAGAGCGGGTCGGCCGTATTCAAAAAGACTGGACCCTCCCTCGTATCCGCCCTCTTCCCATACCCGTCTCGATGGAATGTAGGCGATCATATCATCCGCGTATCCGCAAACCCATGTTCCGCCACCGAATTCACCTTTGAACCGCAGCGCGTAGTCGACGACCGTCTCGGCCCCCATTCCGATCATCAGGGTGGTTCCGAGGCGCCACGCATGAACGGGGTAGGCGTACGACGCCGGGAACCGCTCGCCCGCGTCGAGTTTCTGGAGCATGCGGGCCGCCCATCGGGCGCGGATCGCATTGGTGTCCGCGAGAAACGCGTGGAGCTGTTCGCGCGACACGACTTCGAGATAGGGCAGTTCGACCGATTCGAACGCCGTTCGGAGCTCGGCGGGCACGGTCGGGAGGTCGCGTTCCAACACCCGCTCGACCGCGACGGCGAGTTGGTGCCCGTACGATCGGCACCGTTCGACGGTTCGGCGCGGCAACGGGTTCTGGTCGCCGCCGCACGTATTGACGAACATGGCCGCCGCGCCCGGATGACGCGCTTCGATCTCGAGCTGGGCGAAGCCGGGGTAGTCACCGCACCACGTCGTGAAACTCAGCGTTGTCGGATGGCACGCGTAGCCGAATACGATGGCCGCCGGCGCGCCGTCAGGCCGTTCGACGGCGAGAACCGGAACGTCGTGGTCCACGGGACCTTCGAGCCGATTCTCCTGGATCAACCGGGGCACGTCGGCCTCGGGGTTGTTGCGGCGGTTGACCGCGAATGTCGCTCTTCCAACGCCCGTCCGCAACCGAGCGGGCGCGAGACGGTCGAGCGATCCGGCTACGACGTCGACCGCGCGCGCGACCATGCGTTCCGTGTACGCGTCCACGAGGTCGACCTGTTCCCGTTCGACGGGGTAGTAGTCGACAAGGTCGTCCCCGAGTCGAGGTCCGCAGTGGTTGTGGGAGAATGTGAAGAGGATCTGTCGCCGATCGAGGCCGCATCGCGCGCGCACCCGCTCGAATACCCGGTCGCTCATCGACTTCGGAACGCCTTGGAAGTCGCTCGTGACCAGCACGGCGCGTTGACCGCCGGGTGCCTCGAGCGCGAGGGCCTTCATCCAAAGATCGTGCAACTTGCCGTCGGGCGGCCTTCGGGTTCCGTATCCCGCGAGCCACACGGGCGTATCGGGCGTAATCGCCGCGCGGTCGACGCCGGCCTTCCAGGTCGTGCCGTCCTCCGCGTCGTCCGTGTCGTGCCGCGTCGCGGCGGTGACGAGGGAACCAAGGCCCGTCGGACGCGTAAAGGGAATCGCGGCGAGCCCCGCGCCGAACAGGTTGTGGAGGAGTCGTCGGCGAGTCAGTGCGTTGGCCATGGTCGGGAACCCTCAGCGCGCGGTGGAAAGAACCAGATTGCCGAACGAAAGGACAAAAGTCGGAATCAACAAGAGGCCGAGCAGATTCAGCCACATTCCCGCCCGGATCATGTCGCGCATCGCGATGTGCCCGCTCCCGAAAACGATCGCGTTCGGAGGTGTCGCCACCGGAAGCATGAACGCGCAGCTTGCGGCGAGCGTCGCGGGGACGAGCAGCACCATCGGAGGAAAGCCCATGCCCTCGGCGACTCCGTGCAGAATCGGAAGGAACGCCGCCGCTGTCGGCGTGTTGCTTGTCAGTTCGGTCAGCATCAGGATCATGGCCGTCACGACGACCACGAGCGCCGCGACCGGAATCCCCTGGAATGCGGCGATTTGCGCACCGATCCAGTCGGCCAAGTGGCTCGATGCAATCGCCTCCGCGAGGCTGAATCCGCCTCCGAACAGGATGAGTACACCCCAGGGAAGACGCATCGCCGTTGCCCAGTCCATGGCGAATTGGCCGCGCCCTCGATCGACAGGTATGACGAATAGGACGAGAGCGCCGGCCATCGCGATGACCGTGTCGTCAAGTCGCGCCAGCATGGTGAACCCGGTCGCCCCGGCAACGGGGCCGGCGAGGAGCGGACGAAACACCCAGCACAAGGCGACCAGACCGAACACGATCAAGACGGTCCACTCGCCGCGCGACACGCGTCCGAGCCGACTCAGCTCCGCCTGAATGACCTCGTGTCCGCCCGGAAGCTCCGCGAGCCGAATCGGAAAGATCCAGTGCGTCAACAGCCACCATGCGGCCGCCAAGTACGTGAAGGCCAGCGGCATCGCGAACGCCATCCATTGGATGAACGAAATCGGACTTCCCTTGTTCTGCAGGAATCCCGCGAGGAAGAGGTTGGTCGGTGTTCCGACCAGCGTGCCCATTCCGCCGATGCTCGCCGCATACGCGATACAGAGCATCATACAGGCCGCGAACCGGCCGGTCTGCTGTTCCCGTTCGGCTTGTTCATCGGCACATTCCATCCGGACCGACGCCCATCGTTCCTTTACGAGCGCCACGAGACTCATTCCGATCGGCAACATCATGGCCGTCGTCGCCGTATTGCTCATCCACATGCTGAGGGCGCCCGTCGCCAGCATGACACCGCCGACAAGTTGTCTTGGCCGAGTTCCGACGGCGAGCAATGTCAAGAGCGCGAACCGACGATGCAGGTTCCAGCGTTCGGCGGCTAGAGCGATGAGGAATCCGCCCATGAAGAGAAAGATGTTCTTGTCGGCGTACGGCGCGGCGGCCTTTTCGGTCGAGCCGATTCCCAGCAGGGGCACCGCGATCAGGGGAAGGAGGGAAGTGACGGGAAGCGGTACCGCCTCGGTCATCCACCAGACGGCCATCCAGGCGGCCATGGACGCGGCGGCGCGTCCCGACGGCTCAAGATCGGGCGCGCCCCGCCAAAGGGCCGCGTACACGAGCATACTCGCACACGGACCGCCGATCGCTCCGAGCCACGTCGGCCTGGAGGTTTCTCGAGGGGCTCGGGGTAATTCGTCGGTCTCGCGCATCTTCCATCAACGGTTAGGGATCAGACCGCATCGACCACCATACCCGATCGGACGAAGGCAAGCCGCGCGGCAACACGATCGGTTTCAAGTCGATAGATCTTCGCAACGGCCGATCGGTACGCCGATTGTTGAGGCCCGTAATGGAGAACGCGTTCGGCAAGCGGCGTTTCGTCGTTCCCTCGCACTTGATCGGTCTTGAAATCGATGATCTCGGCTGCGGTTACCCTGCCGTTTTCGCGAACGAGGACGAGTCGGTCGATCGCGCCGGTGAGCAGCCGATCGTCGAAAATCGTCACGATTCGCCGCTCATTCGCCACGGATAGGCTCGCCGAGGGGTACCGCGCCTCGTAGTCGGCTCGGCGGAACAGATCGGCGATGCGAGGTTTGGCGATCATTTCGCGGAACTCGTCGAGTATCGCGTCGATGGAATCCAAGGCGACTCCCCCGCGACGCAGCGCAGCGCGGAGCATCGCCGCGTCGGGCATCCCGTTCTCGATCCAGGTGACGCACTCGAACAGGGAATGGAACGCCGTGCCGAGCACCATCGCGGGCGTGCTCGCCGCCGAAAGCATCTGATTCGCGCGAACGCGGTCTCCGCCTTCGAGCGCGGACGGCGCCGTCAGCCGAAGCGGCTGGGGCGCGGTCTTCGCGAACCGGATGACCGGAAGCGGACGCGCCCGACGGCCGCCCGCGCGCGGTTCCGTCCCACTCGTCCACCATCGGGAATCACCCGACTCGAAGACGACCGATTCGCCGGAAAGGGGCCGGCCGTCCGTCAAGGCCGCGCGGAGAAGGCCGGCCATCGTCTTCGGCAGGCCGCGCTCCCTCTTCGATGACGGACCGATCACCATGTGTAGCGCGTGAACGGCTCGTGTCAGCGCGACGTACAGGACGCAAAGCGATTCCGTGACCGTCCTGCGTTCATGCCGGTCGAACATCTCTTGGATGTCGGCGGGCAACGTGGCTCGCGTCTTCTGGTTCCGATACCTGCAGACGCGTTGGATGGCCTCCGTGGGATCGGGCTGGTCGACGACATGCGACGGAGGTTGTCCCACAAGCCGCGCATCGAGCTGGGGAAGGACGACGATATCGAATTCAAGCCCTTTCGCCTGGTGGATCGTCATCACGCGGATGCGTTCTCCGCTCGGATCGGGAGCCCGGTTCTTCTCGACAAGCCGAACGAAATCGCTCGGCCGCAACGTGGCCTGGGTATCGAACGGATAGGCGAACTCGATCAACTGGCGCAGCCGGCCGCGGTCCCTCGATGTCGCATCGGTCTCAACACGTTCCACCCACTCGCGAATCGTCGGCCCGTATCCGTCGCGGACGAGCCGTTCGCGCAGATCGGCGGCGAACGATTCCATCGAGTTCGCATCGGACCAGTCGAGCCGTTCGAAGAGCTCGCCGACCGGCGAATGCGCGATATGATACCTCGCCGTCGTATCGCCCGGATGGTCCGCGAGATGCAGGAGCGCGAGGATCGCGGTGACCGGCGCCGAGTCGGTGAGCGGGTTGCCTCCCTCCTCGCTCGCGGAAACATGGAGTTTTCGGAGCTCGAACATCATTTCCGCGACGCCGTCGTTGTCGCGCATCAAGATGCCGATCGTTCGATCGGGCGCTTCGGACGCGATTCGCTCGACGCGCTGCGCGGCGTACGCGGCGGCGCCCGATGCTCCTCGTTCGCCGTACTCATCGGCGTCGGCCGCGGCGTTCTCCTCGCCGCCAGCATCCGCGAACGTCTCCAGCGTCACATGGCCGGGCAACTCCGTCCGATGCGTCGTATGCCTCTCGAACCGCGCGCACCAGTCTCTCACCGCGCCCTCCAATCGTTCCAACCGAGGATGGTCCGCGATGCGCGTGAAAACCCGGTTCACGGCGTCGATGACGACGGGCGACGACCGGTAGCTGTGCGCGAGGGATGTCGTTTCGAGGCCTGGAAGGCGATGCGTGATAGCGTCGAGGATCGCGGCCTGGCCGCCGCGCCAGCCGTAGATCGCCTGCTTGCCGTCCCCCACACAGAAAAACGAACGGATCGCGTCCGCCGCGACGTCGGCCGGTTTGTGAGGCGTTTCGGAGGACGAGGGCGGCCGTGACGCGCGTTCGTCCAGGATGCGACGCGCGAACGGTTCGAGGGCCCGCCACTGCATCGACGATGTGTCCTGGAATTCGTCGAGCAGCAGGTGGCGGATCGGAGCGTCGAGCCGGAATTCGATCTGCGCGACGTCCAAGAGGGGGACGGCACGTGCGAGCGCGCGGGTGATGTCGTCGAACCGCAGTCCGCGGGTCTCGCGTTTGAGTTCCCGCATCCGGTCGTCGAAACGCGACAACAGGGCATGCGTCGCCTGAGTCTGGTTGCGGAGCTTCTCGACGGCGATACCGGCCGCGTGGCGTATGAGTCGGCGGCAGACGTCGATGCACGCATCGGAAAGCACTTTGCCGCAATAGTCCGCTCGGCCCTCGGCGATTCGCTGCATCATGCCCGCTTCCAGGAAACCGTCCCAGTCCCCATTCCGAGCCAGTTCGACGCATTTCGTGCGCGCGACCACGATCGTCGCGTGTGTGGGAATCGCGACGCGTGCGAGCTCGTCGACGAGTTCAGCCCGTTCGCGCTCGCCAAGCAACTGGGAGGCTGGGAATCGACTCCACGCCGATTCGTCGGTTTCCCGGAAGACGCCGTAGAGCCGATCGACGGTGCCCTGGAGAAGGTCGTTGACCGACCGGACCGATTCGCCTTGCGTCATGAGATGGATGAGGTGGGTGACTTCCAAGACGCCCTCCCGCGAGAGGATCTCGCCGAGCGCTCGCGAGGCGATCGAGGCCTCCTCGACCGGATCCGCGATCCGCCAGGCCATCGGGAGGCCGATTTCCATCGCGAAACTCCCCGCGATCTGGGCGAAGAAGGCGTCGAGCGTGCAAACCCGCACGCGATGCAATTGCCGCACGAGCGATTCCAGCAAGTCGTGGCATCGATCGGCCGTCAAGGAAGGGTCGCCGATCGCCTCGGCGAGTTCTCCCCGCTTCCGCGCGTCGCGCGCGGCGTCGGCGAGCCGTTGCAGGACGCGCGCGAGGATCTCGCCGGCCGCCTTCCGTGTGAATGTCGTCGCGAGAATCCGATCGGCCGGCACCCCGGCCGCGAGGAGCGCGAGATAGCGGCTCGTCAATTGATGCGTCTTGCCCGTTCCCGCCGACGCGCGGATCACGAGCGGCGGAAACGGATTGGGCCGAAAGGTCCCCATGCGCGACCCGTTCATGCGCGTTCCCCTCCCGCGCGCCGTCCGCGTCCCGGAGTTTCCGATTCGTCCGCCGACTGTCCCAGGCGGCGTTCCAGCGTCTGATCCTGGCAGACCCACGTCCATTCGTCCTCCCTCGGCGAGCCGCGCCGCGCGGGCGGCCAGAAGGACCTGGACAGAATCGCCTTGACCGTTTCCTCCAGCGTCCGATCGGCTTCCTCGAGTTCAGCGGACGTCCAATGGGCAATCTGTTCGCGCGTCTGCGTGAGGTCCTTGGGGAGGTTGATATAGCCGAGACCGATCGGTTTCGTTGCATTGGACGAGGCGGGCGGTATGGGAATCCCGAATTCGGCGGCCGCCATACGGCGGTATACGGGAAGCTGCAGATCGATCCAGCCTCGCTCGCGCACGCCCCGAATCTCGCGCATGCCCTGGTGCGCCTTTTCGGGCGTCCTGCCCTGATCCGATGATTTGTAGTCGAAGATCGTCCACTCATCGGGCCCGCGGGCGTCGATCCGATCGATGGTTCCGACGAGCGTGAGCGTTGCGCCGCCGTCCTTGGGATCCGAACCGTCCGTAATCACCACGTCGTTTGGGTCCCGGGCTGTCCAATTGCATTCCTGTTCCACATGAACGATGCGCCAGCCCTCGGACGCCCATCGCGCCTGCCATTGGGCGAATTCCCGGAGCCTCGCCCGCATCTGTCCGAGTTGAACACGGACCGCCGCGCGTGGATCGGGGCCGAACTGCGCCGCGGCAAGGGTATCGAGATCGAACTCCAAACGGCCTCGGATCGCGACGGCATCGGTGGAGTCGCGGGTCGTGCTCGAGCCGAACTTGCGCAGGACTCGGTGGAGGATGTCGCCAAACGTGAACGCGGACATCTCCTCGACGGCGTCGTCGATCGACCGCAATCTCCTCACATGACGCAAAAAGAACCGATACGGGCAATCCAAATAGGTGCTCAGCGCGGTCACGCCGATACAGCGCGGCACGATGACGTCGCACGGCGGCGGCACAACGAATCGAGTCGGTTCCCGCTCGGCCGCCCGCGTGACGCGTCGCGGGACCGATGGCCGCGATTCGGTCGATCCATCGGCGCCGGACCGAGCATCGATAGGCCCTTCGTCATGCGCCAGGAATCGGGCGACACGACGGGCGGTCGTCGTTCGGTCGCCCATCAAGGCCAGGCGGCTTGGCATGCGCGGATCACCCAACGCGTCGCGACGCGCGATCAGGAAATCGACGTGGGGTCGCGACGCCACCAGCGCCTCAACCGCGTAGGCGTCACGCGCGAATCGACGGTGATTGTCGAGCAGTCCGAGGCGCCGGCGGAGCGCGTTCGGCAAGAATGGGTCGGCGTTGACCGAACCGGGGATCACCCCCTCGTTGAATGACGTGACGATCGCCGCGGGCCGGGGGTCGAGAACCAGTTCGAGCCAACCGAGCAATTCAATCGCGCCGCGGAACGCCGGCGGCGCGATCGACACCGACGCAAGCTCGCCGCAAATCAACCGCAGGAATGCCCACGCCGTGACGGAATGGTCCAGCGATTCCGGAATCCTCGACATCGAAGCCAGAACGTCTCGGAGAGCCTCGATCGCCTCGATGGAATCATGGTCTTGCTCGCCGCTCCGGGAAAACTCGCGCCCCTCCATCAGTGCGCCGAGGACCTGCAGGAGTCGCTCGGGCCATTCGCGGAGCGCGCATTCCGCGCCGCGCACCGGAGCGAGAACCGATTGGCACGCTTCGTGCGACCTGCGAACCCGCCCGTCGTCGCCGACCGAGTCAAGCCACTCACCCAGTGCCGGTGGCAGGTGTGTTGAAAAGTAGGCGTCGCACGCCGAAACGGCCCGGTCGCATCCTGGTTGCCGCGCAAGCCAATGGTGCAGGTCGGGGTGCCGGATGAGCGCCGCGAATTCGGCGTAACGCGGAGACTCAAGGTAGTCCGCGATCGCGTCGAGCAGCCGGGCGAGCGACGTTTCGGGGAACGGCCGCCCGACGCCCCATCGCGCCGCCGCGCCCGCGCGTTCGAGCCGACGCCGCACGATGGGCACCAACGTCGGGTCCGGAACGCCGATGACCATCTCGTGAGACCCAAGTCCCGCCGCCCGCTCGGCCACCCATTCCGCGACCCGCTCCGCCTGCTCCAAGGGCCCGTCCACTACGTGCCAGTGCGCATCGTCGACATGCAACTCGGCGCGCTGCCAGGCATCCGGATCGATGCACCCATGTTCGTCGAAACGGTCGGCGATCGAATCCGGAGCGAAGACCAACGCCGTGACACGGTCGACGACCTGATCGAGCATCGCGCGCTGAGCCACATTCAAGTCGGCGACGCCGACAAGGACGATCTCGCGGGATGTGGCGCATTCGCGCCGCTCAATGGCGACGAGCCTCGCCGTTTGGGGATCCCAGAGTTGCTCGGCGTCGAGCAGCTCCAAATAGGCTTGTTCGATGCGCTCGATCGCGCGCCATCGCCGCCGCTCATTCGGAAGGCCCGCCCGCGCCGTTTCCTGGCCAGGGACGCGTTCGAGTTCATCGAGCACATCATCGACTTGGCGGAAGCTCAGGCACTCGGCCGCCAACTCGAAATGCAGCCGCTGTAAGATGCTCGCCAATTCGAGCGATTCCGGGAAGGGCAGCCTCGCGCGTCGGCCCGGCGCCGAGGATTCGATATGCGGGAAGAGCTCGCGGACGACGCCAGGGTCCGTTCGTTCGATCGCGCGCATCCAGGCGAGCCGCTGGACAAAGGCGGTCGCGAACGGACGTTTCGGCTCATAGAGTTGCTCAGGAAGGTGGCTGACCGTTTCGATGATCGGCGGGATCAAGGTCCATCCCCGATCATTCGCCTCGCGGGCAAGCTGCTCCGCCAAGATCCGGCCGATCCGCGCGCCCGGAACGACGACGATGACGTTTTCGAGGTCCCATTCACCGTCGACGCGGGGAGGGTGGCTGTCGACGAGGAACCGGCATGCACCGAGCATAGCGGGCTGTCCCCAGCCCAGGAACACGCGCCGGATCGGCATGATCGGAGTTCTCCATGACGTTCGGTTCGAACCGCCCGCCAGCATGCCGACCGCGCGTGACACGTTAGGTCACCGACGAAGCGATTCCATTTGTTCGTCGATCCACCGTTCGAGTTCCTGGAAGTCGACCGGGGGAAGCGTGCAGAGGTCCGGACGCAGACGGGCGGCGTCCTTGATATAGACGTGCTGGATCTCGCGCTGCCCCTTGGTCGTGTTCCAATTGACAAGGATACGCACGCAGCGCGGAAGTGAATTGGGGACGCTGATTTCGTACGTGCACAAAAGGGGCACATCGATCCAGCCCAGTTGCCGCGCCGCAAGCGCCGGGAACTCCGCATTCAGGTCGGTCGTTACGGTGAAGATCGCGCAACCCACCTGATCGGCCTCGATGCCGTTGAGCCGGATCATGAGGGCAAGCAGTTGGCGCGTCGCGTGGAGGACGTCGTCGCGCGTGTTTGCGTCCACCGTCGTTGCGCCACGAACACCACGGACCATCATGGCCGTCGGTCTCCTCGCCCCACGCGCGTTCCGAACCGAGTGCGCTGCACCGCACCAAGCACCTGGATCCAATCCACTCGCCTCGTCGCTCGCCTCACGGTCCAACCCCCTCCGGGCAGCGGGAATCCGGCCGCCGAGCCTTCGGAGTCTGAAGCATATCGCGTGCGCCGGCCCCCGCCCAGCCGCCAACGCCCCAGTTTTGACCTCGCCCCCGTTTCGGCCAGGCCGCCCGCGAAGGCAGCCTGGGCCGTCCGCGAAGAATCGCGACAATGCAGCAAATGCGAAGTTTACGAAAGCAGAGATTTTGGCCAGGTCACTCGCGGGCGCAGATTGATGCGATCGCACAAAGCATGACGATTGGCGCGTTTGGCGAAAATGGAGAAACATGAACTTTGGCCTGAACTTTGGCCATGCCTGAACTTTGGCCAGGTCACTCGCGGGCCTCGCGGGCGCAATTTGAGGCGACCGCACAGCGCAGGATGATTGGGACATGTGGCGAGAATGGGGAAACAACGATTTTGGCCAGGTTACTTGCGGACGTGAACTTTGGCCTGAACTTTGGCCAGGTCACTTTGGCCAGGTCACTCGCGGGCGCAATTTGAGGCGACCGCACAGCGCAGGATGATTGGGACATGTGGCGAGAATGGGGAAACAACGATTTTGGCCAGGCTACTCGCGGACGAGGTTACTTGCGGGCGAAGCTCGGGTGGTCTGCGGCGATTGGCGGCTTTGGGCGGCATGGGATAAGTGAGGCGGGTCTTGTTTGAGGCCGTCGAGCCGGAAACCGTCGACATCCGGTAGCGACGGCATGGGGCGTCGGGTACCGTGACTCCAAGGGTTGCGTCCGGTGAACGGCTCGGTTTTCGGTTGCGAAGAGGGTTGCCGATCATGCAACGACGTTTTCAAGCCCGACGGTGGCTCGCTCCGTTGATCGCCGCAGTGGCGTTCGTCCATGTCAGTCAGGCCGAGGAGCCCAAGATCCTCTTTCAGGACCCGCTCGCCGATCAGCTTGGCGGCGGTTGGACGTGGATCCGCGAGAACGGCGGCGCATGGCGTTTCCGCGATCACGCGCTCGAAATCCAGGTCGAGCCGGGGGACGCCAATACGGTCCGCAATGCATTGGTGCGTGCGTCTCCCGATCGCGGGCAGTCGCCGTTCGCCGTTGAAGTGACCGTAGCGTTCTCCCGGGTACCGACCCAACAATACGAACAGGCGGGCATCACGTGGTACCACGACGATAAGCCGGTCTTCAAACTTGTCCACGAGCGCGTTGACGGCGAATTCCTGATCGTACCTGGGCGAAAGGCGTGCGCGGAGCTGGCCGTTCGGTTGCGCCTGGTGGTCGACGGTCGCCGCTGGACGGCCCAATACCGAACGCTCGACGCGCACCGGTTTGAGACGGTCGCCGAGGGTGACTTGCCGCCTCCGGGGCGAGACCAGATCAGCCTGCAGGCCTATCACGGGCCAAGCGACTTGGGCCAGTGGATGCGTTTCGCGGATTTCCGAATCCTAGGGCTGCATTCGGATGGGCGTTGACGGCGCCGATCGTCGCCGGCTCTATCTCTTCATCGGGGACGGACAATCGACGCCGTCATCGGAGACGAACGCGACCCGATTGAACGGCGATCAGGAAGTCCACGTTATTCGCAATCAACCCGGGCAGCGCGAGAATCTCGTCGATGGTGAGCCAATGGCATTCGGATACTTCATCCGGAGCCGGGCGAGGTTCCGCGCCGGCGTCGCGAAGGTTGGCTGTCCACCATGCGAGATCGACGTTGGTCGGCGTGACGCATTCCCAAACACGGCGGCCGACGATGACATCCAGCTCGAGCTCCTCGATCAGTTCACGCCGCAGGGCGACCGGTTCCGACTCCCCATCCTCGACGCCCCCACCCGGAAAGCAATAGGCTCCCGGCGCCAACCGGACGCGTTCGGACCGGCGGATGATCAGGAGCTTGGCGTCATGCGGGCGGGTGATCACGGCCACGACGCCTCGCCGCGGAATATCTGTGGATGCGGATGGGTCGCGCATGCGAACGTGGCCTTTCGCCCGGGGCTATCGTGGGGCGTGCGGCGCGGCGCGGGGTTGGACACGGATGGCGACGCGGGCGAGCCGTGTCGCGAGGGGCTCACCGAGGTCCAACCGGGACGGCGGCGCGGATCGCCCCGTCATCACCTCGGAACCCTCGGGCGTCAGCCGAACCACGGGCCGCTGCGTCTCGACCTGTTCCGACCGGATCAAGCCATGGCTCTGGAGTTGGTCGAGGAGTTCACGGACCTGCAATTGGGTGAGACCGGAGAGCAGTCCGAACGTGCTGAGTTGATCGAGTCGGAACCGGGCCATCTTGGTCGACCGGGAACCGGCGAGCATCTGCGCGATGACGCTCTTCCCGAACCGGCCCCCGCCCCTCGCAACGCCGCTGAGCGCGATGCGGACGCCTCGAACCACGCCTTCGGCGTGCTCGGCGGGCGCCCCCGACGCAGCGTCTCGCGCGACGGACGCCGGCCGCCCGCTCGGAATCCCGCCGCAGTTGTCGCAGGCGCCGCAGCGATATCCGGTCGTTTCGCCGAAATACGCGAGGATCTCGGCTTGCCGGCAACGCCTTGAACGCGCGTAGGTGATGACGCGATCGAGTTTGTCGAACTCGGCGGCCTTGCGTCGTTCGAGTTCCGCGAAATCGATCTGCAATTGTTCGAATCGGCGGGACCGGTCGATGACGTGGATCGCGCGTCCGCGGAACGGAGGCACGTACACGAATTCCCTGATCTTGGCAAGTTCACGAAGGACGCGCGACACCGAGTCGCGATCGGTCTCGAGGATCTCGGCGAGCCGCCCGAGGGGAACGGTGACTCGCTCGAATCGCCGATCGCCCACGAACCGCTCGACCGCCGCAAGCACGCGCCGCTGTTTCCGTGCGTCGCGCGGAAGCAGGTCGACGAGTGTCGGCAGTTTGCTGTCGATCCAGACCGACGCGTGGTTCTGCTGCGTGTCGAGCCGTTTGATGGCGCGGCACTTGTCAAGGATCCGTTCGCTCGCCGAAATCCCCTCGGTTCCGATCGACAATCGAAGCCGGTCCTTCAGATCCTGCATGGTGATCTCGATCGGATCATCGTGCTGCGCCCTCAGGAAGTCATAGACGTCGCGAACAACATCGCGTTGGGGGTAGGTGTTCTCAATGAAGTATTCGGGAACGTAACGGTCGGCGAGGTTGAACAGCAACAGGCAGTGGGCGGGAAGCCCATCGCGGCCGGCTCGCCCGGCCTCCTGGTAATAGGCTTCCAGACTGCCGGGAATCGTGTAGTGCACGACAAACCGCAGGTCCTTCTTGTTGACTCCCATTCCGAACGCGTTCGTGGCGACCATGACGTCGATCTCGCCGGCCATGAACCGATTCTGCACGTCGTCGCGTTCGTGGGGTTCGAGCCCCGCATGGTACAAGCCGACTCGGTGCCGCTTGCCATCGCGCAGGAAACCGGCGACCTCCTCGCACTTCTTGCGCGTCGAGGCGTAGATGAGTCCCGGTCCATGGACCGCTTGGAGGAACCGGTCGAGCCGATCGAGTTTGTCGCGATTGCCCCGGACGTGGGCGACCTCGAAATGGAGATTGGGGCGCGCGAATCCGCTGATGAAGACACGCGGTTCGGCGAGGCACAATTGGCGCACGACATCCTCGCGGACCCTCGGCGTCGCGGTCGCGGTCAGCGCGATGGTACGGGGCGTGCCGAGCTCTTCGCGGAACCGGCCCAGCCGCGCGTAGTCGGGCCGAAAATCGTGCCCCCATTCGCTGATGCAATGGGCCTCATCGATCGCGAGCAACTGGATCCGCGTCTTGCGTACGGCGTCGAGGAACATGGCGTTTCGAAGCCGCTCGGGCGCGATGTAGACGAGCGAATAGCGGCCTTCGGCCATCGCCACCAACCGATCGCGCTGTTCCCCGAGCGACAACGTGCTGTTCACCAGGGTCGCCGGAATCCCCAGCGCGTTCATCGCGTCGACCTGGTCCTTCATCAAGGCGATGAGTGGAGAAACAACGAGCGTGATGCCGGACCTCGCGATCGCGGGAAGCTGAAAGCAGAGACTCTTGCCTCCGCCGGTCGGCATGATGCACAGGCAATCGCGGCCTTCCAGGACCGCTCGGATGACTTCCTCCTGCCCGGCGCGGAACGAGGCGAGTCCGAAGCGGCCGAGGAACCGGGACGGGTCGACGATCGATTCGCTGGCATCGCCCATCGCCCGCCCTCGCGCGCTCCGCGCGCCCCTCCACAAGAACTCCGAACGAACTCCTTCGGCGGTTTTCCGCCCCCATTATAGGCGCGATCGGCGCCCGTTGCGAGTCGTCGAACGGTTCGGCGACGAGTCGTCTCCGCCCATAGGCGCTCCCTGGGGAATTCGTAGTATATTGACAGCAGACCGTCGCCGGCGCCCGGCGAGGAAGGCGCGCGCGGACGAGGACCCGCCGTTTCCAGGCAATGCAGGAACAACCGATGGAGAAGCCGTCCCAGCCGGAACGACGCCACGCCGAGGATCCGAACCGAGCCCAGGGTCGGCGCGGCATTCCCAATCTCTGGATCATCGGTCTTATCCTCGCGATTCTCGCCTATCTCCTTTTTCAAGGGTCGCGAAACCAACGGTCGACGATCCACTATTCGTTCTTCGTCGAACAGATCCGCGCCGGCAACGTCCAGTATGTCGACTTGGGCGAGGTCTACGCCGAGGGTGTGTTCGTGGACCCGCCGGAGAAACCGTACCGTTTCAACGCGGACGGCGAACGGGTCGCGCCCGAAAAGGACGCGTCCGGTCGACCGGCGAAGCTCCGCAAGCTCTTTCGCGTCATGCTCCCCCGCGCCAATGAAAAGGAATTGGGGGAATTGACCTCCCTGCTCGCCCAAAAAGGCGTGCCCTACGAAAACACGCCGCCCGACAATTCGGTCCTCGTTTTCTACACGGTCCTCTTCCTCGTACCGCTCGCCTTGCTCCTCTTCTTTTGGCTCTCCTATCGCCGCACGCGCGACCAGGTCATGGGTGGCGGGTTCTTGACGGGATTCAGCAAGAGCCCGGCGAAGCGATACGAGGCCGTTCAGCAGCCGATCACGTTCGCCGACGTCGCCGGACTGCAGGCGGTGAAGGCCGACTTGATGGAGATCGTCGAGTACCTCCAGAGCCCCGAGAAATTCCAGCGGCTCGGCGGCCGCGTGCCCAAAGGCGTGCTGCTCAACGGCCCTCCGGGGACCGGCAAGACGCTCCTCGCGCGCGCCGTCGCGGGCGAGGCCGGCGTGCCGTTCTACTCGGTGAGCGGCAGCGAGTTCATCCAGATGTTCGTGGGTGTGGGCGCGAGCCGCGTGCGCGATCTGTTCCGGACCGCGAAGGAAACCGCGCCGGCGATCGTATTCATCGACGAGATCGACGCCGTCGGCCGCCAACGGGGCGCCGGACTGGGAGGCGGACACGACGAACGCGAACAAACGCTCAACCAGATCCTCTCCGAAATGGACGGGTTCACTCCGACCGATTCGGTCATCATTGTCGCGGCAACCAACCGCCCCGACGTCCTCGATCCGGCCCTGCTGCGGCCCGGCCGGTTCGACCGCCACATCACGGTCGGGCGGCCCACTCAGAAAGGACGGCTCGAGATCTTCAAGGTCCACGTGCGCGATGTGCCGCTCGCCGATGACGTCGATCTGGAAATCCTGGCGTCGAGCACGATCGGGTTGACCGGCGCGGATATTCGGAACATTGTGAACGAAGCCGCCCTCTGGGCCGCTCGCCGCAACAAGAATCGCGTCGATATGTCGGATTTCGACTACGCGCGGGACAAGGTCCTGATGGGCGCGCTGCGCGAGGAAGTCCTGACGGAGAAGGAAAAGAAGAAGACGGCGTACCACGAAGCCGGACATACGCTCACCGCCTGGTTCCTTCCCGGCGCGCATCGGGTCCATAAGGTCACGATCATTCCCCGCGGCAGAAGCCTCGGCGCGACGCAGACGCTTCCCGCCGAGGACCGCCTTTCCATTTCCGAACGCGAACTCCTCGATCAACTCACCGTGCTGCTCGGCGGCCGCGCGGCCGAGAAGATCGTCTACGAAGAAACGACCGTCGGCGCGGAAAACGATCTGGAACGCGCGACGGGCCTCGCACGCCGCATGGTGACCCACTGGGGCATGAGCCGACGGCTCGGTCCGGTCAGCTACAAACTGTCCGAGGAAGACCCGTTCCTCGGCCGGGAAATCCACCAACAACGGCCGTTCAGCGAACATACGATGGAGGTCATTGACGCCGAGGTCGCCAAGACGCTGCACGAATCGGACGAGCGGGCCGTCAAACTGCTCATCGAACATCGCGATCTCCTCGACCGGCTGACCCTCGCGCTCGTGGAAAAAGAGGAACTGGACGAAAAAGAGATCGGCGAAATCCTCGGCCCCTCCATCCACACCCGAATCGCGGAAAGCAACGGCCATTCCAGCCGGAATTCCGCCCCGGATTCGGCTCGGACTTGAGCACGCGACCCATGAGCGACAAGAAGCGGAAGGGCGCCGGGAAGATCCGAACGGAATTCCGCAAGCATTACGGAAGCCGGCCGAAGGCCGCCGATCCGACGCGCGAGTTCCTCGCGGCCGACCCCGCGGACGAAAACGACGGACCGGCGTCCGAGCGGGTTCGAGCAAAAGGGGATTCCTCCCGCAAACGGACGGTCATCGGCCGCCCCAGCGGCGCCCCCGAGTCGGGCGCGCCCATCGTACTCGATGTCGACGAGACGCAGTGCCTTCCCGGACGGGTCCTCCGCGTGCACGGCCTCACCAGTATCGTGGAATCCGAGCGCGGACCCGTTTTTCGCTGCGCGACTCGGCGTTTGCTCAAGACCATCGCGACCGATCAGCGCCATGTCGTCGCGGCGGGCGATCTCGTCCGATTCCGCCCTGAATCCGGGGACACCGGAGTCATCGAACGGATCGAGCCGCGTCGGGGTGTCCTGTGCCGGGAGAGCCGAGGCCGCCAGCATGTGCTCGTCGCCAATGTCGATCAGGTCGTCATTGTCGCGAGCGCCGCGGAACCAGCGCTCAAACCCCACTTGATCGATCGATTCCTGGTGACCGCCGAACACGACGGACTGCGCCCGCTCATCTGCGTCAACAAAGTCGATCTTGTCGATCCCGCCGATCTGCAGCCGCTTGTCGGCGTCTACAGCCAACTCGGTTATCCCACGCTCCTCGTCTCGGCGACGCGCGGATGGGGACTCGATCGCCTGCGGCGCCGTCTGCTCGATAAGGCGTCGGCGATCGCGGGTCAGAGCGGCGTCGGCAAGTCCTCGCTGCTCAACGCCATCGACCCGCAATTGAATCTGCGCGTGCAGGCGGTCAGTGACGAGAACCAGAAAGGCAAGCATACCACGACCGCCGCGCAACTCGTTCCCCTCACCGGCGGCGGCTACGTCGTGGACACGCCGGGGATCCGCCAGTTCCAGCTTTGGGACGTGAGCCCGGCGGAACTGGCCGCGTGCTTCCCGGAACTCCGCCCGTACGTCAGCCATTGCCGCTATCCCGACTGCACGCACCAGCACGAGGACTACTGCGCCGTCAAGGACGCGGTGGCCGACGGCCGGATCGACTTGCGGCGCTACGAGAGTTTTTGCCACCTGTTTTCGGGCGAGTGAATCAGAGTTCGAGAACCTCGCTCGCCTCGTGCCGCGACGCGACCATCAGCCGCACGCCGTCGCCAAGCCGTTTCCGATGCGCGCGGAGCGCGAGCGTCGCCGAGTTGTTGTCCTGGGACAGGTGGCCGAGGCAGGCCCATCGCAGACGGTTCGACGCGGACGAGCGGAGCAATTCGGCCGACTCGTCGTTCGACAAGTGCCCGCCCGGACCCCGGATCCGTTGCTTGAGCCAATCGGGATACGAACCTCGCTCAAGACGCGCGGGATCGTAGTTGCTTTCGATGAACACGCCGTCCAGCGAGGCCACGATCGTCGCGAGGTCGGCGAAGACGTGGCCGAGATCGGTGAGGATCCCCATGCGGTGTCTGCCGTCGTCGATGACGAAGACCACGCCGTCCGCGCCGTCGTGCGGCGTCCGAATCGTCTCGATCACCACCGTGCCGATCCGGATCGATTCGCCCGCCGTGAACGAACGCAGGTCGCCGAGCCGCCCCGGTCGAAACCGCTGCGACGCCTCGTGCGTCGCCGCCGTCATGAAGACCGGCACCCCGAAACGCCGATGGTAGATCCCTAGGTTGCGGGCATGGTCGGCGTGGTCGTGCGAGATCAAGAGGCCGTCGACCTTCTTCGCGTCGCATCCATGCCGAGCCAGCCGCGATTCCGCTTCGATTCCGCTGATACCCGCGTCGATCAGCAGGCGAACGCCCCGCGCTTCGACGTAGATGCAATTGCCGTTGCTTCCGGATTGGAGTGAAAGCACCTTCATGCGGCCATTGTAGCCGGATCGCGGGACGGCCTCCATCGATGCGAACCGCGGGCGGGCGATTGCGGCGTTCGCGCATCCTCGATCAGGGATTTCGCCGCGATAGGGCCTGCAGGATCGCGTCGAGCACGGCATCGAGCCGCGCGCCGACATCGCGGGCCAGGAATCGAAGCACGATGTGGCCGAATTGCTGCAACAGGAAGTCCTTTCGCCGATCGCGCCGATAGGCTTCCACATCGGCCAGGTGTTGATCGCCGTCGATTTCCACCGCGATGCGGGCGTCGCGACACAAGAAGTCCACCTCCATTCGCCCCCATCCGTCGAATGGAATCGGCAATGTCGCGTTCAATTCAAAACGTCCAGCCGTTTCCCGAAGCGTCTCGAGTCGGCGGAAGAGAAACGCCTCGCTCGCGCTCCGCGCCCGAGCGACCCCGCCGGCCCCGGGAGGCGGTTCGCGGACCGCGGCGGCGAACAGGTTCGCCAGGGGAGCGTCCACACCGTCGCGCACCAGCCGCCGAACGGTCGACGCGTATTCTTGTTTCCACCGGGGATCGACGGGGAGTGGAACATCCGCGGGCCAACCCGGGACCGCGCCGGCCGGCAACAAGACCGCGTATCCGATCGCCTCGTATCCGCGGCAACGGCGGTCGAACATCCGCGACAACATGGGCACGTTCAAATCCGCGTAGTCGAATACGCGGACTTCCCGCTTTCCATCGCTGAGGCGGTGCAAGCGGCCCACATACTGGGCGATCGTCCCTCGCCATGAAACGGGAAGCGTCAGGAACAGCGTATCCAGCCGCGCGTCATCAAACCCCTCCCCGATGTAGCGCCCGGTGGCGAGCACGACCCGGTCCTCGTTCGCGGGAATCGCGGCCAACCGCGCGGCGACGGCCCGCGCTTCCCGGCTCCCCGTTCCACCGCGAAGGACGACGCAGTGAGCCACACGCGGCGACAAATCGGAGGCGAGTCGATCGAGATGATCGTTGCGTTCGGTCAGGACGAGCGGCGAACGACCTTCGCGAACGGCCTCGAGAACGTCGTCGCGGATCATCCGATTCCGCTCGTCGTCCTCGACCAATTCCCGGTACACCCGCTGGAACCGAACACGCATGTCCGGATACGTTTCCCCGACGGAATGGAACGACGTCGGACGCACGTGGACCGAGTGCGAAAACGGCCTCGCCGCCGCCTGCGCCTTCGCGTCGACACGATGGCGCACGGGGCCGCATTGCATGAAGATGATCGGATGATGGCCGTCCTTGCGGGCGACCGTGGCGGAGAGGCCCGTGACGAAACGCGATTTGGCTCGGCGAACAACCCGCTCGAAGCTCCGAGCCGACAGATGATGGCACTCGTCGACGACAAGGTGTCCGTATTCGCCCACGCAGTCGTCGACCACGCCCTTGTGAATCATGCTTTGAATCACGGCGACATCCAAGGAGCCGGTGCGTTTCATGCGTCCGCCCCCCACGCGGCCGATCCCGCGCGCGGGTACGCCGAGGAACGCGGACAACCGTTCCACCCATTGTTCCTGCAACTGGCGGCGATGCACGAGGATCAATGTGTTGACGCGCCGCTGGGCGATGAGCCACGCGGCGACAACCGTCTTGCCGAACGCCGTCGTGGCGGCCAGCACGCCGATTTCATGTTCCAGCATGCGCCGCGCGGCCGTCCGCTGCTCGGCGCGCAGTTCGCCTTGGAATACGACGTCGAGCGGCGCCCCCGCGCATCGTTCGTCGCGAACGACGAGGGCGATCCCCAAGTCGGCGCAGAGCTTGCCGACATCTTCAAGGCACCCGCGGGGCAGCCCGATGTGATGCGCGTGCATCTCGGCGCAACCGATGATCCGCGGCTTCGCGTGCGTCGGAAGGCGCATCGCCTGCGCTTTGTGGAATTCGGGGTTCTGAAACGCGGCGAGGCGCACCAGCCGGTTTTCCAGGGCGGGCGTCAGGGACGCTTTCGCGATGTAGATCTGATCGGCGAGGAGCATGTCGAGGCTCTTGGGCCGCGGGCCGGCGATCGGCCGCTCCCTCGGACGCCCCGACGCCGGCGCGGCCCAAGGCTCGGCGTCGTCCTCGTCGGTCGGAATCGTGCGCACGCCGACAATCCGGCCCCGCCGTTCCCCATCCCGGACGATCGCCTCGGCCGCGGACCGCTCCAATCTCGCGATCGCCGCCAGGAAGGCCCACTGATCGGCGCGGACCAGCCCCCGCTCATCGAGAAATACGCTGTTGCCCCGTTCCCGCGGGCCCTTCTGCAAGGGGAGCGCGATCAGATTGCCGAACCCGCCTTGAGGCAATGTGTCCTGGTTGGGGAAGAACCGATCGTACGAGTCCAGCCCGACATCGGGCCGCGTTTCCATGGTCTCGGTGAGGATGTGCGTTCCGAGTCGGCGCGCGAGCCCGGCCGGAACGGGCTCGTCGAAGAAAATCCACACGTGGCCGCCGTTACCCGATCGGGAACGCTCCAACGCGGCCGGAACATCCAGTCGCCGACACGATTCCAAATACGCGATCGCGTCTTCACGCCAATGGTCCTTATCAAAATCGACCGCGAGGAAACGGCAACTCTCGTCGCGCAGCATGGGGTATACGCCCATGACAAAATCACGCCCGGCGCCGTCGCGACCCAAAAGGTGTTGCCGGATGACTTCGTCCGTCACGGGAAGGAACTCGCGATGCGCGCAGTGGGCACACCGGATCTTGGGCTTGCCGCAGATGCCCGGCGCCCATTCGCGGGCGCATGCCGGTTGGTATCCCGATTGGCCCGTTCGACGGCTTTCGAACCGCCGCGGATAGACGTCGTCGCGCCCTTGGAAAAGCGACCGAAACAGGGCGATCTTGGATTCGGGCGACGAAAGGCCGTTCACGGACTCGTGGATGGCACGCATCGCAAAAACGCCGCGGGATTCGCGGAATAGGAACCAGTCGAGTCCGAAACGAGCTCGACCCCCTCTCGGGACCCCAGCCGTATCTTAGTCGGAAAGACCCGCCGCGACGATACGGAGCGCTTTCCGCAATGTCCAGTGCTTGGCATTCGAATTCTCGACGCGGGCAAAGAGCGGAGAGGCGGAAGATCATCCGGCACGTTGCTCACAGATTGCTCGCCAAGACGCTCACATCAACCTTGAAGTGGTCGGCCAGCTTGCGAATCACCTGGCGGTTGAACGGTTTCTTTCCGGCCAGAACCTCCGAGATCGTGGACTTGGCGATGCCCGCCGCCTGACTCAGTTGCGCCTGCGTGACGCCCTTGGCTTCGAGCAGATGACGAAGCATATCAGCGTCCGATGCCGGCTCAATGGCATGATGCTCGTCCTCGTAAACGGCGACGAGATCACTGAGCCCGTCGAGGTGCGTCTCCTCGCCGTCATTAGGCTTCTAAGCCGAATTGGGTCTTGGTCGCCATCTTCTGTCTCCGCTTACGTTTGGGAGGCCCGATCGTTCCGGGTTTGGGTCGCTTGGCTGTGGGCTTCCGCGGTGGTGGCTCGTAGCACCCCCGCTCTTCCTTCCACTTGTCCTCGTCGTATTCTCCGTGGGTCATCACCTTGAGAACGAGGACCTTCTGGCTGGGGTTCAGAATGCGAGTGACCAGACGGCACTTGTTCCCACCGATGTTGAACACGACGCAGTTGCCGACGATGCTGGCACTGGCGAAGTCGGCCTTCACGTCGGCCCAGGAATGCCACGAAACGGTCTTGCTGTTGATGTGCGGTGCCCAAAAAGGGTGCCGAACGCACCGCGTCGCAAACGCTACGGGTCGCGTCAGATTGCACCGACGACGCCGACGAGCGCAACGAAAACGGCGACCCGAGGATCGCCGTAAACCCCAACGTCGCTAGGACGTTTCGCACCGAGCGTGGCCGCCCTGCATCGCGTTGCACCGGCGAACAAGGCGGAAGGATGAAAGTATCCCCGACAGGATTCGAACCTGTAACCTTCGGCTCCGGAGGCCGACGCTCTATCCAATTGAGCTACGGGGACGCGATCACTTAACAGTGTTTATGGCGAATTGAGTCGTCGATGGCAACCGGGAAGACGCGCAAAGCGTCGGCTCTGAAGCCGAATGTCTCGTCGTCGAAACCAGACTATACCGAATCTTGATGGTCGGGAGCACTACATTTCTTTCTATTCCCGCACTACTTTTCGTCGAATGCTCCGGTAACCCCACTCACGGCTAAAAGCGCGGAGTCAGAATGGTCCTGCGGCTCAGTCAGCCAGCGGGCGACGGCAACTGCGTCATTCCACGAGACGATTGCGGGCGGGCGCTCGTCCGTCTGCGGAAAGCCGAAGTCACCAATTCAGAAGTCCTGCTGCGATTGGCTCACTCTCCATCGACGGTGCCGCCACCGCCCCAGGCACCTCACTCGACCGCCAAGATGTAACGAGTGTCGTCCACAAACAGTCAATACTGGCCGCGCGTGATCTTGTAGCGGCTAAGCCCAATCGTATTGGTGACCCTTATTGTTCCCATGCATGTCGAAGAGTCCAAAGGCATTGGGCGTCTTCTCTGCAACGGCGTGAGTCCTCTCATTCGAGTTCTGGCCGAACCGGGCGTGATCGGCAAGCTGGACCTCATCGTCGCCGCAGCACCAGCGGGTCGTCGTGCAAGCGCGACACGCAAATTCCCATTCGGCCTCAGTCGGAAGCCGATAGACGCGCCCGGCGCTTCGTTCCACAGCCGTCGCAGAGAGCCTGAGACAGAACTCGACGGCCTGGTCACTGTTGTCTCCATCGGCTCGCCAAGGTGGGTGGCCCACGCCTGCTGGTAATTGCGCGCCGCAACGGCATCGAACGGCGCGGCCGCCGGCGGGGGTTCACTCCCTGGCGGCAGACCCGTCGGCAGTGCCCGAGCCGTTGGCGGCGCTTCAGTGTCCCGCGCAGTGGCCGCCAGTTGCGCAGAGGACATTTGTCTTGCGGCAGCGGACGCGAGCCGTATCGACGACTCCTCGATCTGCAGGATAACGCGAAAGCCAATCGCCACGCTGCCTTGGTCAGGCACCGTGTCCCAACGGTATGCCGACCTGCATTCCGACCGAATTGGTAAACTCGATCGGAACCGCCAGATGGCTGGCCCAGGCCTGCTGATACTGCTTCACCTGCCGGGCATCGAACGGCGCGAGGGCCGGCAGGGGCGAGCCCGGAGGCAGTCTCCACGCTGGCAAGACGGGGCCCCGTGCCGCCGCCGCAGCGCCGCCAGTCGCCTCCCCCGTGTTTTCCGCCGACGCGACCGTCGTGCCGCGTTCGTTCGGTTCGGTCCGCGCGATTCTGAATCCGTGGATCGCATGCCGACTCCCCGGCGGAGCGGACTGCCGCGAAGCACAGCGAACGAATCGGGAAAGGTTCAAGAACGAACCGCCCCGCAGGACGCGGCCTGAGCCGTCCGCGATCGCCGCGTTGTCCGCGAGGGTTTCGTTTGAGCGGCCGGCGATGTTCGTGCGGTATCCGTCGTGGCACCATTCCGCGACGTTCCCGTGCATGTCGAACAATCCCCAGCGGTTCGGCTTCAACATTCCGACGAGCTGCACGCGCAAGCCGCTGTTTTGCTTGAACCAGCCATAGTTCGGTAACCAATCCGTGCCGTGACCGAAGCTGAAAGCCGTATCCGTCGCCGCCCGGCAGGCATATTCCCATTCGACCTCCGTCGGCAGCCGATAACCGCGCCGCCGCTGGAAGCCTGGCGCCACCTTCATTCCGTCATCGAACTGGCCCGAATCGTTGGGCTGGTAGCACCATTGATTCTCGGGGATGCCTTCCTGGCGGCTCAGCCAGTTGCAGAATGCGGCCGCCGCGTACCAGCTGACGCCCGTTTGCGCTGCGGACTTGTCGGATTCATTCGATGGCGCGAACTGCGGGCGAAACGCCGGTTGATCCTGCAGGAATCGCTCGAACTGGCCCACGGTCACCTCATTGGCCGAAAGGGAAAACGGCGTCTCGACCCGAAGCCGTTGGACACTTTCGTCGTCCTGTCGTCCCTCTTCGGTGACCGGCGAGCCACATAGGCATTCCGCCGGACTGGGTAACACGACCATCGTCACGCCTTGTCCGTTGACGTACCATTGCCGCCCCTCGGGCCTGCCGGCGGCGGCTAACTCCGCATCGACGGCGTCCAACCGATCTCGTCGGCCCCATTGTCCTAGCAGCCAGCGAACCGAACCATGTACCTCGCGGTCCGGATCACCGCGGTAGAGATCCAGCAATCCGGGCACCAGCGCCTCGCGGCGCGGCGCGGGAAGCTGTTCGATCGAGAACTCGCCCAGAAGCTGAACGATTGCGGCTCGAATGGCCGGATCCGATTCGGAACCCAGACGGTCGATCCAGGAATCGGGAGACGGTCCGAGGCGCGCGGCGAAGTGGATCAACCCGCTCCGCAAGTCGGGATCCGACCGGCCGCGCAGCGCGTCATTCCGTCGGTCCACATCGGTTGAGGGCGATTCCGACAGGGCGAGCATCACGGCCTCGCGGCCCGCCCACGATCGAACTTCCTGCTCGGCCGCGCGGGGCCGATACCAGGCCGACACGCCCCGCATGGCCTCGTCGACATCGGATGACGCGACGGACAGCGATAGGGGACGAAAACCCTGTTCGGCCAATCGCTGGCAAGCGCCGAGATGTTCCTCGGGCGTGCCCCCTTCCGCCATCGCCGTTTCCCAATCGTCACGTACGATCGATGCGAACGGAAAACACCAGCGCCAGTGCAGTCGGTCCAGGCCGTCGTGAAAGTTCGGATGGCTGCGAATCGGGTCCAGGTCGGGATCGGAGTCGATGTTTCTGAAGTCGCGAAATCCCGTGGCCAGTGATTGGTCCAGCAGCGTTACGGCCCGATCGGCATACTTCCGCGCCCGGTCGGGGTCCGTGCTTGCCACATGCCCAGCCAGCAGTGAGTACGCGCAGCTCGCGTTGTAGAGCAGGCCTTCGTCCGCGGATTCCAGGGCCGACTCCAGGTCGGCCAGGGCCGCGGATTCCTGCCCCAGGTAAGCCGTCGCCAGCGCCGTGTAGTACGCGACTGTGGCGATATCATTCGTCGATCGTTGCCGCAACGATTCGAGATCGGCCTGTGCCTCGGCGGATTTTCCCAGGCGGGCCAGCACCACGGCGCGCAGTCCGGCATCCTCCGCCACCGACCACAACCGGTCTGTTACGTCGCCCCGGGGAGCCGAAAGGACCGCCGCGTAATGGACCAATTGAGCGGAGGAACAATTCAGCAGCCGGTCGATGAAGTCGGCAACGTCCTCCTGCAACCGATACCGCGCAAGGTCGATGCTCAATTGTCGCCGTGCGGTGTTGCCCTCGCGGTCTCGAATCGTTTCGAGCAGCGGCGCGGTCCATTCCCAGTGCTGCTCGATCGCCTGAATCGCACCAGGCAACTCTTCGGGCGGCGCCTCCAGCAGCATCCGCACTGCGCGCTCCGCCTGTTCCAACTGGCGCCGCGCCGCCACGCGCCGGGCGGTCTCGATCCCCGCACAGATGACGACTGCCAAGACCAAGACGACCGATCCCGCGCGAAGCACGCGCTCCAGGGTTCGTGATTCCGGTTTCGACGTTCGAGCTTCCATCCGTTACTCGTAAATCCGCACTCGCTGCGTTTGGAGGAACTCCGCCACCGACGACATGCCCATGCCGCCCGCCGAATCCTTGGTGAGGATGTTGCCAGGCGAGTGCCGTCGCGGCTCCAGCGCACCGATTCGACATACAGCCCCGCTTGATGTCCCTCCATGGTCTTGAGCAATCGGCCTTCGCGATCCCAGAGACGCACCGTGCCATCGCTGTGACTCGACGCGAATCCCGTTCCGTCGGGTCGCCAATGCAAACCGCCGGTCCGGCCGTAGCGATGCGCAGCGTTGATATTGAGGTACATCCGCGCCGGAAGACGCGAGCAGCTTGCCGTCGGGCGACCAGGCGATGTCCGTGACCGCCTGCTCATGCCCGGTCAGTGTGGCGCCCCGTGCGAAGTCCGCGTTCCAGAACCGAATGGACGCGGCGCCGCTCTCGATCGTGGCGATGAGCTGATTATTGGGATGCACGGCGATGGCCATGATGGCCTGGGAAGCGAGCGGGAAGATCCCCAGCAGTTTCAGATTGCCGACATCGTAGACCCAAAGCTGTCCTACGAGCGTTCCGTAATACAGGCGTGTCCCGTTGTGGCTCCACGCCATCGACGTTATCTGCGTGCGCGGCTGACGGGTCTCCAGTTGCCAGGTCGTCCCACCTGGCAAATTGGGCGGATAGGCGATCAGGCCTCGAATCGGCTGTTTCTTTTCGGGGTGAGGTTGCCAGTCCAGGGACGACCAGGCGGCCGGCGTGCTTTCCGGCGACGGAAGCGTGGCGACATCGATCCTGATCTTCGCCGGATCAGGCGGCGGCACGACCCGTCCTTGCGCCAGGGCCACTGCGAACAGAAGAGCGCAGCCCGCAAGGCTCATCAGCGCTGCCGTCACCGCATGCCGCGCGCGGGCTTGGGCCCGGACGATCGACTGCGCCAGACGGTCGAAGGCGGCGACCAGTTCGGCCATCGTCGCGAATCGATCGCCCGGCTTCTTGGCAAGCATGCGGCGATAAATGGCCTCCAATCCTCGGCGCAATCGCCGCGCGCCTTGCGCTTCCAACAAAGGAATAGGAGCCTCGCTGTGCGCCAGGAGCGTCTCCACGGCCGTTTCGCCGCGAAACGGCGGCACGCCATGGATCAGGAAGTACAGCGTGCAGCCCAGGCTGTAAATATCGGCGCGGCCGTCCACCGATTTGCTGTCGAACGCCTGCTCCGGCGCCATGAAATCCACGGTTCCCAGCACCGCGCCGGACTGAGTCAGTTCCGTCAACGTGCTGGCTTCCACGGAAGTGGACTGCGCCATCCGGGCGATTCCAAAATCAAGCACGCGAACGCGGCCATCCGGTCCGACCACAAGATTCGACGGTTTGACATCGCGATGCACCACGCCCCGCTCGTGCGCGTGCCCCAGCCCCAACGCCGCTTGACGGACCATTTCAACGGCCGCTTCCGCTGGCAGCGTCCCGTCGCGCTCGACCCGGTCCTGAAGGTTCACACCCTCGGCGTATTCCATGACCAGCACGGGACCCTGCGGTGTGTCTTCGATGGCGAACGTCCGCACGATGTTGACGTGTTCGAGTTCGCTCGCGGCCCGCAACTCCCGCCGCAACCGGCCAAGCGTCTGCGGATCATTTCGCAGGGCCGCCGGCAAGGTCTTGATCGCCACGATCTCGCCGGTTGTCTGACGCCGCGCCCGATAGACCGCCCCCATGCCGCCGCGACCGAGGCAGTCGAGCAGGGTGAAATCGCCCAGTTGGTCAATTGGTGACGACACGTGTTCACTCCTTGACCCGTGGTTCGGCAACCTTCGGCGAAGCACCATCGGCCAGTGGCGGCGTGACTTGGACCTTGCACTTGGGCAGTGCTTGCGTCAGACGCTGGACGCCAGCGGAGTCGATATCGGTGTCGTGCAGCTCAAGTTGCTCGAGCCGCGTCAGACGGGCGAGCGCGGCCAGATGCTCGGGGCTGAGTTTCGTGCGGTAGATCGTGAGGCTGCGCAGCTTGTCGAGCGATTGCAGCGAAGCCAGGCCGGTCCCGGTCGCAGCTGCGTTGAGATCGAAAAGGGAAAGGCTATCGATCTGACTCAGGCGCCCGATTTCCGCGAGATGCGAGTCGCTCGCGCCTCCGATTCCCAGGAATCGCAGCGCCGGGAAACCGGCCAGCTTGCTGAAGTGCTCGGCCGGTACGTAATCGTGATAGGCACCCAGCCAGAGGTGCGTGAGCTTCGGCAGCGCGGCCAACTCCTCGAGCCGCGAACCGGAGAATCCCTTGATGCCCAGATTGAGCGTCTCGACGTTCACAAGCACCTTGAGCGTGACCACGGCGGCAACCGGCCATCGTGTCCACCTCGCCGCCCGGAAAACAATCGGCCGACGGGGGCGCTCAGCGGTTCGGTGCTGTCCGCGTTTTCGGAGAATCAGAGCGGCACCCAAGGGCCTGGCGGCGACCATCGTGGGGGAAAATGACGGTTGTCGCGGGCCGCCTCGGAAGGCGGAAGCAAGAAGCCGCGGATGTCAGCAATTGCCCCGGAGAAGTCCACAGCTGGAGCCGCCAGCTTGGGTTTCCGGAGAAATGCACTCCACTGGACGGTCCTTTGTGGATGGCTGCTGAACGATTCGGAAAACGCGACGGGTGGAAGGTCGAGGGGTGTTTTTCGACGCGAGAACGTCTTGACGATCGCTGTTGCAAGAGTGACGCCAGAGAACTCGTACTGGCGAGAAAGGAGTAGTATGTCGAAGAAGTCCTTCATCCGGCTATTCAACTGACCAAGTTTCACCATGACCTCGAATTTCTCGGCGATGACGGTTTCACGAGGGTATCCGTAGAGGCGCGGGCGGGAGAAGTCGAGGATTGTGGGATAATCCGATTGACTCTGCCGAATTGTTCATACGGGCAAGGAAATCGATGTCCTTGGTCGGACGGCTCGCCGGGGCGTGCCACGCGACGAACATGAGTGCGCCCTTGAGTATGAAGTTCTCGACATGGGGCGATTCGGAGAGGCGGTAGAGAAACCGTTCCATCGCGAAATACTGGAGTACCTCCTGAAACGGCCGGCCGGTTTTCTTGGCATTGTTCTGGAGGCGGTGGCGAACCGAGGCGGCAAGATCTGAAATGCGGTGTTTCTTCATAGCACCGCCTCCAAGTAGGGACGAATCACATTGGCGACGCGGCAGACCTTGGCGAAGTTGATCAGCGCGTCAATCTTCACCCGCCGTCGCTCCTTGTAGAACCGGAGGGCTTCCAAGGCCGTATCGAGGCCGAGCTTGTTGCGGTACTTGAAGCAATCGACTAGTGTTTTCTCGGGGCTGTAGATTCGTACGCGGTTTCTGTCGAGTTGGTGGACCTCGATGCCCGCTTCAAATGCCTTGCGCGTGAACCAGAACGTGCGAACAGGGGGATGCTCGATTCGCGGCGGCTCGGCGCCGCGAGGGAGTGCAAGCTGAATCTCATGGGGAACCTGCGTGGTGAGTTCGTGAAAGGCCAGCGCGGAAATGAGGCACACGACGCCTTGCGGGACGCGAAGGGCCACCGTCACCAGATCAGGATTGGAAAGGGGTGGCGCATCCGCGAAACGGTAAAGGCCGCGGCTTAGCTGCTCAAGGACGCCAGCATCTCGCAGCTCGTAAAGCGTCCGCGGATGTATCCCAGCTTCGAGGGCTTGGCCTGTGCGCAGCACCCCTCCGTGCTCACGAAGGAGCCTGGCGATTTCCCCGGGGAGGCGGGGCTGGGGGCGCTTCCTGATCATGGATAATTACACCAGCAATTTTAATGTTGTGCTGGTAATTTTATCCAGGTCCGTAAGCGACGGTCAACCGCAGATCAACACCTACGCGGGGTAGCCGGGCAGTCGGAAAATGATGCGACAGGAAAACGCCATCCTGAAAAGGCCAAGGCGACCCACCGGAAGATGCGGGCGAAAGACCGGCCGCTTGAGAACGACTTCGTTTCGGACGAAGCGTTCGACCAATTGCTGCATGCTTGGTTTGGCAACCTGGCCCGCGTGCTCCAGCCCGGTCGCGCTTTCTACATCTGGGCGGGTATGCCAACTGCGCCAACTACCCGCCCGTGCTGAAGGTGACTGGGCTTTACTTCTCGCAGGCGATCATCTGGGTCAAAGAGCACCCCGTTCTCACGCGGAAGGACAGGATGGGTAGCCGTGTGGAGAAGATAGAGTTCACGTGGGAACGGGGAAAGGTGCATTGCCCCAAAAGCTAAAGCGAAACTACATCAATCCTCTCCGTTGCGCGGCCAGCGTACCAACCACTTGTCGATACACGGGCAATTGGAACCGCAAAGCATTGGGCAGGGCGAATCAGGCAACCAATCTTCCCACTGCTCCAGTCCACATTGCGGGCAAACCCAATGCAACTTGATGCGTGGGGGCCCCGGCTCTCCCGCGTTCCAGTCAACCAGTTCGCCTGTGATGACACCAACCAGTTCGTCACGCTGGGTTACCGTGATGCCCTCTGAGTCCGGCCCGATCTCGAGGTTCCTGTAAAGACTTTCACGATCGACATCAAAGCCAAGGGGACGCCGGCCGCACGCAGCACTAAGAACTGTGATAGTGGTCGTTGAAATAGCCGTCATACTTGGTGTTTATCTGGCTACTGCTTCCTGTTCTCGGCGCAACCGTCGTTGATATGCTTCCTCCAGCCACCTCTGATGCTCTTCAGACAGCGTGCCCTCCAGGGAATCCGACAGCTCCAGCAATTCTTCGTCAGTCAAGCCAAGCGCCTCCAGATCAATATCTTGGCGAATAGGACGTGGAATTTCGGCGGCTTGGCACGTATTTTCAAGCGAAAACCACGTCATGATGGTTGCGAAAGCCATACCTAGGCCAAATCGACCCGCGTTGCCGGCAGCACGTCCAAGCCCCAGCCGACCTCCTGTTTTCGCTGGGTCGGCAAGGCGCGTGATTACCCATGTACCTCCAATCCGCTGAGCATTCTTCGTCATCTCGGTAATCAACTTGGGCATGATTTTCTTGAGCGTTGACTGGGCTACGCCAGGCAACACCTTCTTGGCGTGTGTCTCGACGACATTGCATGTGAGTTCACCGGTTGTGGGATTGAGCACCCATTTCGCGATTGCGAGTTCAGCACCTTTCTTCGTAAGAATCTTGATCTCGCCTGTATTTCGATTGGGGAGCCACTCGATGAAGAACTTGATCCCCTTAATTCCTGTTTCCACAGTTTTCTGACCATCGAGTCCAGTTGGATCGATCATGTTGGTCGGTGAATTGCCAACGTACCGGTAGACATTGGCGTCACCGGCCTCGAAGCCCAACGGATCGTCAGCGCGATCGAAGAGCGACGAGAACTGGACAACTCGATTTCGGGGACGATATTTCGGAAAGCGGTTTACTGGGGCGGTAGTAGTCATTGTCTGACCTCCAATATGTTGAACAGGTCGCCGATGGCTTGAGGCGACGGCTTGTGATTTTCACTCGCCGACCGTTCGTCGAAACGGCGGAAGCGGATTTCGTCCAAGCACGCCGCGTAAGTATTCGGATGGCCCGCCTCGTGCGGCTCGAAGAGCTCAGCGCCGCGCATGCTGGAAACGACCATCTGGTTCTTGTACAGCACGCGGTTCGCGGGAAAGAGTTGGCGCGCCAGGAGCCAATCCGTTTCCGACTCAAGAATCTTAGCGTCGTCGCCTTCGTGCTTTCCGACGTCTTGGATATGGCGACCACGCAGGCCGACGAAGGAACCGAGCACTTCATGCGGGCGGAGCGCCCGCAAATCGGAACCGCATTCGATGGCGATTGGCGGAAGCCTTCTCGTCTCGATCAGGTACTCGTCGGGATCAGACTTGAATCCGCCGTACCCTGACTGTGTCGCTTCGATGTTGTAGATCGCCTCGCCGTCATCGAAACGCAGGATGTAATGAGAATTGACGCATGCGAGCGAGACTGGCCAACCCAAACGCCACCCGAAAGCGACTTGCAGCGCAGCCATGTTGCCGCACGTGCCTTCACGGGTGTCGAGTACGCCGTTGAGAAACAGGTCAGAGGGGTTGGTATAGACGATGCCCTTTGCTTCTCGCTGGTCGCGGTTGTACTGGATGCCAACCTCCAGTTCGAGGTACTGGCAAACCATGCCCAACCGGAAGTAACGGATGTCGCTGGCGAAATCCTGCGGCGACTCGTGAAAGTACGGTTCCCACTGCGGGAGGCAGCGTTGGCTGAAGTCCGCCACCCATCCGTTCACGATCTCTTGGTAACGGCGAATGTTGAGGTCGGCCAGCGAGGGGATGCCCTTGGCGACGATCAGGTTCATCGCCAGCGGGTCGACCGCAGCTAGCTCCTCAGGCGGCATGGCAACGAGTTGGCCGAGGGTTAGCGAGGAATAATCGCGGTGCCAGTCGATGCTGGAAGGGACCATCACCGGACACGCTAAACCCCGAGTAGGCTTCATGTTCCAACCTCGGCAAAAAGAATCGATCCCTCAGTAGTCGGAGGAATTCTAGCCGGTCAGGAATCTCAGCACAATCATCTGTCAAGGGCGGGGAGAAAATTTTCTGGCCGTGTTTTTACGAATCTTCCCCGCCGCAGGAAATAAGGAGATAGACGGGCAAGGTGCCCACCAGCGGATTCACCTGAATAGGAGGAGAGAGCATGGGTACGGGATTGACCTTCGACGAGTACATTGAGCTGACGGCCATGCCGTTGGCGGGCGCGGACCCTGTCTTCGTCCAGGTGGTCGAGGAGGAGCGGGAGCGGATGTTCCCGATGCCGTTGGTCGTCGCGGCCAACCACCTGCGGTCGCGGGGCTACGACTGCCGGCCGGAGTCGCTCGAGTTGCTGATCCGCAACGCCATCGTGACGCCGGCCGACCCCGACGCCTGGTCGCGGGCGGACGTTGATGAGGCCGCGCAGCATTTCGAGGACTGCGAACTCTTCACGCCCTACGCCGCGATGTGCGTGGCGCTCGGCTGCCGGTACGCCGACTTCAAGCGCCCGCTACGCGAGGCGGCGGAGCGCGAGTCGCGGAAGTACGGCCGGCGCGTTCGGGACGACGACCAGTTGTTCGTCATGCATCGGTTTCCGCCGCGCGGCGTGACGGGCGACGATGGCAAGTTCGACATCAAGCCGGCCGTCATCACGTTCACGCTCTGCGACGACATTCAGGAACGGCTCGAACGCGGCGAGGAGGTTTGAATGGATGACTCCGAACCGCGCGAGCTCGAACTGACGCCCGAACTGATTGAGTACGCCAATTCGATAGCGCTTCACGAAGCCGAGAAGCGCTGTCCGAAGTACGTCGATTATGGGGACGTCGCCCAGGAAGTGCTGCTGCACCTGGTCAGCAAGCCGCCGAAGTACGATCCCGCGAAGGGGGCGTCGGCCAAAACGCTGATCCACACGATTGTCCAGCGCGGCGTGCTCAAGTACGTCGCCCGCCAGTGCCGGCACGCCGGCCGTTTCAAGCAGGTCGATGAGGCGAAGGCGGAAGCGCCCGACGATGACGACCAACTTCGTCCTCAGCGGGATGCCGCCGAGCGTCGCCCGGTTGACCGAGAAGGAACTGCGGACCTGGGCGCTCGAACAACTCGCCCACCTCGACGACCTGGCGACGCGAACGACGGTCGACCTGAAGGACCGCCAGTTGGTCGAGGCGTTCGTCGAACGCATCGAGATCAACCCCGAGGCCAAGACGGGTGTCGTCTACGTCGCGGCCGACCTCGAAGGGGCGCTACTTCGCAGTTCCACACGGCTACCCATAGGGGATTTCATGGGCAACCACGAATGGTGCTTCTACGGCTGGCGCGAAGGGGCCGCGCACGTGTTCCTGGGACCGGGTGTAGTCTCTCTGGTGGTCGAGTTTAGGCGGCATTTTCAAGGGAAAATGCCGCTTGGGGGACGTAAGGTGCCGGGATTAGTGTACGATCCGCACGCCGCCTGTCTACAATGAGCGTCGCGTCCCGCACGTTGTTTCGCGTCCCGATGCATCGACACCCGACCGAGCGCCGTTCGATGAGCCGATTCACACCCGCGTTCCAAGCCGCCTACCCCTCGACCCGCCCCCGCCGCACTCGGCGCACGGCTTGGCTCCGCGACCTCGTCGCCGAACACCGGCTGTCGGCCTCCGATCTGATCTGGCCCGTGTTTGTCGTTGATGGTGACACTTGTACGTCATCCATTCCCTCGATGCCGGGCGTGTTCCGGTATTCGATCGCGAGGCTTGTCGAGGAGACCGGCAAGGCGCGGGATCTGGGCATTCCGGCCGTCGCCCTCTTTCCCGCGACCGATCCGAACCTCAAGACGGACGACGGCCGCGAGGCGTTTCGTCCGGACAACCTCGTCTGCCGCGCCGTCCGCGCTGTGAAGGCGGCCGTACCGGACATCGGCGTCATTTGCGATGTGGCCCTCGATCCCTACACGTCGCACGGGCACGACGGCCTGCTGATCGACGGCGACGTCGCCAACGATGCGACGCTCGACGCCCTGTGCCGCCAGGCGGTCAATCAGGCCGAGGCGGGATGCGATGTGCTCGCGCCCTCCGACATGATGGACGGGCGCGTCGGCGCGATCCGGCGCGCCCTCGATGACGGCGGCTTTTCCGGCCTCGCGATCCTCGCCTATTCGGCGAAGTACGCATCCGCGTTCTATGGGCCGTTCCGCGACGCGGTCGGCTCGTCGGCCCAGCTCGGCAAAGGAACCAAGAAGACCTATCAGATGGATCCGGCGAACACCGACGAAGCGATCCGCGAAACGGCGCTCGACATCGCCGAGGGCGCCGACATGGTGATGGTGAAACCGGGCATGCCGTACCTGGACATCGTACGGCGGGTCAAAGAGGAGCTGCGGGTACCGACGTTCGTCTATCAGGTGAGCGGGGAATACGCGATGCTCGCCGCCGCATCGGAGCGAGGATGGCTGGACCGCGACGCCGTCATGCTCGAAAGCCTGCTCGCCTTCAAGCGTGCCGGCGCCGACGGGATCCTGACCTATTTCGCCCGGGATGCGGCATCCGCCCTGCGCCGCCGTTGATCGCGGCGCGTGTGGCGTCCCCGATCGCTCGGCCGTCGACCGTGATGGACGTGGACGTGATGGAGGAGAGCGAAGCGGTGGATTCGAGCCGTCCTGTCGCATGCGCGCGGTACCATGTGGCCGACATGGATTGCGCCGAGGAATGCGAGGCCCTTCGGCGGGTGTTGCATGCGAGGAAAGGCGTTGTCTCCATCGACTTCGACATCCTCCGCGCGCGGATGGACGTCATGTATCGGCCCGATCGCACCACGCCCCGCGAGATCCTCGGCGCGGCGTCGGCGACCGGTTACCGTATTCGGCCGTGGGAAGCCGGCGTCGAGTTCCGCGAGCTGTCCCGAGGCCGCGTCGCGGGGACCGCGCTGAGCGCGCTCGGTGTCGCGGCGGGGATCGGTTGGCACGCGGCGCGAAGCGGTCTCACCGTCGCGATCGGCGCCGCGGAGGGCTCCGCGCCCGATTGGACGGCGAAATCCGCCTTCGCCCTCGCGATCGCCGCGGGTTTCTCGTTGATCGCGGGCCGGGTCATCGCCGCCATTCGATCCGCGCGCGCCGACATGAACGTCCTCGTGACGCTCGCCGTCGCCGGCGCCGTCGGGCTCGGGGACTGGGTCGAAGCGGCGACCGTTTCCTTCCTCTTCGCGCTCGCCCATCTGCTCGACCAGTGGAGCCTCGAACGCGCCCGCCGCGCGATCCGCGCACTGATGGCCATGACACCGCCGACCGCGCGTCGTTGGAACGCCGATCGGAACGGGGCATGGGACGAAGTGCCCGTCGGAGCGATCGAGCCGGGCGACCGCGTTCTTGTTTACGCCTCCGAACGCATCCCCGTGGACGGGATCGTTCTCGTCGGTGATGCGTCCGTCGATCAAGGCCCGATCACCGGCGAATCCCAACCCGCGGGCAAGACGGCCGGTGACGAGGTCTACGCCGCGACGATCCCCGTCGACGGGTCGATCGAAATCCGGGTGACTCGGCGTTCCGACGATACGATCGTCGCCGGGATCCTCCGCATGATCGAGGAGGGGCGCGCGAGGAAAGCGCCCGCGGAGCAATTCGTCGAGTCGTTCGCGCGATGGTATACGCCCGCCGTCATCGGCCTGGCCGCCCTATGCGCCGTCGTGCCGCCGGCGGCCGGCCTTCGCCCGTGGACCAGCGCATTCTACGAATCGCTCGTCCTGCTCGTCATCGCATGCCCCTGCGCGCTCGTGATTTCGACACCCGTCACGCTCATCTCCGCACTCGCCGCCGCGGCGCGCGCGGGCGTTCTGATCAAAGGCGGTCGGTATCTTGAAGCGTGCGCGCGGATTCGCGCGATCGCCTTCGATAAGACGGGAACATTGACCACGGGCCATCCGACCTTGGAACGCGTTGTCCCGCTCGCCGACGCCGACCCGACGGAACTGCTCGCATGGGCGTCCGGCTTGGAGTCGCGCAGCCACCACCCGGTCGCCCGCGCGATCCGCGCCGCGGCGAAAGAACAGGGACTCACCGGCATCCGTGCGACATTCGACCGACAACTCGGCGGAATGGGCGTCGAGGGCACGGTCGAGGGCCGCGCCCTATGGCTCGGCGGTTCCCGCCTTGTCTCGCTCAAGACCCGCGACGAACGGTCCTCGTCCGATGCGATGGCGGGCCTCGCGGGCGGAGGCCGTACGGTCGTCGCCCTTGGAGACGGTGATCGAGTGCTCGGCTGGTTCGTTCTGTCCGACACGCCGCGCCCCGAGGCGGCGCCGACGATCACCGCGCTACGCGCGCTGGGCATCCGCCACGTCGAACTCCTTACCGGCGATCACGCCGAGTCCGCCGACCGGATCGCTCGAATCGTCGGCGCCGACCATTGTCTTTCCGGAGCGCTTCCCGAGCACAAGGTCGCGCGAATCGACGAATTGCGCAGCACGATCGGTCCCGTCGCCATGGTGGGCGACGGCGTGAACGACGGCCCGGCGCTGGCCGCCGCGGACGCGGGTGTCGCGATGGCCGCGATCGGAACGGCCGCCGCCATCGAGACTGCCGACATCGCGCTCATGACCGACGATCTGACGCGCATCCCGTGGCTGGTCGTCCATGCGCGACGGGCGATGCGCATCGTCCATCAAAACGTCGCCGTCGCGCTCGGAATCAAGGCCTGCTTCCTCATCCTGACGTTCTCAGGCCGCGCGACGCTCTGGTCCGCCATCGCAGCGGACATGGGCGCATCCCTGCTCGTCATCCTGAACGGCCTCCGCGCGCGGCGGGCGCCGAGTGACTCGGATGCCGCCCGACGCGCGTTCTGATGCGCATGCGGTCCAGCTTCACGTCGATCACGCGCCGGACGGCGCCTGCCGAACGAACAACTCCGGAAGCGCATCGCATGGACGAACTCCACCGCCGTTCCGGCTCCATCGCCGCACGCGGCGATGGAGCCGAAATCGATTGTCGGGTTCGATGCAAGCGGGAACGGAGCGCTAGCCGATTGCCGGGCGCGTCGCGATGCCGGCAAGCAAGATGTTTACCCCGCGCGCGAGGCTATTGCAGACTGGCGAGTACTTCGAGGGCTTGCTTGGCCTTCGCCATGTCGCCGATCGACTTCACGAATTTCTTGGCCTCGACCAGGTTCGCGATGGCGACGTTCACCTTTTCGGCCGATTGCGCCTTGGCGGGACGTCGGCCTTTCGCGGCGCCGACCGTTCCGACCGACTTACGGCCGCGACGGCGTTTCTGCTTCTTGGAAACGCCCGCCTTCGAGCGGATCGAGCTGACATACTCGCGAGTGACGTCGATCCCCTGCTTCTTGAGTTCGAGAACAATGGCCTTGGGACCATGACTCGGATTTGCCTTCGAATACTCGACGATCGCTGACGTCTTGCTCACTTCCTCGGTCTTTCTTCCCACGGCACGGGTCTCCCACGAATAACCTCAACAGGGCCAACTCTCACTCGCTCGCCGCAGCCCCGCAAGCGAAATCCGATCCACGCGAATCGAACAATTGGACGCATTATAGCCAAACTCATACCTTATGATATCCCTACCAATTAGGTATGGGATTAGAAAAACAACAACCGGATGGCAAGGCGGCTCGAGCCTCGGCACTCGAAACAGACCGCGCGCGTCCAAGACGCGCGCCGCCGTCAACGTCCCTCGCGCGGTCGATCCGGATGGTCCTTTGCCGCGTTGTCCGCACCGTCCCGTTCGGGTTGATCCCGTTCGGGTTGATCCCGTTCGAACCCGCCTTCCCCCCGGTCGCGCCGCGGCTCGCGGGATTCCAGCCGTTCGTGGATGAATTGGCGCATTTCAGCCATTTCCCGCCGCATCCTGTCGATTTCCGCTCGGAGCTCCTGAATCACGGGCATCGGATCGCCGGGCGCCTTGGGCTCATCGACGAGTCCATGGGGTGGTTCGAGTCGCGGGCCTCGATCGGCGTGTCGGCCCTCGTCGGTCGTTCGCAATTCCTGTTCGAGCCGCGCGGCGTGATCGTGCAGGCCGGCGGCCCGGAGGTTCTCGATCGCGGCGATCAGATGGGCTTCGCGTTCCTCGTGCGGACGGGCGCCGGCATCGTGGAGGCGGGGCTCGGTCAATCCCGGCGCGAATGTGCCCTCGCGTTCCATTTCCAGGATCTGCCGTTCGACCTCTTCGGCCTCCCGCGCGAGTCGTTCGGCTTCTTCGTTATGTCCGGAATGGGCGGCCCGTTCGGCGTTGCCCCGCAACTCCTTGACTCGGTTCCGCATCCGTTCGAGAAACCGCTCGGCGCCCTCTCCGAACGGACGGAATCCGCGGCGCGCGGCTTCCTGGCCGGCGGCGCGGAGCCGTTGCCGCAGTTCATCGAGCATGTGATTCGCTTCGTCGGCGGGTTCGCCTCGTTCCCGAGCCGCCGCGACCCGGGATTCGAGCGCGCGGATCCGAGCCTGCAATTCGCGCATCATCGGAAAGGAATCGCGGGGAGATCGATCGGTCCGCGGTTCGTCGACGGCCCCTTCGCGGGGTGGTTCCGCGCGGGGTGGTTCCGCGCGGGGTTCTTGCACGGCGGCGTCGACCGCGACCGGCTCGCCGGGAGGACGATCGGCGGGCGCGTCCCGTGTTTCCCGCGGCGCGGGCCCGTCGGGCGGCGGCTGGAAGGCGGCGTGCCGCGCGCCTCCCGCGAAGACGACGGCGGCGATGGCCGCGGCGCGCATTCCAAACAGACAGGTTCTTGTCATTGCCATGGCTCGGACCCTCATCGGCGAGAGGAATGCCGGACGGAAAGATCGCGTATCGTCTTAGATCATCCGGGCAACCGGCGCGCAGTGTAACATATTCCCGTCCAGGCAATCACCCCCATTTCGATCGCGGCGAGCCGCGTATCAATCCGCGGGAGGACGCCGCGACCCGAACGACGTCACTTGTTGGAAGGCGTATCCCAAACGGAGCACGGTCAGGTCGCCACGATAGGGGCCGACGATCTGCAATCCGACCGGAAGTCCGCCGGTCGAGAACCCGGCGGGCACCGAAAGGGCCGGCAGTCCCGTTGCGGAGATCCAATAACACGATTTCATCCACTCGACGTACGAACCCATGGCCGCTCCGTCGATGTCGCGCGGATAGGGCTCGCCGATATCGAACGGCAGAACCTGTGTCACCGGGCCAATGACGTAATCGAATCGTCGAAAGAAGGCCCTCGTCCGATCATAGAGTCGGGTTCGAAGGACTTCCGCGCGGGCGACGTCCGATCCGCGGAGCGCGCGTCCCTGTTCGACATTCCACACGATGGACTCCTTGACCCGGTCGGGATGGGATTCGACGAGCGGCGCGAATCGGCGTTCAAAATACCAGGCGCGGAGCGTCAGGAAGATCTCGTCGGCGTCGCGCAGGTCCAAGTCCTCGCGAATGACCTCGCATCCAAGCTGTTCGAACGCGGGCACGGCCCTTTCCAACGTCGCCATGACGTCGCGCGCGACGGGCAACCCGCCCCACCGCGGGCTCCACGCGATCCGTTTGCCGCGCAAATCGGTTTCAAGCGCGCCGAGGAATATCGCGCCCGGATCGGGCAAGGCGATGGGCGACCGTTCGTCGGGGCCCGCGATCGCGGCGAGCAGGAGGGCCGTGTCCTCGACCGTACGCCCCATCGGACCTGGGACCGACAGCGTGAACCACGCCTGATCGCGGGGCCATTCGGGAACGCGGCCTGGACTTGGCCGCAATCCGACGACGTTGCAGAAGCTCGCCGGGTTGCGAAGCGAGCCGCCCATATCGCTGCCGTCGCCGAGCGACGCGAAGCGGCAGGCGAGGGCGACGGCCGTTCCGCCGCTGCTGCCGCCGCACGTCTTGGAGGGATCATACGGATTGGCCGTCGCGCCGAACACGGTGTTGTACGTTTGGGAGCCCGCGCCGAATTCGGGCGTATTCGTCTTTCCAAGGGCGATCGCGCCGGCTCGCCTCTGCCGCTCGACGATCAGCGCGTCGAACGAGGGAATAAAATCGGCATGGATGGGCGACCCGTACGTCGTCCGTATGCCGCGCGTTTCGTGCAAATCCTTGTGGACAACGGGCAGGCCGTGCAGGATGCCAAGTTGTTCCCCCCGCGCCTGACGCTCGTCGGCTTCCGCCGCGCCGCGAATCGCCTCGTCGCCCACCAGCGTCACGATCGCGTTCAGCTTGGGATCGAGCCGCGCGATGCGGGCCAAGCTCGCCGCCACCAGTTCACGGCTCGAAAGTTCGCCGCGTTCGATCAATGCCCGCTGCGCGACGGCGCTCAGAAGGCACGGCCCTTCGTCCGTCATGGGGTCGATACTCCGGGCCACGCTCTGGCGAGCGTGGCTACGATACGGGCCACGCTCTGGCGAGCGTGGCTACGATACGGGCCACGCTCTGGCGAGCGTGGCTACGACTAGCGGCGAGTCAGGAAGTTGCGCAGGTAACGCGCGCTTTGGACGAGCGATGCCTTGCGCGCCGCGAGATTCTCCTCGAAAGACCGGTCCTCCACCTCGACGCATACGGGGCCCCGATAGCCGACATCGGCCAAGACGGAGAAGAACCGGCCCCAGTCGATGTCTCCAAGTCCGGGCAACTTGGGCACATGGTATTCGAGCGGATGGGCGAGGATACCGACGTCGTCGAGACGGTGCGGGTCGATCCGCACGTCCTTGGCGTGGATATGGAAGAGGCGGCTGGTGAATTCCCGCAGGGGCTTCAAATAGTCCATCCGCTGCCACACGAAATGGGACGGATCGTAGTTCAACCCGAACCACGGGCTCGGAATGTCCGTGAACATGCGTCGCCAGATCGCGGGCGAGACGGCGAGGTTCTTTCCTCCCGGCCACTCGTCCCCGGAGAATCGCATCGGACAATTCTCGATGCCGATGCGCACGCGGGCCTGTTCGGCCTCGGCGACCAGCGGCCGCCAGGTTTCCAGGAACCGAGGCCAATTGTCTTCGATCGATCGTGTCCAATCCCGACCGACGAACGAATGGACGCGGGGGATTCGCAGCGCCGCGGCCGCCGCGATCACCTTGCGCAAGTGGCCCACGCAGCGAGCCGATTCGTCGGGGTCGGGAGCGAGCGGATTGGGATAATATCCGAGTCCGCTGATCTCGACGCCAAGCTGTTCGGCGCGCCGCATCCATTGTCCGCCGCGCGCGACGTCAAGATCCGCCGCGTCGACATGCGTCACGCCCGCGTACCGGCGCTCGGCCTTGCTCACCGGCCAGCACATCAACTCGACGCACTCATAGTCCGTCTCGGCCGCGAACTCGATCACTTCCTCGACCGACAATTCCGGTAGGATGGCGCTGACGAATCCCAGTTTCATGGGACGGATACCCCGATTGCAACCGAAGGAAACCCGAAACGCGCGACTCGGACCCTTCCCCAAATACCGTCGAACGCGAAAATCGCCGGGCGACGGGGAAGTCGCCTCGGGTCTATGGTACATTGCCGAACGATGGGGAACGCGGGGCGGGGTCCCGAGCGCGGACGCCGCGTCCTTCCACGCGTTCGGTCCTCGATTGTAACGCCGCAGTGTCCTGGGAGAAGCAAGGGCATGCCGCATCTGCTCATCGTCGACGACTCGGCCGCGGACCGGCGACTCGTGCGGGAACTTCTGTCGCAAGGATCGGATTGGCGCGTTTCGGAGTCGCCGGACGGCCAGGATGCGCTGGAGCGCATGGCCGAGTCGGACGCGGAGGGCCAATCGATCGATCTGGTGCTGACCGACCTGCAGATGCCGAGGATGGACGGCCTCGAATTGGTGCGGCGTGTTCGAGCCGAGCGGCCGGGGATTCCGGTCATCCTGATGACGGCGGTCGGCAGCGAGGAAACCGCCGTGCGAGCGATCCAGTCGGGCGCGGCGCATTATGTCCCGAAACGCAATCTAGCCCAGGACCTCGCCGAGATCACGCGGCGGATCCTCGAAGTCGCCGGGAACGAGAAGTCCCTGCTCCGATTGATGACGCACCGAACGCGGAGCGAGTGTCGGTTCGAATTGCCCAACGACCTCGATATGATCGGTTCGCTCGTGCAGTTCCTCAAACAAGAGGCGTCGCGAGTCGGCCTCTGTGACGAAACCGAGCAGTTCCGACTGGCGATCGCCCTCGAAGAGGCTCTGCTCAATTCCTACTACCACGGCAACCTGGAAGTCAGTTCCGCCCTGCGCGAGGGAGACGGGCACGCGTTTCGGAGGCAAGCGGACGAGCGTCGAGCGCGCGAGCCGTATAGCCGCCGGCGCATCCACGTCGACGTGAGTTTGTCTCCCGACGAGGGCCGGTTCGTGATCCGGGACGAAGGACCGGGCTTCGATCCGGCCGGTCTGCCGGACCCGACCGACCCCGAGAACCTGCTCCGACCGAGCGGACGGGGCATTTTTCTCATGCGCGCGTTCGTCGACATGCTCGAATTCAATCGAAGCGGAAACCAGGTCACCATGGTGAAACGGCGGAATTCGCACCCGGTTCCATCCTGAATCACGGGAGGCCATGCGTCGTATGGGAACGGAAAAGAAACTGGTCGTCGTGCGGGAACAACCGACCCTCGTGATCGCGGTCACGGAGGACGTGGGCAGCCTCGAGGGACCTTCGCTGGCGGGCGATCTGGCCGAAGTGATGCGCGTTCTCGAGTCGCGCGAGCGGCCGCGCGTCGTCGTGGACTTTCGGGATCACGAGTATTTTGGGTCGGCGATGCTCGAGACGCTCCTGCGCATCTGGAGGGCCGTGCGCGACCGGTCGGGTCGCATCGCGGTTTGCGGAGTCTCGCGGTTCGGCCACGAGTTGCTCGGCGTGTCCCATTTCGACAAACTGATCGCCGTTCACGGATCGCTGGACGAAGCCGAGCGAAGCGTTCATGGTTCCGAATAACAAGAGGAGGCCCACCCGCATGCGGAATTCCCTTTGGTTCGTCCTTGCTCTGATCGCGTCGTTCTCGGCGGCCGGGTCGGTGTCGACGCGTCCGGCCCGCGCGGAGGACGCCGCGCGGTGGTACCGCGGCAACCTGCATACGCACTCGCTCTGGAGCGACGGCAACGACTTCCCGGAGATGATTTGCGATTGGTACGTCAGGAACGGCTACCATTTCCTTGGGCTGTCCGATCACAACATCCTCTCGCGGGGCGAGAAATGGATCGGCACCGAGGCGGCGGCCAAACGCGGATCGATTGGCGGGCTCGAACGGTATCGCGAGCGGTTCGGCGCCGATTGGGTCGTCACGCGCGAACAAGAAGGCAAGACCGAAGTCCGGCTCAAGACGCTCGAGGAATTCCGCCCGCGCTTCGAGAAGCCCGGCGCGTTTCTGCTGCTGGAGGCCGAGGAGATCACCGATCATTACCAAAGTTACCCGATCCACGTGAACGCGAACAACGTCGTCGAATACGTTCGGCCGCGGGGCGGCGATTCGATTCGCGCGACGATCGCGAATAATCTGCGCGCGGTGGAGGAGCAGAGCCGGCGCGCGGGCCGTCCGATCCTGGCGCATCTGAATCATCCGAACTTCCATTACGCGGTGACGGCCGAGGACATGGCGGCGGTCGTCGAAGAACGATTCTACGAGGTGTACAACGGGCATCCCGGCGTAAACCACCTGGGCGACGCGACGCACGCGTCGGTCGAGCGGCAATGGGACATCGCCAACACGATCCGCCTCGCGCGCATGAACGCGCCGCCCCTCTTCGGTTTGGCGACCGACGACTCGCACAACTACTTCGGAACGCGGGGCGCCTCGTCCGGACGGGGTTGGGTCATGGTGCGGGCCGGGAAGCTCGAACCCGACGCGATCCTCAACGCCATGTTCCGAGGCGATTTCTACGCTTCGAGCGGCGTGGCGCTCAAGGACGTCGCGTTCGACGCCGACCATCGGAAGCTCGCGATCGCCGTCGATGCCGAGCCGGGCGTGGAGTACGTCACCGAGTTCATCGGAACGCGGGCGGGCCATGACACGAAAGTCGAACCCGTTCGGGACGCGGACGGCAAGGAACTCAACGTCACCCAACGCTATTCGACCGACGTCGGCGCCGTGCTGGCCCGCGTCGCCGGCCCGTCCGCGGAATACGCGATGCGCGGCGACGAGCTTTACGTGCGGGCTGTCGTCACCGCGTCGAAGGAGCCGGCGAATCCGTCGTTCGAGGGACAGAAGCAACAGGCCTGGACCCAGCCCGTCGGTTGGCGAATGCCCGGCGCGCCGCGTTGATCCACCGAGCGGACCGGCCGAATGGGCGATTTTTCGCGGCCTGCGACTACCGCGCCGAACGGCCAATGCCTATCATTTGCCCATCGCGTAATCCATAGGGTCCAATTCCCCCGCACGGGCGGGCATCCAACGGTGAAGGAGACTGGCAATGGGCACGAAGACGGTCAACGTGGCGATGGTCGGGCTGGGGTTCGGCGCCGAGTTCATCCCGATCTACCAGAGCCATCCGGACGCGAATGTCGCGGCCATCTGCCGGCGCAACGAAGCGGAAATGAACCGGGTCGGCGATCTGTTCGGCATCGCCAAGCGGTACGCTCGGTTCGATGACGTGCTCGCCGATCCGGAAATCGACTTCGTCCATATCAATTCACCGATCCCCGACCACGCGTGGATGTCGCTCCGCGCCCTCGACGCCGGCAAACACGTCATGTGCACCGTGCCCATGGCGACGACGGTCGACGAGTGCCGCCAGATCGTCGAGAAGGTCCAACGGACGGGCCTCAAGTACATGATGGCGGAAACCGTCGTGTACAGCCGCGAGTTCCTGTTCATCAAGGAGATGTACGACAAGGGCGAGCTCGGCAAGGTGCAGTACATGGCGGCGAGCCATCCGCAGGACATGGACGGTTGGCCCGACTACTGGGAGCGCATGATCCCGATGCACTACGCGACGCACGTGGTCAGCCCCGTGCTTGGGCTCGTCAACGGCCGAGCGGAATACGTGAGCTGTTTCGGTTCCGGAACGGTGCGCGGAGAGATCGAGAAGAAGAGCGGGAATCGGTTCGCCGTCGAGAGCTGCCACATCAAGATCGCCCATAGCGACGTCGCCGCGCACATCTGGCGGTTCCTTTACGACACGGCGAGGCAGTACCGCGAGAGTTTTGACGTGTACGGCACGAGGAAGTCGTTCGAGTGGACGCTCGTCGAGGGCGAGGAGCATGTCATTCACACGGCGAAGAAGGCCGAGCCGGAGATCGCGTCGCGTGTCACCGTTCCGGACTACGCCCATTTGTTGCCGGAACCGATCCGCAAGTTCACGCAGTCGATTCAGGACGCCGGGCACCTCTCGTTCATCCAGGGAGGCGGCCACGGCGGCTCGCATCCGCACCTGGTCAACGAATTCGTCCGCGCGCTGATCGACGATCGCGACCCGCGACCGAACGCGGTCACCAGCGCGAACTGGACGTGCGTCGGAATCTGCGCGCACGAGTCGGCGCTCAAGGGCGGCGGGATCGTGCGCCTTCCCGACTTCACGCTCGCCTGACCCCAAGGCTCGAACACCGCCGCCGCCGGACGACGCGCGCCCCGCGCCGGGGGCCGCGAGGATTGACAACGGCTCGGACGCGTCCGACACTGGAGGTCAATCTGTCCTTGTCAGGTGGGGTATTCGGGAGGGTGTGCGACATGGCGGCACGAACGGTGTTTGCCCGCGTGGCGGCTTCGACGTTTTTTGCATGGGGTCTAATCTGGATCTCCATTGCGGCGATTCCCGCCGCCGTGTTCGGCGATGAACCGCAGGCCGAACTCGATGCGGCCCAGAAAGCGTATTCCGCCTACTACACCGAATGGGACTCGCTGGCGATGGCGCGGGCCGCGACGCGCGAGGTTTCGGTGAGCGCTCGGCGATTCGCGACCGAGGACCTGAACGAATGGGTCGCGGCGCGGGATGCCGTCGCGAAGGCCCAAGCCGCGCTCGACGCGGCGCGCGCCGCGCTCGCGGCCGCCACGGCCGATCCCAAGACGGCCCTCGAAGAAGGCGTGCGGCAACGCGAAACCGAACTGGCTCAGGCCGACCAGACGCTCGCGCAGCGCGTCGACCGCGCGAGGAACTCGGTCCATCGCATGATGCTGGACCAGCATACGGCCATGGAACGGACCGAGGGATTCCTGGAATCCGAGTACAAGCTCGGCGGTCTGCTCGAAGCGATCTGGACCGCCAACGGAAAGGTACTGACGGCGAAGGCGGATGCGGCGGAGAAGACGCTTGCCGAGAAGGCGGGCGCGCCGCCCGAGGAAGTCGCGAAGTTGAAGGCCGAGTCGATCGCGGCGAGGCGGGCCGTCCAAGAGAACGAATTGCTCGCCCGCTGGGAGAAATCGCTCTGGGCCCAGGTCATCGTGACCTACCCCGACACGACGTCGCTGGTCAGCGCCCGCGGCGACACGGCCGACGCGGCCCGCATCGCCGAACAGATCGCCGGACTGGAAGCCGACGCCGCCCTCAAACAGCGGTATACCGAGTTCGCCGTCGAACAACGCGCCTACGAAACGAAGAACCAGGGCCGCATCGACGATTTGCTGAATCAATCCAAGGAATTGTCGCGCGGAACGTATGCGATGCGCGCGGCGGCGATGGGTGGTCTCGAACCGCTCCCCGAGGACCAATGGGACCGCGCGAAGGCTCGCCATCTCTTGGTGCGGGCGGGGTTCGGCGGTACGCCCGCGGAAGTCGATCAACTGCACAAGATGGGTCTGCACGGCGCCGTCGACCATCTCGTCGACTTCGCCTTGCAGCCCGCGACGGGCGCCACGCTCGACGCCGCTCCCTCCATCCCCGCCGACGTGATGGCGGGCAAACTGCGGCATGGATGGACGCGCGAGCAGGTGTTCCGGCAACCCGACGCGCTCGACGTCGGCCGCGTGCGCCGCTGGTGGTTCGCGCGCATGGTCGAATCGCCTCGCCCCCTCCAGGAAAAACTCACCCTGTTCTGGCATGGGCACTTCGCCACCCAGCAAAGCGTCGTCGGCACGACCTACACGATCTACCGGCAAAACGAGCTCTTCCGCGAACATGCGGCGGGCAACTTCGGCGCGCTGCTCTACGGCGTTGTCCACGATCCGGCCATGATCCGATACCTGGACAACAACTCGAACGTGAAAGGCCACGCCAACGAGAATCTCGCTCGCGAGATCATGGAACTGTTCGCGATGGGTGCCTACCAAGGATACGACGAAAATGATGTGCGCGAGGCGGCCAAGGCACTGACAGGCTACACGTTCGATCCCCGCAGCGGCCAGTTCCGCTACCTCTACGCCAACCACGATCTCGAAGAGAAAACCGTCTTCGGGAAGAAAGGGCCTTGGACGGGCGATGATCTCGTCCGGTTGATCCTCGACCAGCCTTCGACCAGCCGATTCGTTTCCAAGAAGCTGTTCGAGTTCTTCGTCTATTCGGACCCGAGCGCGGAAGTGATCGACCGAATGACCTCGGTCCTCCAATATCAGAACTACGAATTGACGCCGATGCTCAAGAATCTGTTCCTGTCGAAGGAGTTCTACGGCGAACAGGCGATGGGAACGCAGATCAAGTGTCCGGTGCAGCTCGTTGTCGGAACCATGCGGGATCTGGGAATCCGGCGTATGAGCGACTATGGCGTGCTCGACCGAATGACCATCCAGATGGGACAGCAACTCTTCGAACCACCCGACGTCAAGGGATGGCGGTATGGACGCACATGGATCTCGACCGACTGGTTGTTCACCCGGTATAACGCGGTGGCCGAGTTGATCCGTTCGGCTCCGCAGCCGGAGCGGCAGGGCGCCGACCTCATGGCCTACGTGCGGCAAGGCGGTTGCGCGACCGGTCCGGAGGCCGTCGACTTCCTCGCGCGTTCGTTCCTTGCGCTGCCGCTCAGCGCGGAAAAACGCGCCGAGTTGATCCAGTACCTTGGCGAGTTGCCCCCCGCGGGAGAATGGGACGCGCGGCGCGACGAAATCAACGCGCGATTGCAAAACGTCCTCATCTTCCTCACCAGCTCACCCGAATTCCAGGTCGGCTGAGCTTGTCCGCGATTCCCTCAACCCCACGATGAACCGCCGAATCAATTCCGATGGAGACCGAAATATGTCACGCATTCCGATCCACACGCGGCGCGATTTCCTTTCCCGAGGGCTTGGCCTTGTCGGAGTGGGATCGAGCATCCCTCATTTCCTGGTCCGCACAAGCCTTGCGGCGGACAAGGAGGAACGCGAGGGGCGGATCATCGTGTCGCTGCTGCTCGAAGGCGGGCCCGACGGGCTGAGCATCGCCATTCCGCACGGACACGACGAATACTACAAGGCGCGGCCCAAGCTCAACTACTCCAAGGAGGAACTCATCCGTCTGAACGACGAAATGGGCCTCCATCCCCGGCTTACCGGATTCAAGTCCCTCTATGACAAGGGGCAGATGGCCCTAGTGCTGGGCACCGCGTTCCCCAATTACGACCTGAGCCACTTTGTGGCGCGGGACTATTGGGAAGCGGGCAACAAGACCGACACGACCGGCAAGCCGGGCGCGACGGGCTGGATCGGCAGGTACCTCGATCACGCGTTTCCCGACGCGACATCGCCGACGCTCAATGTCGCCGTGGTGCCTCGGCGGTTTCCTCTGATCCTGACCGGCAAGAAGCACCAAGGCGTCGGACTCGATACGCCCGACGCGTTCGCGTACAAGGGCCAGCAGTCCGCGAAGGAATTGGACCTGTATCGGAAGCTGAGCGAGTTGCCGTCGGCGTGCCCGAGGGACGATCTCGACTTCATCTCGAAGACGGGCATCAACGCGAACAGCGCGAGCGAGCGGATCCGCGAACTCGCGGGCCACTACGCGACGCCCGCCGCCTATCCCGATACGCAGTTCGGCAGGTCGGTCAAGACGATCGCCGCGCTGATCAACGGCGGTTTGGACGGTCGCGCCTATTATGCGGCCCAAGGTATCGCCGTGTTCGGGGGATACGACACGCATGCCGATCAAAAGGGCCGCCTCGACGCGCTGCTCGGTGAACTCAACCAGACCGTTTCCGCGTTCTATGAGGACCTTGAGCGGTGCGGCAACGCGAAACGCGTGCTGACGTTCACCTTCGCCGAATTCGGACGCCGCGTCAAAGAGAATTTCAGCGGCGGAACCGACCATGGACTGGCTCAGCCGATGTTCCTGTTCGGACCGGGCGTCAAGGGCGGCATCCACGGTACTCAGGCGAGCCTCACGGACTTGGATCCGAACGGCAATCTGAAAATGGTCGATGATTTCCGCCGAGTCTACTCGAGCGTGATCGAAAAGTGGCTGTGTGCGCCGAGCGAGACGATTCTTGGCGAGAAATTCCCCATGCTGGACGTGATCGCGTAGAGCGATTCGGCCGGCGGGCGAACCGGCGATCGGGCGGGGGAGCTCGCCAATCGATCTTGACACGCGGCGCGTCCTGTCCGACACTCCGCGCACGTTCCCGACCAAGGATGGGACAGGGATGCCGTCATGGATTACGCGCTGATCGCCTACCCGCTTTCCAGTTCATTCAAATCGCGTTTCGAGGCGTCGATCGGTTCGACACCGACGTACCTCAGTATCGCGGAGCTGCGCCGTCTTCCGATCGCAAGAATGGTCGCGACGTTGGCGCGACTCCCCGTCCGACGGCTCTTTGTTCCGCTCGAAGATGTGTCGAGTGAAGCGGTCCTGCCCGTGCTCCGGACCTGCGCCGCGATCAGTCCGGCGGCGAGTCGCGAGGTCGTGCGCGCGGACCTGAGGCGGGAGCGGTTTTCCAGGTTCGCGGCCCCGGTCCACCTAGCGACCATCGCGTCCGCGTCGGCGCACGGGCAATGGTCGATCGGGAAAGCGCGCCGCGAATGCGATCGGCTCCTCGAAGTCCCGCGCGTCGAACCGGCCGTTCGACGCGGGGAACCGGCGGCCTATCTGAACGCGAATCTCTGGTTCGGCTTCAAGGCGGGCGGTTCGGTCGGCCATATCAGCGGCGTGCTCAACGCATTCCATCGTCGCGGGCAGCGCATGGAGTACGTTTCGCCGATGGAACCGTGGCGTCTCGATCCCACGGTCCGCGTCCATACGACGTCGCCGCTCCGCCATTACGGATTCCCGTTCGAAGCCAACATGTTCCGCTTCCACCGGATCTTCACGAGCGACTGTGTTCGGCGGTTTCGCGGACAGGCCTATCGATTCCTGTACCAGCGCATGTCGCTCGGCAACTATTCGGGTGCCGTGTTGTCCCGCCGATTTCGGATACCGCTGGTCCTGGAATACAACGGGTCCGAGGTCTGGTGTCAGAAGCACTGGGGGCGGCCCTTGCGTTACGCGGCGGCCGCGGAGAAGGCCGAGGAAGTCTGCTTGCGGCACGCGCATCTCGTGGTGACCGTGTCGGACGTGTTGCGGGACGAGCTCGCGGCGCGGGGTGTCGAGCCGGAGCGAATCGTCTCGCATCCCAACGCGATCGACCCCACCGTGTTGGATCCGGGACGGTTCGACGCGCCGTCCCGCGCCCGATTGCGGGCCCGTTACGGGATTCCCGGCGACGCGGTCCTCGCGATGTTCCTCGGCACGTTCGGAAAGTGGCACGGCGTGGAAGTCCTCGCGCGTGCGATCCGCGATCTCGTGCTTCAGGACGAATCCTGGGTGCGGCGGACCGGTTTGCGATTCCTGCTCATCGGTGACGGCGCCATGATGGGCGAGGTACGGACGATGCTCGACGATCCGCGCATCGCTCCGTTCGTGTCATTGCCCGGCCTTGTTCCGCAGGATGACGGCCCGGAACACCTTGCGGCGGCCGACATCCTGCTTTCTCCCCATGTTCCGAACGCGGACGGGTCGCCGTTCTTTGGATCGCCGACCAAACTGTTCGAGTACATGGCCATGGGAAAGGCCATCCTCGCTTCGGACCTGAACCAGATCGGAGAAGTGCTTCGGCCGGCTCTCTTCGCGGACGACTTGCCGCGTGTGCCTCCCGACGATTCGATTGCGGCGCGCGCCGTTTTGTGCCGGCCGGGCGACACGGGCTCGCTCACAACGGGCCTTCGGTTCCTGGTGCAACGCGCCGACTGGCGTCGTTGCCTAGGCGGCGGAGCGCGCGACGCGTGCCTGAGGCGGTTCACTTGGGAGCATCACGTCGGCGCCATCGAGGCTCGGTGTTCGTTCTGATCGCGAAGCGCGGGTGAGGCCCCTGCCATGGCGATACTCCTGTTGCTCGTCCCGATCGCCGGCGGGCTGTTGATCCGCGCGTCGCGCGCATGTCCCGCGAACAGCCGCATGCCGCTCGTCGTCGCGCTCGGCTCCTATCTCGTCACGACGTTTCTGGGCGCCTTGCTCACCGGCCTGTTCGGCGTCGACTTCCTCGATATCGAGGGATACGGGCTCGATTTGTCGGTCGCCCTGGATGTGGGAACGGCCAAGTACTGGTTGCTCCTTTTCGCGCCCTGGATCGGTATCGCGGGCGTGATCGCCGCGACTTCGCCGAGCGGCCTGGGCGATGCCGCGAGGCGCCCTGGGGTCCCGCCCGGTCACGTCCGCGGTCCCGTATCGATGGCCCACACGCTGCTCGTCTTTGGACTGCTCGCGGCATATTGCGTGATGCGTCTTCGAGCCTCCGGGAACCTCGATGTCGCGTCGACCTGGCGAAGCAACCGAGGCGACTTCGAGTCCCTGATGTTTGTCCGCGACAGCGTGACCCGCGCGATGGGCACACTCGGCTGCGGACTGATCTACACGGCCTTGCCGTGCCTGTCGTTCGTCGCGTTGTTTGAGGCATCCCGTCTTCGGTCACGGGCCTGGGCGGCCGCATTCCTCGGCTGCGCGGGAACGTGCGTCTTCCTGAGCCTCGCGTCGGCTCAAAAGTCGCTTGTCATGCTCTACGTCGGAATCCTCGGCGTCGGCGTCGCGGAACTCGGCTGGATCCGCGTTCGGACCTTGTTCGCCGTCCTTGGCGGCATGGTTGTCCTCTTGACCTTGCTGCAGTCCTATTTCATCGAGGACTGGGATTACCGCCAGAGCGTGTTGTTGATGCTGCTGCGTGTTTCCACATCGTTCCCCTACTATGCGAGCCTCTATCCGCGGACGATCCCCTACCAGGGCATCGACATCGGCCTGCACATCCTCGGCATGGCGCCGTCCCCGCGCGACAATCTGGACGTATTCAACTCGATGTACCCCGGCGTTCGCTGGTTGCAGGGCTCGGTCGCCGCGCCGGCCCACATGCGCGCGTATTCGCAGGGAGGCGTGGCCTACGCGATGCTCGTTTCGGTCGGAATCGGCTTCGCGGTGGCGATGGTCATGCGGCTTCGCGCCCGCGCGCGAAGCGCGATCGGCTTCGCCTTCTACTTGCAGTCGCTCGTAACGCTCTACTACCTCTCGCAGATCGCCCCGCTCGATACGCTGCTGACCTCGTACGGCATGCTCTACGCCCTTTTCGGCCTCGGGCCGCTTTGGCTTCTCGAATCGACGCGAGCCCCCGCGACGCGCCTTGCGATCGACCCGCGGAACCCGAATAGCGCCCGCCGCGCGAGCGCATGGACTACGGAGTCGGAACCCCAAACTCGTCGAATAGCTCGACGAGCGATTGAACCAGCGCGGACTCGGTCGAATACGAATCGACCACGAGTACGGACCGCATCATAAGCCGTACGAAACCGTCAAGGTCCGCGGTGAGTCCGACGGCCTCGTAATACGACGCCCAGATCCCCAGATAGCGTTCGAGTCCGTACCCTGGGAAGCGATAGCGAAATACACCATCGCGTTGGTCCACAAATGCGATACCGGGCTTGTTCGCCGGGCCGTGGGAGAGCCAGTCGCGAAGCTCATTGGGATGTTGCTGTGCCGAAACCGTGACTTGCCGGTCGCTCGTCCAACGCGTGAGAAGTTCGCGAAGCGACAATACGGATCCCGACTGCGCGTCGACATAGGTGACATTGAACGTCGGTTCAAGCAGATAGTGGTTCCAAGTTCCGTCGGACTCCCAGCCCACGACGACCGCCGTGTGCGTCAGGTCGGAACCTTGGATCCCATAGGATACGATGACGGAGTTCGCCCCAAAGGCACTGAGCGTTCGAAGGACCATCAGTGCGTACGACAGGCAATATCCGCCGCCGATGTTGCGTGCATAGACATCGTAGTAGAGTGCGTCGGCCGTAGTGTGTTCCGCAAGCGGTTGCCGCATCGTGCCGTCCAGGTCGTAGTCGGCGTGGTTCGCGACCCAGTCGGTGATCGCATTGGCGGCGAGCAGCGGATCGGCGTCGAGCCAGGCGTCCAAGTGGGCCGATTCCCGAATCACGCGCTGCCTGAACGTGCCGATCGTATTGAGCGACGTTCGCCCGCTCGATGAGGCGACATACGACTCCATGTCGTGGGATGTCGCATTCTGAAGAAACGCGCCGTCGGAACGGAGCGAGATATGCTCGATGTGGCCGAACCCCGGATTCCAAACGATCAGGTCGTCGCGGCCGTTGCCGTCATAGTCCGTGACCCGAGGCGCCCACGATCCCGGTCCGGAGGCCGAAGGATGCGGGCCGGATTCGACTCCGGCGCGGCGAACGACGCCGTTCGCGACCTCGAAAATGTCGCCCGTCGCGGCGTCGCGGAGCCAGACTTCGGCGGTTCCGTTTCCGTCGAGGTCCGCAATGACCGGCTGATCCCACGTTCCGAAGAACGGAAGCCTCGCGAGCACGGTCGACTCGATCCGATCACCAGTCGCAAGGAACGCGAACAGCGTACCGTCGGAATCGATGGAAACCGCATCGTCCTTGCCGTCACCGTTCGTGTCGCCGCGCGCGGTCCTCGCCGGTTCGATCGGGATCGTTGTCCGACCCATGTAGCGGTTTTGGAACACGCCTTCCACCGAGTCGACGAGCGTCCATTCGCGCCACACGGTATCGTGGCCGAGTATTTCGTCGCGTCCGTCTCCGTCGAAGTCGGCCAGGTCGATCCAGTCCCACGACGTTTCCGGCGACCAGCCGACCAGGTGGCGATTCGCGTACCACGACCCATTGAAATAGGTCGCCCACCAAGACCCGGTCGAGTCCTGTCCGACGAGTTCCTTCGCGGGCCCTTCCAGTACATTGGCCACAAAGATGCGCGGGTAGGCCGCCGCCACGGACCAATGCGCGGCGGGAGCCAGCGTGTAGCGGCCTCCGTCGAACTCGATCATCCACCAGATTCCCGTCACTTCGTCCCGCGACATCCATTCGTCCCGAGCGTCGCCATCGAAGTCGCCGATCCTCGGCACGCCGGCAAGCCCCCCGTTCCTTCCGAGCCAAATGCGACCGATCGGCGAGTAGAGACTATCGCCCGGAACGATGAACCAGTTCCAGGCATCGTCCCGAAAGACCAGATCGGCGGGCGAATCGGCGCGGAACGCCCCCAGCGCGATGTCGGCGATTCCGCCTTCGACCGATCGCGTCGCCACCGATGCGATGCGCATCGACTCGACATCGCCACCACGCACGGCTCGCTTCGTCATTTCCCCGGAACGGGCGTCCCATATGACGAGTTCCTTTTCGTTCGCTTGCGTGAACCGTCCGATCCACGCGGCGCGGCTCGCGGCTTCGGATTCGAGCGGGATGGCTGCGACGCGCGGTCCGCGATTCGCCAGCGCCCACCACATGCCCGAGTCGGAAACACCGACGAGGTCCATACGGCCGTCCGCGTCGATGTCGACGGCCGAAAGCCGCCGTGCATCGACCGGACCGGTTTCCCATTCAATGGGAACCGTCGTCGAACGGCCGTCCGCGAGGGTCGTCCCATAGAATCCGCCCGCCGCGCCCATGGTGAGCAGGTCCGCGGCTCCGTCTCCATTCCAATCGGCGAACTGCATGGCCGACGGCCGATCGGCGAACCCGCTCGACGCATAGGACGCGATCGCAGGCGTTTCCCCGGAAAACGAACCGACATTCCAGTGTCCGTTCGCGAACCAGACGAGGTCGATCGCGCCGTCTCCGGTCCAATCTCCGGCGAGATAGACACGATCGACGTCGGGAACCTCGTTGACAAGTTGTTGGTTGCAGAACGCGCCGCTCCGCGCCGTGAGCGCCCACCAATCGCCCCAGGCGTCGAGCGCAAAGACCTCGTCGCCGCCGTCACCGTGCACGTCGCCGATCTGAAACGACTGATAGGCTCCCGCCGGATTCCAGTGTCCGACCCGCGCCTGCGATACGATGCCCGAGGCGTCGACGTCGATTCGAGTCCAGAACCCCGAGTCGCCGCTCCAGCCAAGGAGCTCGTCCTTCCCGTCGCCGTTGGTGTCCAAGACGAAGGCCTGGTCAATCGCGTCGTCCGCCATGAACCCGAGCGCGACGTTCTGGAAGGACTCGCCGGCGAAGTCGAGCATCCACCATGAGAGATACTCGGACTGCGCGATGATCTCGTCCCGTCCGTCGCCATCGATATCGCCCGCGAGCAGATTGCGAACGGAATCCGGACTCCACTGCATGGCCTTGGCGGGAGTCCAAAGTCCCGACGCGTTTCGGCGAATCAGCCACCATTCGCCCGTCTGTTGGCCGAACACAACCCAATCCTCAAGCCCGTCTCCGTCCATGTCGGCCTGAATGGGATCAAGCCACACATCGGGAGCTCGCCCCAGGTCGAGCACGCGCGATTCGGTTCCCAGGCCGTTGTCCTCGGAGAGCCACACGTCGCGGGTGGTCGCGTCCTGGAAGACGATGCCGTGATTGAAATCGGCGACGCCATCCGCGGCGCAGTTCAGCCGGCCTTCAAGAACCTCCAACCGCAGTGGCCGACCGAACACGGAGCGTGGAACGGGGTGAGACGAGCGACGGGGGGGCCGAGCTCGGCGTCCGAGCCCGCATGCCCGCTCGGCGTCTTTCCTCGCGGCGTCCTCAAGCCTCATCGAAGCAATACTCCCCATGCGACGATCGCGACCAAAACCGTCACGGGTCGGGCGACGACTTGGGGGCTCGCGGTTCCCGTGCCCGGCCCGACCACCATTATCCGAATCGGTGATGCCAGACCGTTCTCTGCGAACTGGGAGCCCATGGTCGGCGCGGGCGGGCCGATTCGGTTCCGTTTGTGCGTACGATGCGGGTTGTAGGGCCGTGTGGTCGATCTTCCCACGGAGGCGTTCTTCTGATATGAACGCCACGCGTTGGGTCCAACCCAAGGTCGGTCTATTTCCAGGCGGCATCCCGGTCCGCGTCGCGCACACGCCGCGGATATCCTATGCGGTCGATCTCCGATCCACTCGCTTCCACAAGCCTGCGGCTCGCGCTGGCACTCTGCGCCCTGTGCGGTCCTGGGGCGGTGCGCGGCGCGCAGCCTCCCGCGGCGCGGAGCCAGGCTTTGGAGTTGAACGGTCCGGACGCGGCCGCATGGCCGGTGCCGTCCCCGATCCCCGAACGGCCGCTTGGCGATCCGAGCCTTCTCGCCTCGCCGCGCCCTGAAGTCGTCGACGGCGGTCCGAGCCTTCCCACCGCACCCCGCCCCGAAGTCGTCGACGGCGGTCCGGTGCCTCCCGGGGCTTTTTGCGACGAATCGGTTACGGACGAGTTCGACGACACGTCGCGCATCACGTGGGTCATCGGCCACCGCGATGGGCTCGGCTGGTTCAGTATGGAGGACCAGGGCGTCCTGGGATATTGGGGCCGAACCGGATGGAGCCGCGGATTGGGATATTCGATTCACTTCCTCGACGGTCCTCGCGGCGCCGATCTGCCGCCGCGTCTCTATGGGTTCCACTACGGAGCTCGCTTCCGGGATACGGTTACGGACCATTTCAGTTACGAGGTCGCGGTCGCACCCGGGATCTACTCCGACTTTGAGGACAGCGCCCGCGACGGGATCCGCGTCCAGGGTCACGGTTTCGCGATGTGGACGTTCGAGACGCTCCAGTTCGTGCTTGGCGTCGATTACCTCGACCGCGACACGGTCAAGCTGCTTCCGGTCGCGGGATGCGTGTGGGCGCCCGATGAGGCGACTCGGTTCGATCTCGTGTTTCCCCGTCCGCGCGTCGCGCGGCTGGTCGACCGAGGCCCGAGGCGGGACCGGTGGTTCTACGTGTCGGGGGAATACGGCGGTGAATCGTGGGCCATCGAGCGGTCCGACACGCTGCTCGCCGACGTCGCGACGCTCAACGAAACGCGGGTCGCGTTCGGCATCGAGTCGGTGTGGCCGAGCGGCCGCGCCTCGGTCCTCGAATGCGCGATCCACGTCGATCGGGAACTGCTGTATCGCTCGGGCGCCGGCGATTTCCGTCCGAAAGACACGGTCGGGTTCCGGCTCGGCTCCCGATTCTGACCCGACGCGAGTGCGTTGAGCCGGGTCTAATCGCACGAGTGACGGATATTGGTCACTCGTGGTGGCCGATGACGGACCGGACCGCGCGGCGCCATCGCTCGACGCGCCGCGTCCGCTGTTCCTCGTCGATCGAAGGCGTGAAGGTGCGTTCGATGCGGACGACGTGCGCCAGTTCATCGACCGAGCGCCAGACGCCGACACCGAGTCCCGCGAGCAGGGCCGCGCCGAGCGCCGTCGATTCCGACTCGGCCACGCGTTCGACGGGAACCCCGAGCACATCCGCCTGCATTTGAAGCAGCAGGTCGCTCCGCGCCGCGCCTCCGTCGACGCGGAGCCGCGCGAGGCCCCCGGACACGTCGTCGCGCACCGCGTCGGCCAGGTCGCGGACCTGAAGGGCGATTCCGTCGAGCGTCGCGCGGGCGAGATCGGCCGCCGTCGTTCCCCGCGTGATCCCAAGGATGGCCCCTTGCGCCTGCGGGACCCAGTGCGGCGCGCCCAACCCGACGAGCGCCGGGACGAAGACCAACGATCCGTCCTCCGACGCGTTGCGGGCAAGCTCGTCGGTGTCCGACGCGGATTTGAGGATCCCCAGCCCGTCGCGAAGCCATTGGATGCCCGCGCCCGCGATGAAAAGACTCCCTTCGAGCGCGTAACGGAGCGACGCATCGGTCGACGAGGCGATCGTCGTCAGCAAACGGGAGCGCGAACGGATCGGCAGCGTTCCCGTGTGGAACAACAGGAACGCGCCCGTGCCGTAGGTGCACTTCGCACTGCCCGTCTCGAAACAGCCCTGGCCGAAGAGGGACGCCTGCTGGTCGCCGGCGATTCCCGTGATCGGAATTCCGTCGGGAACGCCGTCGAGCCCGCGCGTCGCGCCAAACGGTCCGCAACTCGGCCGAACCTCCGGAAGAAGGCCCCGAGGCACGCCGAAAAACCGGCAAAGCTCCTCGTCCCACTCGGCCGACTTGAGGCCGAGCAGGAGCGTGCGCGAGGCGTTGGTCACGTCGGTGACATGGCTCGCGCCGCCGGTCAACCTCCAAAGCAGGAAACTGTCGATCGTGCCGAACGCCATCGACGACTCGGGCCGTCCGAGCGCGTCGTGTTCGAGCAGCCATGCGATCTTGGTCGCCGAGAAATACGGATCGAGCACGAGACCTGTCGCGTCCGCGATCCATGGTTCATCCGATTTGCGCCGCGCGCAGAACTCCGATGTCCTCCGATCCTGCCACACGATCGCCCGCCCGATCGGCCGACCGGTCGCGCGATCCCAAAGCAAGGTCGTCTCACGCTGGTTCGTGATCCCGATCGCCGCCAGCTCGGATCCCCGAACCCCCGCTTTCTCCAGCGCCCGCGGAATCAGCCGCGCGATACTCGACCAAATCTCCTCCGGGTCGTGCTCGACCCAACCCGGACGCGGGTAGTGCTGCGTGAATTCCTCCTGCGCCGCGCCGACGATTCGAGCGTCCGCATTGAAGACCAGGACGCGGGAACTGGTGGTGCCCTGGTCGATGGCCAACACAAAAGGTCCGCCGCGTGTCATTGTGTCCTCTCGATTCGGAACGCCCTCGATTTCCTCAAACACGATCGAAGTCCGACGCGAACGGTCAGCGGTATTCGAGCGCGTAGACGGCGAGCGTACCGAGTCGCGGCAGGCCGAAAACAGTCTCGTCGGACTTGCGCGCCATGCGGAGGATCCGTCCGTCGGGGATCGACGTGACCGCCGTGATCGTCTCGCCAAGTCGCACGCGCGCCTCAATCCCGTCGATCGGGATGTTCGGTAGGTCTTTTTGGAAATTGACGAGCGACAGGACGTATCGTTTCCGGTCGGGCTGATGAAAGAGCGTGCCTTCGACGCAGCTCGGCGCGCTGATTTCCACTCGGCGGTTGGGACAGAGATCCCGCAGCAAGGCCAGGAACACGTCCCGCAGGATCTCCTGCCGCTCGAGGGTCGTCGCCGCATAGACGCATACCCCTTTGCCAAACCGGTTCCGGACGATTTCGGGTTCGTCCGTCGCCACCCAAGGCGGATCGCTGTGAATGGACGCGAATCGCGAGGGATCGGGAGCCGGCCACGGCAACGTGGTCATCGCGAGCGCGTCGGCGCCCTCGGCGGCGCGGATTCGGAATCCGGGCGCCGTGCAAAACGCCGGATAACGCTCGTCGAATTCCGCAAAAAACGGCTTGCCCGAATCGGTCGGACGAAGGTAGCGCGTCCGGGCTCCCCAATTCGCTTCGAGCAGGTGAACTCCAAAAACATCGGCGAGCGCGAAGTCGGAACGCAAGCGGCCGCTCGTGTCGACCACTGACGTCGTCCCGCTCGCGTAGAGCGAGCCGCCCCGTTCGACAAACCGCCGCATCGCGCCGCATTCGTCCTCGTCCATCATGTTGACGTTGGGAAGGACGAGGGCGCGGAGCCCATCGAGGGCCGCCAGCGAGGTCCGCGTGACGACGCGAAAAGGAAAATGCCCGCCGATCAACCGGGACGCGGCCTGCATGGCGCAGTCGGTGTGGGAGTCACTCGTGTCCGGACTCGACGCGGGTCGGCCGTTCGTCGCGAGGTCCAACTTCGATTCCAGACTGTAGTAGACGCCGACATCGCTGATGCGTTCCCCGCCGAGATGTTCGTAATAGGGCATGAGCCGGTCGAAGACGGTCCCCATCCGCGCATGGGCACGCGGGTTCACGGTCCCGATCGGATCGATGGCGTCGATGAAGATGAACGCGGCGTTGTCGGCGATCGCCGCCGAGGCTTTGGCTTCGAGCAGCGATTCCCCTTTCATGGCCGTGTGGTCCCGCAGGGCCACCGAGAAACTGGTCTCGTAACCAAACGGTTTCCGCGGCGTCAGGTCCTCGAGCAGTTTCCGAACGAACGAGCCCTGCAACGGATCGCCGTAGAAATCCCCCTGCAGGAAGTCGTTTTGGCGGGCGAGCGGTCCGGTCACGCCGAACATCCAGTGCAGCGGATAGGTCGACGATTGGTGTTCGACGCTCGCCGCCGGACGTTTCGCGCGCACCACGTTCGTCGCCAGTTCGGCGAATTCCACAAGCCACCGTTCGCGGCATCGTTGGAATGCGACCCATTTCGTGTCGAACCAATCGATCGTGACGGGGAGTTCTCCGCCGACTTCGTCGGCGTACCGCTTGGCGCAGTGTTCGCAATAGCAGAGCCCCGGCCAGAACGTCATGTCGAACCGGATTCCATCGAATGCGAACGAATCGCAGATCTCGGATACGAACGATCGGACGTATTCGCGATAGGGTGAGTTCGGACAGAGGACGGCGTGGCGGCCCCCTTCGCCGTGGATCTTCCCTTCCCAGGTCCGCATGCGCCATTCGGGATGCCCGTCGCCGGCCCATCGGTCGTAAATCAAGCTCGTGTACAGTACGACGGCGATTCCCCGCCCACGGCACCGTTCGATCATTTCTCCCAGGACATTGCGTCCGCGCAGGCCCGCGTGCTGCTTGCCGACCTTCGTCGGGAAATTGAAGAGTCCGACGTGGGACTGGCAGTAGCAGACGATCGACTGGGCCCGCGATTGGACAAGCCGCTCGGCGTATTCCGCCGGATCGAATTGTGACAGAAACTTGTCATCCCAATCGGGGATATGCATGTCGATCACGGCGCGCCGGTAGGCCTTCTCGAACCAGGGGGCTTTCGGCGCGGATGCCGCATTCGTCGCACGCGCGGGCTGCGCCGCGGACGCGGTGGTCGCCGCCGCGACGGCGGCCGACGCCGAGGCTTCGAGAAACGTCCGTCGAGAGAACCGCGGCATGCCGACGCTCCCTTCACCCAAGCCCATGCACCGATGTCCGCGACGCGCATCGTCCTCCGCGAGTTCCGCTCATTCGCCGATGACCGGCGACATGAGCGTTCCGATCGATCCGATCGTCGCTTCCATCCGATCGCCCGCCTTCAGGTAGGTTCCCGCCGAATGACCGACCCCCGCCGGCGTTCCCGTGGAGATGATGTCACCCGGTTCGAGCGTCACGATGGACGACACGAAGGCGATCACCGCCGCGACCGGGAAGATCTGCTGGGCGGTCGTCGCTTTCTGCCGCGTGACGCCGTTGACGCGCAGTTCCATCGGCAGCGACTGGGGATCCGCGATCGCGTCGGCCGACACGACGCACGGGCCGCACGGGCAGAACCGGTCGTGCCATTTGCCGTGGAGCCAGTCGAAGAACGAATCCTTTTCCCTCGGCTTGCGACCCGGATTGGGGCGGAACTCGCGGTCCGAGATGTCATTGACGATCGTATAACCCGCGACATGCGCGAGGGCCTCGTTTTCCGGCACGTTCTTGATGCGCCGGCCGATGACGACGGCGAGCTCCAATTCCCAATCGACGTGGTCGGGCGAGTTCTTGGGGATGACGACCGGATCGCCCGGATGCGTCAGCGTCGTGCTGGGCGGCTTCATGAAGACATAGGGGAACGTCTCCGCGCGGGCCGCGGCCCGCCCGCCGCCTTCCTCGATGTGCGCCGCGTAGTTTCCGGCGAGCAGGAACAGCTTGTTCGGGCGCGGGATCGGAACCAACAGGCGAATCGCCGCCGCCGCGCGGATCGCCTCCGCCGGAAGCGGTTCCTTGCGCGCCGCGAGCCAGGCCCCGAGTTTCGCCGCCTCGACGCGCGATCGTCCGTCCGGCGGAAGGAAGTCGAGCACGTCGGTCGAATCCGCGAGAACGAGGCGTTCCCCGGTCGATCGCTGATACAACGACGCGGCTTCCGTCAATGGAACGACGTCGCCGTCCCGAAAATACCCGACGGCGACCTGATCGTCCGCCTGATACCGAGCCAGCCGCATGGCGATCTCCTTGGAAGCCCGAACTGGTCCCAAGGATAACGGGTCAACCGGCGTTCCGCCACCGTCCGAGTTCCTGATCGGCCGAAAAGGGCTGTGACTCGGGATCGATGATCCCTACCGGAATGCGTTGCGGTCTCGAAGCGGCGAGTAGGGACGGATACGAAGCGGCTCGACTCGCCGTTCAAATACGCCATGCCCCGGAACGATCAGCCGCACTTCGAGCATCCCATGGCTGCCGATCGTCGCGTCGGCATTTGGATCCCGCGCGCCGAATCCCAGCGCGAACTCGACGTCGTCGGCGTCGTATTCACGCGCGGTGATCCGCCGAGTCCAGTTGCCGATCTGGGTCATCGTCTCGCCACGTGCCCGCCGTGCCGCGTCGTAGGCGACGCGCACGGGAGCGGCGAGTCGAACGTCGAGCGTACCTTCGGCGCGCACCGGTTCGCCGCGATCGCCGAACGGAATGACTCGGACGACGATCCCATCCGGTTCGACGTCCGCGTCCCAATTGGCGAGCGTTCCGTCCGCGGTGAATCCTCGAACCCGCGCCGGGGCGCGCCGCTCGGCACCGAGCGGCGCGACACCCGGGCCGATCGACTCCGGTTCGATTTGGACCGTGCCGGCCGTTCCTGGCCTCGCGTTCGACTCGCGCGCCGCGAGCGCCTCGGTGATCGGCCGCAAATCGGCCGCGCGCACACGTTCGCCCCGAACGGCGGCGTCGTCGATTTCGGTCCAATCGAACGCGCGGCGCACGGTGATCGCGTCACCTCCGAACCGTAGCCAAAGAGCCGATGGGCCCGTTCGCCCATCGACGCGTCCCGAGAAGACACGGCCATCGGTCAATCGTACGGTGATCCGCTCATCGTCCGCGTCCAAACGAGCGGTTCCCACGAAAAGGAAAGTCGCGGCGGTGACGAGGTACCTTCGCGTCATGGCGAACCTCAAGTTCGAGGAACCGCGGCATCGACGGATCCGCGGTATGCGGTCCTCCGAGGGCAAAACACATGCCCGGCCCCCGCAGCGACGATCCAAACCGAGCGCCAACTCGCGCTTGCCCAAGACATTGCGCGAGAAGATCCACGCGGAAATCCCCGCCCCCGGAGCGCGCTCGGTTGTCGCATCCACGCAACGTGGTTGCCCCGACGCCACGCCGTGTCGCGTCCAGGCCTCGAGGCGGCCGTGCCGAAACCATGACGTAGGTTTGTCCGGATTGGGGAACGCGTTGGAGTCGGCGCGGGTGGCGGGAGAAGGCGGTCGGGCGCAAGCACGAGTTGAAGTTGGAGGAACGAGCGATGGCGTTTTACGCGAAAGGACCGGGGACGATTTCGACTTTGCCTCGCATCGTGGGAACGATGCTCGCCGCCTTGGCGCCGGTTGTCGCGTCGAGCGAGCTCGTCGCGGACCATCCGAGATCCGCGCGCGACCCGGTGGCTCGCGAGAGCCGGGGCGAACCGGGGGCCGATTCCCTCGAGTCGACGGAGACACACGCGGCGGACGGGTCGAGCCGCGATCTCAAACGCGAACCGACCGAGTCCAAGCCGAGCGGCGCGGCGGCCGATTCCCCTTCATCCGCCGCGAAGGCCCGCCTTCTGCGGGAAGGAGATTCGTACGAAGCGATCGGCCGATTCGAATGGACAGGCGACCGCATGACGTTCTACGCGGACGGCGAGTCGGAATCGGTGCGACTGCTCGAGAATCTCGCGCTCGAACGGGTTGCTCGCTTCCTCGAGGAATCCGCTCTGGTCGGCAAGGATCGCCGATGGGCCGTTTCCGGGTCGATCACGGAGTACCGAGGCGTCAATCATCTTCTGCTCCGACGCGCCGTCCTCAAAGCCCGTTCGCCCTGATGCGAACGGCTCACGGATCGGCGAGCAGGTCGATGTGCGGCGCGTGCGAATAATCGACCGGTCGGTAGGCGATGGCCAGTTCCGGCGTATCGAGCGCGGCTCCACCCTGCGATCGCGATGTCAACGCGCGGTCGAGGATTCCGCTGGTGAGCAGTACGCGTTCGACGGGGTACGCAGGCCGTCCCGTGTGGACCATCCGCTCGATGCCCTTGAGCAAATACGCGAAGTGCGGATAGTACGGATTCGGCCGCTCCTCGAAACGCGTCGCGAGCGGCGCCGATTGGCCGCGGATCCGAAGGGCGACCGATGTGCCTTGCGCGTATTCCGAGAGCATGAATACCGCGCCGCGAAGCCCGTCCCGGTATTCGAACAGGAACAGGGCCGAGTTCTCGCTCGTTCGCGGATCGCCGTCGCGTTTGGGGATGACGGCGAGCGCCGCGTCAAAAAGGTCGCGCGGGACTCGGCCGTCGTCCAAGACACGCCACATCGATGCCCCTTGCAAACACTCGACCCGCTTCACCCCCGTTTCCGCTCCCGCGCGGCGTTCGACCAGGCACTGGTAACAATCGAGCGCATGGGCGCCGTAGATGTCGAGCCCCGAGTAGCCGATGCCGACCGCCGACTCGATCGGGCTCCCCATCGGCACGGTGATGTCGGGCGAACGATAGGTGACGACAAGCGACGACCCGGCCATGAACGGGATGTTCATTTCGCGCGCCCGATCGTACATCCACTTCGCGTCCGCCCAGGGCGGGCCGAGGTGCTTGTCGTTGAAGACCGGTACGACCTTGCCGTACTTGCGGAACACGTCCGTGATCTGTTCAAGGAAACGCCGTCGCGGATAAAGATGTTGGCCCAGGTCATTCCACGGATAGTCGCCGTGCTCGCCGATGCTGATGACGCCGTCGACGGCGATCTGGTTCGAGCCGGCCGTGATGGCGCGTTCGATCGAATCGAAAATCGGGATCCCGTATTTCTTGGCGAGCGGTCTCGCGAGATCCCGCTCGGTGAACTGTTCGACGTACATGGCGGCGAGCGACAGGGCGGGGCCTGGGCCCCCGTCCTGATGCCAGCCTTCGAGGATTTTCCCGATGAGCACGTCGGCGTGGAGCCCTTTTTCATACGCGGTGATAACCGCCGCGACCGGTCGCCTGCGCGCGGGTTCGACGCCGAGCGCCCGCGCGGCGAACGGCGACACGGCGACCGGGCGTCCCGCTCCGATCGCCGCCCCGGCCGCCGCGGCCAACCATTTCCGGCGGTTCCATCGCATGGCGCACCTTCCTCCAGAGTCGCTCGCCTCTCCGAGGCGAGTAACCCCATCCCAAAGCCTCCATCCGGCTCGAACACGCCTCGGAGAGGCGTGCGACGATGTTCCGATCAAACGATCCATGTCGGCTCCCATCCCGAACGATACGGTTTCTTGAGCAGTTCCTGGGCCTTGGGCGCACCCGACAATTCAAATCGGTCCGCGTTCCACGCGAGCGTCGCGCCGGCACACCGGATCGCGATTGTGCCGAGCAGGACGGATTCGGAGAGCGGACCGGAATAGGAGAAGGGCGACGTGGTCGTATCCTCGCCGCGGCACGCATCCGCCCACGAAACGTAATGATCGCGGCTCGGAACCACCGGGATCGTGAAGCCGGCGAAACGGTCCTCGGGAAACAGCTTGGGCATGGCGACGTGCGGAATGACAAGCGTTCCTTTTTCACCGAGCAGCACGGAGCCGGAACCGGGCAGTTTGTACGACTCGGGAAGGCCGTGCGCGTCGGAGGACGGCGCCTTGCCCGCTCCGTCGTACCACGTGACGCGGATCTTCGAACCGGCCGTTCTCGATGTGCCGGGGAATTCGTACGCCACCGTCGCGCCCTTCGCCCAGATCTCGCGATTCACGGGCGGCGCTTCAGCGCGGATCGTCAGCGGCGAGGTCAGTTCGAGCGCCATGAAGACCGGGTCGAGGATATGGCAACCGAAATCGCCGAGCTGTCCGTTGGAAAAGTCTTGCCAGGCGCGCCAGTTGACCGGATGGTAGATCTTCGAGAGAAACGGCCGCGCCGCCGCGACGCCCAGCCATTCGTCCCAGTGCACCGTCGATGGTACCGGTTCGCTCCCCGGCGGCCGATCGTCGGCCAGGATCCAGCCCATGCCGCCGCTTTGCCAGGAATGCACCTCGCGGACCTTGCCGATCACACCGTCGTGCACCAGTTTCACGGCCGTGCGGTACGCCTCGTGCGATTGGATCTGATTGCCCATCTGCGTGACGACCTGATAGCGTTCGGCGGCGAGCCGCATCTGTCGAGCCTCGAAGACCGTATGCGTGAGCGGCTTCTGGCACTGGACGTGTTTCTTGAGTTGCATGGCGGCGAGCGAAATCGGCGCGTGCATGTGATCGGGCGTCGAGACGATCACGGCGTCGAATTCCGCCTGTTGATCCAGGAGCTTGCGCCAGTCGGTAAGCGTTTTGGCCTTCGGAAACCGCTCGGCCGCCTGCCCCAGATGGCCCTTCGATTCGTCGATATCGCACAGCGCGACGACGTCGACTTGCGGACTCGCCGCCGTCGCGGTCAGGTCGGACCAGCCCTTTCCGCCCGTACCGATCGACGCGACGCGCAGTCTCGCGTTGGCGCCCGCGACGCGCGCCCAACTGGATGCCGGTAGCGAACCAACGGCGACCGCGGTTGCGGTTTGTTGCAAGAACCGGCGACGTGCGATTCGATGCGTCATGGCGGGATTCCTGTCTTGATTGAGTGGGATACGGGATGGCCGGTCCATGTTACCTCTCGGCGACTTGAGAAACAACGCAAGGCAAACTCCATCGCGACAATCGACCCGGTACGGTGCGTTCGATCCAAGGGGTCCACACCCTTGTCCTCGCGCGATCGCGGAATGACGTCTCGTGGCAACGAATGCGCGGTACGGTCCGATCGGATCGACCGATCCGGATGTTCCGACCATACGCGGCGTTGCGTGTTGTGTTGATCGAATGTGTTCGGAAAACTGGCGACGGGTCGATTCTTTCCCAGACCGAACACCGGCCCGGCCGATGAAAGGCGATGAGCGCACGCGCCGCGCGGTCTTCGTCTTCCCGCCGGCGCGCCGCCGAAGAACGTCGCCTCCCACCGATTCCCCGCCCCCCTCGCAACGATTCGGGAAACGATGAACATCCAGCGGATCCTCGTCACCGGCGGCGCCGGCTTCCTCGGCTCGCATCTTTGCGAACGGCTTGTCGAGGAAGGCCACGACGTCATTTGCGTCGACAACTTTTTCACGAGCCAGAAGACGAATGTCTCCCACTTGCTGGGCCGCCCCAACTTCGAGCTGATCCGGCACGACGTCACCGAGCCGATTTGGCTGGAAGTCGATCGCATTTACAATCTCGCCTGTCCCGCCGCGCCGGGCCATTACCAATACAATCCGATCAAGACGACCAAGACGTCGGTGATGGGCGCGATCAACGTGCTTGGAATGGCGAAGCGGTGCCGCGCGCGGGTGCTCCAGGCGTCGACGAGCGAGGTGTACGGCGATCCCGAGGTCCATCCGCAACCCGAATCGTACCGCGGCGCGGTCAATCCGATCGGGCCGCGCGCCTGTTACGACGAAGGAAAACGGGCCGCGGAAACGCTGTTCATGGACTACCACCGCATGAACCGCGTCGACGTTCGCATCGTGCGGATCTTCAATACGTACGGGCCGAGGATGCATCCGTTCGACGGCCGCGTCGTGTCGAATTTCATCCGGCAGGCGCTCGCCGGCGAAGACATCACGATCTACGGCGACGGATCCCAGACCCGTTCCTTCTGCTACCGCGACGACCTCGTCGAGGGAATGGTCCGCATGATGAACGGGCCGAGCAGTCTTGTCGGGCCCGTGAACATCGGGAATCCGGGTGAATTCACGATCCGCGAGCTCGCCGAACTCGTGATCCGGCTCACCGGCTCCCCGTCGCGGCTCCGGTTCGAGCCCCTCCCGTCCGATGATCCGACGCGGCGGCGTCCCGACATCACGCTGGCGCGGACACACCTGCAGTGGGAACCGACCGTGCCGCTCGCCGATGGCCTGGCGCGAACCATCGCGTGGTTCCGGACCATCAACGTGTCGGACTATCGGCCTCCGACTCCCAATTACTAGCACGTCCCGGCGCGAGTGCGGACCAGCCGGCGTGAATGACCAGGCCAAACGCGGCGCCGGCCAGATCGGCCAGATAGTCGACGATGTCGGCTCGCCGGTTCGGCACGAACGACTGGGTCCATTCGTCGACGATTCCGTAGAGCGCGGCGACCGCCCAGCATACGATCAGCGCTCGGACCGGCGGCGCGCGGCGGCCGTGCCATGTCCAAGCCATCAGCGTGGTCAGCCCCGCGAAGGCCACGAAATGGGCGACCTTGTCCAGATAGGTAATGTCGCCCAGCGACGGCATGGGCCGCCGTACGTGGGTGGCGAGGAAGATGGCGAGCCAATAGGCGGCCAGCAGGACGGATGATGTTCGCACGCGTGCCATCCAAGAGGTTCCGGAGCCATCGTCGTAGGATCGGTTCGGCGCGAGGATTCGTGGGAGATTGAGCATCGCGCGGCGTGCGTCCCTGCGGGTCTTGGTTTAGAATAGGCCGTCCACAAGTTCAAGAGTTCGCCAGGGATTTCGAACGCCGCGTATGCGCTCGGCCTCCCGGCGCGCGGATTGTAGGGAGATCGATCGATGGGGTCCATGCCATTTCGTCGCCGTATGGCCGTCGCGGCGGTCGGAGCCGTGGCGATGATCGCCTTGTCCTGCGACGCGGGCGAAAACCGCCTTCGATGGCGGCGCCTCTTCCGTCGGCCGAGCTCGGTCGGTTCCTGTACGGCGCGCTCCGGGGATCCGGATCCGAAACCGGCCGACACGGCACCGCCCAGCGTGCCGCCCAGCCCGGACTCGGCGCGATCCGAATCGGCCGCGCCGCCTGTCGAGCCCAAACGAACGGAAGGAGCCGGCGGCGAGCGGTCGCCGAGCGATCTGGTGAAGTCCGAACCGGCGGCGGCGTGGACGGCGATGCTCGAAGGTCCGCCGCTCACCCTCTGGAAACCCGTGCGGTTTGGCGGCGAAGGCGACGTCGAACTGAATGAGAACCAAATCGTCATGGGAATGGGAAGCTCGATGACCGGTGCCCATTTCACCGGCGATGTCTTGCGGACGAATTATGAAGTCGATTTCGAGGCGCGGCGGCTTGAAGGGATCGATTTCTTCTGCGCGTTCACGTTCCCCGTCGGCGAGTCGTACTGCAGTTTCATCGTCGGCGGTTGGGCGGGAGGGATCGTCGGCCTCTCTTCCATCGACGGGAACGACGCGTCGCAAAACGCGACGACCAAATACATGACCTTCAAGAACGAGCAATGGTATCGGATGCGCGTTCGGGTCACGACGGAGACGATCGAAGCGTGGATCGACGACCAGCCGGTGGTCTACCAAAACCTCGCGGGGCACCGCATCGGCACGCGCGCGGAAGTCGATCCGTCGCGACCATTCGGATTCTCGACATGGGAAACCAAGGGCGAGATCCGCAATCTGCGGATCCGCGCCGTGACGCCGGGCTCGTCGCCGTAGACGCTCTTCACGATGGCCCGGGGACCGCGGCTCGGTCGCTCCGCGCCGCGCGGGACAATGATCGCAAACGACGAACGGGACGGCGACCCGCACCACAAGCGGTTCATGCGTCTTGCCCTGCTTGAAGCGGCGCAGGCGGCGGACGAGGGCGAAGTACCGGTCGGCGCGGTCATTGCGCGCCAGGGTCGAATCGTCGCGTCGGCCCACAACCAGCGCGAACAGCTCCGCGACCCGACCGCGCACGCCGAGATGATCGCGATCACCCAGGCCGCCGAATCGCTCGGCTCGTGGAGGCTCAACGACTGCCTCCTTTATGTCACGCTCGAACCGTGCCCCATGTGCGCGGGCGCCGTCCTGCAGGCGCGGATACCGGTCGTCGTCTACGGCGCGGCGGATCCGAAGGCGGGCGCCGTCCATTCCCTGCTGCGGCTATTGAACGACGCTCGGTTCAACCACCAATGCGAAGTCGTCCATGGCGTGTTCGCCGACGCCTGCGGCCGCATCCTGACCGACTTCTTCCAGGCGCAGCGCAAGCTCGGAAAGAAATAGACGGCGCACGAAGTCGCACGCCTCTCCGAGGCGTGATGCGCAGCGCGACGCGCCGCGTTAACGGGGCGGTAGGGTGCTCGACTCGGAGAGTCGAGCGACAATTACAGTTCGTAATCCCTCGAGCGGAGCACGTACTGCGAATAGGGCGCGTTGCTGCGGCTCCCGCGCGGCGTCATCAGCGCCTGATAGACGTGGTAGTCGATCCGCTCGCCGAGCGACCGGACGCCGCCGTCGGCGAAGACAGCGTTCACGGTACCCGGATGGCGACTCGACGGTCGCGCCAACGACGGTTGCAGGAACGTCACCGACTGCGCATTGTCCCGGCCTTCGTAGCGCCGAGACCCGTTGATCCGGGCCTCCGCGTACGCCGGCGACTGGTCGAGGAAGAACAGGGGCACCGGCGCATTACTCGGCGTGCTCGCCGAACCGAGCGTATAGAGCCAGACGAATCCCGCGCCGATGCGAGACAAGTAGTGGGCGCTCGAATTACCCGACGATTGCAGGTACGTCACGAAGTCCCAATCGGTGGCGACGACATTCTCGGCGAAGAGCAGCGTATTGGTTTCGCCGTCGCTCAGGTCCTGGGCTCGAACGCCCGTGTTGGGCGTGAGCACGCGATCATTGAACACGCCGTTCGCGGCCGAGAGGCTCGAAAGCCACGCGGCGGGAACCGACGCGTCGTTCATGGGAGGCGGAAACGTCCAGCTTGCGCCGTTGCTTGAAAAGTCACCGATACACATGCCCGCGTTCGCTTGGTACGAGCAGAGCGCGCGGTTTGTGTCGGGGGACCCGATCGACGGGCAATAGAGGATGCCGATGAACGAGGAAATCGGGTTGGGCCCCGAGGGATCGACCCACGATTCGTACGTCGGCTGTTCACCAAGCTCGCTCAGGATCTCGACCGTCCAGCTCACTTGAAGAACGACCTGCGTTCCGCGCTGGAGCGGGTTCCGGTACCCTGGATACCGGCGTTTCGACGTTTCGAACGCCTTCACGGCGACGCCGATCTGGCGAAGGTTGTTCTGGCACTGCGTGTTGCGTGCCGCTTCGCGCGCCGCCTGAACGGCCGGCAGGAGCAGCGCGACCAACGTGCCGATGATGCTGATCACGACCAGCAGCTCGACGAGCGTAAACCCATGACGTCGTTTGACCCACATGTTCCTGCTCTCCCAAGAATCAAGACAGACGCGCCAAGCCAAGCGTGATCCGCTGCCGGACAAGTGCCTTTATTCTCGTCGATTCGGAGGCGGTCGTCCAGCGACGCGAAATCGAATTTATGATAAAAACGGTACAAACGACCGGCCGCCATTCGGCTCGCGCGACGCCGCGAGGCGGGCCGCGATCGTTCCGAAGCACTCCGAAGCACGTGGATCCCGGAACGGGGCATGGGGACAGAACTGGTTACCGGCGGGGCGGGATTCCTGGGGGGGGCCTACGTCCGGAATCGGCTCGGAGAACCGGACGCCAAGCTCGTCGTCCTCGACAAGCTGACCTACGCCGCGTCCCGGGACGCGATTCCGGCCGAGTCCGACCGCCTCGCCTTCGTTCAAGGCGATATCGTCGATGCGTCCCTGGTGGGCGATCTGCTCTCCCGGTTCGATATCGAACGGATCGTCCATTTCGCCGCGGAGACCCACGTGGACCGGTCGATCGACGATCCGGTCGCCTTCGCCGCGACCAATGTGCTCGGAACGGCCGTCCTGCTCGACCAGGCTCGGCGCTGGTGGAGTGGGCGGGACCGGACGCGACGTGATCGGTTTCGTTTTGTGCAGGTGTCGACCGACGAGGTATTTGGACAGTTGGGGAGCGAGGGCCGTTTCCGCGTAGGGGCGCCGTACGCGCCGCGTTCCCCCTACGCGGCGTCGAAGGCGGGCGCCGATCACTTCGTGCGCGCGTTCCATGCGACGTACGGACTCCCGACAATCGTCGTCACGGCATCCAATCTGTTCGGTCCGTATCAGTTTCCCGAGAAACTCATCCCCCTGCTCACGGCGAACGCGATCGAAGGCCGCCCTTTGCCGATCTATGGCGACGGGAGCCACGTTCGGGAATGGCTGCATGTCGACGACTTGTGCCGAGGCATCACGCTCGCGTGGCGGCGCGGCGAGGCCGGGCGGACCTACTTGATGGGCGGTGGACAGGAATGCGCGAACCGGCGGGTCGCCGAAGCCGTTTGCGACGCGGTGGACCGCCTTCTTCCGTCGTTGCCCCACCGACCGTGCCGGTCCTTGATCACATACGTCCCGGATCGGCCTGGGCACGACGCGCGCTACGCGCTCGACCACGAGTCGGCGCGGCGCGAATTGGGTTGGTGCCCGAGCGACGATTTCGCCGAGCGGCTTGAAGCGACCGTTCGTTGGTACATCGACCATGCCGAATGGCTGCGCGGAACGACGCGGCATTACGACCGGCGCCGACTCGGTCAGCCGCGTCACGAGGGTTGAGGAGGTCATTGGTGCGTCATATCTACCTGGACTACAACGCCACGACCCCTGTGGCTCCGACCGTCCGCGAGGCGATGGCGCCTTTCTTCGCCGAACATTTCGGCAATCCGTCGAGCGGCCATTCGCTCGGCCGCGCGTGCCGCGAGGCGATCGAGGACGCGCGATCGCATCTCGCCCGATTGCTCGGCGCCGAAAGCGACGAAATCCTGTTCACCTCGGGAGGCACCGAGAGCGACAACTTGGCGCTCTGCGGCGTGATGATGCGGGGCGGCCCTCCGTTCACCGGCCACCTCGTCATTTCCGCGTTCGAGCATCCCGCCGTCGCGCAGCCCGCGAAGTTCCTCGCGAGGCTCGGGTGCCAGGTCTCGATCGTACCGGTCACCCGGCACGGAGTCGTCGACCCGGACGCCGTCCGGTCGGCGCTCCGGCCCAATACGCGGCTCGTCAGCGTCATGCACGCGAACAATGAAATCGGAACGATCCAGCCGATCCGGGAGGTCGCGGAGATTTGCCGTTCGCGGGGCGTGTTGGTCCACACCGACGCGTCGCAGACGATCGGCAAGGTGCGAACGGCCGTCGATGAAATGTCGGTCGACTTGTTGACGGTCGCGGGGCACAAGGTCTACGCGCCCAAGGGAGTTGGCGCGCTGTACGTGCGGCGCGGCACGGCCCTCGACCCGTTCCTTTGCGGAGCGGGGCACGAGTCGGGCCTTCGGCCCGGCACCGAAAACACGCCCTACATCGTGGGGCTCGGACGCGCCGCGAAGCTCGCCATGAAATCGCTCGATGATACGACCGATCAATTGGCCGAACTCCGCGATCGGCTCGCCAAGACGCTGCGCGAGGGAACGCGAACCGAACTGCCGATCCACGGTGAATCGAGTCCCCGGTTGCCGAACACGCTCAGTGTCGCCTTTCCGGGACTCTCGGGCGCCGAGATACTCGCGAGAGCCCCCGATCTGTGCGCGTCGACCGGATCGGCCTGCCACAGCACGGCGATCACCATGTCCCCGACGCTCGCCGCGATCGGCCTCGCGCCGGAAACGGCGCACGGCACGATCCGGCTCAGCGTGGGATGGTACACGACGCGCGACGAGGTGGATCGAGGCGCCCAATTGCTGCTCGATGCGTGGGAGAGCCTCTCCGATGCAAGCCGCTTGTGATCGCCCGGTGATCGATAAGGAACAACGATCATGAATAGGGAAGAGCCGCCGCTCCGGCTCGCGACGGGCGTGCCGGGGCTCGATGCGCGGCTTGGCGGAGGATTGATTCCGGGAACGCTCACCGTCGTCGTTGGAGCGACGGGGATCGGCAAGACCCAATTGGGCCTTCAATTCGCCGGCGCGGTCCAGCCGCCCGAACCCCACGGACCCGTGCTCGACATGAGTTCCCGAGGAGACTCGCAGGCCCACGCGTCCTACGCCAACCGCCTTTGGGGCCGGTCGCTCGATGCGGCCGATGACCGGCCGGTCGATCCCGCCGAGTTCCACCGGGCGTGGCGGCCCGGCGGCTACCTCCGCGCGTTCGACTACAGCGGACGGAGAGTGACGCGAAACGACATGGAATTCGAGGCGTGGCAGCAATGGCAGGAGGAAATCAACCGGAAACTGGATCGGGCGATCGCCTTCCTGTACGGGAACTTCTGCCGGGGCGCGCGCCGCGCCGTCGTGGATGGGATCGAGCCGGTCGATCGCCCGAGTGATTCGATCCAGTTCTACCTGTTCGACTACTTGTACCACCAGGTCTTCCGGAAGGATGCCGAGTGGGTCGCGAGGGACCTGTTCCGGCAGCATTACCGCCGATGCGCGGAGGAGGCCGCCCGTCATGCGTACGATCCCGACGCCGTCGGCTGCATGCTGCTCGTCACGTCGCACGAAACAATGCTCGACGATCTCATCGAACGGCCGTTGACCGACGGTGATCCGTTGTCGAACGCGAACACGCTCATCTTGATGGGCAAGTCGCGGGACGACGGTCGCATGCGGCGGGCCCTGCATATCGCCAAGCACCGAGGCAGCGTCTGCGACGACGGACTGATTCCGTACCGAGTCACCGACCAGGGCGTGGCGCTGGAGTAGCTGGTCGGGACGAAGTCCTAAGTCGACGTGCCGCGCGGCGGCGCGTCGCCATCCGGAGTGATCGACAATCCGTCGGCCGCGCGGAGCAGGATTCGATACGACTTGCCCGGCAGGACCTTGATCGACGGCGCCTCGCCATGCGCCGCGCGGATGCCGAGCTCCTCGGCCTTTTTCGGATCGTTGGCGATGTTCCAGAAATCGGACCAGATCTTCCGCTCGAACTCGCTCGGCTCGCCTCCGCGGCTATAGACGAGCGGCTGCCCGCCTTCATCGTCGATCGCGTAACCGTCCTTCGGTTCCTGGAACTCGCCGAAGATCCGGTGGAAGAGCACGAGCGACGTCGCGCGGTCGATGTCGGCCGTCTCGACGTACTTCTCGTCGAACTTCACGACCCAGGTATCGATATAGACCATGTCCCCTTTGATCCGGAACTTCTTGGGCGAGCCGATCGCCCGGCCCTCGCCGGACAGTTCGGTGAATTCCACGACGGTGTGCAATTCGCCCGAGTCGGTATCGGGACCTTGTTCGAGCACGTCGAGTCGCGCGACGCGGTGCGTTACTTTGAGAAGACGCATCGCTGTATCGAGCCGTTCGATCTCCTTGGCCTTGGCCTGGACGTCGGCTTCGAGCGTCGCGATCTCTTGGGCCTTGCGTTCGATTTCGGCGGTGGCTTCGTCGAGCTTGAGACGCGTCGCGACAAGCTGTTCCAGGTTCCGCTGGTTCTCGCCCTTCCTGGCGACATACGTCGAATAGACGTACCATCCGCCTCCGCCCACGCCGCCCACGATGACGAGCGCGAGCATCGTGCGGATGAAGCTGTTGATGGTCGCCAGGGAATCCATTGCCTTGGACATCGCCAACCTCCGCGGCAAAGGGACAAGAGGGCTCGAGGACCGGGAAATGTCGCGCAAAAAGGGCAGCCTAGCGTGCCGTCCCGCGTGTGACAACGGCAATATCGATCAACGACCGCCAAATCGCCGAGCCTTTGGCGCGCGGCGTCGAGCGGCCTTCGGATGGCGACGCGGCGAGGGGATCCGATTCCAGGGCGGCGACGGTCGATGCCCCTTCGTCGGTCACGCCACTCGACCCGTTCCCGGACTCTCCGTCAATCGATTCCCGTGTTTGAGCCGTTCCCGGCGTGGATTCCGGTGATGGGACGGCGGTTTGCGAGCGGGGTTCGGCGCCGACCTTCGGCGCGGGACCGTCCGCGGTTTCGGCCGGACTTGGAGCGGTTGGCCTCGCAATGGGTGGCGGAAGGGGCGGCACGGCCTGCCGCGAGGAATGGCTGGAGGACTCGGCGCCCGCAAACCAGCTCGCAACGATCGGCGCCTGATCGCGGGGCGATCCGGCCGATCGCCACGCATCCATCACTCGATCGCCCAACGCGCGGCGCCGATCGTATTCGGCTCGATCGAGCCGGAAACGCTCGTAGACGCCGATCCGATATTTCCGCGCGGCCCGCTCGACGCTATCCTCGGGCGACTCGTCGTGGGCCGACGCCGAGGCGGCGCCGATCAGCGTGATGAAGGCCGCAAGTTCGAAAAGGAAGGAACGCGTCGTGCCGCGAAGGGAACTCATGATCGGGACCTCGTGGACCGTTCGGCATGGCGGCGCCCGGTGGGGTCGGCGTCTCGGGCGATCAACGCAAGGGTAGGTTGGTTGAGGTCCGAGTCAATCGGCGAGGTGGGCGTTGCGCCGAGCGGAGCGTGGGAGGAGGGTCGGGAAATGCGCCTTTTGTGGATCGTCGCGATCGCGCTGGCCTTTCCGATCGTGCCCCTTCTGCTCGGCGGATTCGCGCTGGAGCGTCGCATGACCGAATGGACCGCACGCGATGTGACGCCGTCCGTCGCGGCCTGGATGGCGTTCGGTTTGCTCGCCTCGGATATCCTCCTTCCCGTACCGTCGAGCATGGTGATGACGCTTGCGGGAGCTCGCTTGGGATGGTGGCGCGGCGCGGCCGTCTGCTGGGCGGGCATGACGGTCGGAGCGATGGCGGCCTTCCTCATCGCGCGGACCGTGGGTTGGCGAATCGCCCGTCGTCTGAGTTCCGAACGCGAACTGCGAAACCTCGAATCGGCCGGGCGCCGATGGGGCGCGGCGCTCTTGGTCGGTTGTCGAGCGTTACCCATCCTGGCCGAAGCGAGTGTCATCCTCGCGGGCATCGAAAAAGTGCCCGTCCCGACATTCGTCGCCGCTGTCGGACTTGCCAATCTCGCCCTTGCCCTGCTCTACGGACTGCTCGGCGAATGGGCGGCCGACCGTGAATGGCTCGGGATCGCGCTGGTCGCGACAGGCGCTCTTCCGCTCCTGCTGACGATCGCCCTGCGCCGCACAACAGACGCCCGTGCACGGTAGCGTGGGCTTCAGCCCTCGCCACGTAGTGAGGGCAGCGCCGGCTTCAGACCCTCGCCACGCAGTCCGCATTCGAGGCGATTCGACGGTTCCGGCATCCCGAATGCCCGACGCATTAGCGCGACTTCGCGGCCTTCTCGCGCGCCTTGGTCGCCGCTTCGCCCTCGACGTGGTTGAAAAACGCCATGCCTCCAGCCAGAACGACCCCGAAAATGGCGATCATGATCAGCGTGATGACCCAGGCGCTCGATCGTGAACCGTAACCCAAGTCCTGTTTGACGGGTTCTTTTTCGAGTTCATCCTCGGCGAACTCGATCATCTTGTCGACTTCCGATTTCGTCTTGACCTCGGCCGTACGCGGTTCGGGATCGGCCTGACTCTTGCCCAGCGTTTGGATACGTTGGCCCGATTGGAAGTTGTAGCCGCAGTTCACGCAGAGCACGGCGTTCTTGGGAACGGCCGAGCGGCACGACGGGCACTCCGCCTCGCCTTCGCCCCTCAGGATCAGTCCGATTTCATCGAACGCGTCGTCCTGGCGCCGATGGGCCGCCTTGGAGGCCGGGGCGGCGCGTGCGTCGCCCCTGGCCGACCCCGCGACGCTCGGATCCGAACCGGGAATCGACAACGCCGCGCCGCACTTGGGGCACTTGACCCGTTTGCCCGCGAGCTCATCCTTGACGTTCAATTTCTGGCCGCAGCGGCATGCAATGGTGATCGGCATGGAAAAAGGTCCCTCGTCGCGACGGATGCGGTCTTTTCCATTGTGACTCGAATGGGTTCCCGAGACAATCCGCGCGGACTCCCTCGCTTTTCCCGGCCGCGCAGCTTGACCGGCTGGGAAGCCGAATGTTATAAGCGCGATGGGGTGTCGGCGTGCCGAGTCGGATTGGCGTCGTCGAGGGGTGTCGGCCGCCGAAGGTCGCCGCCGGATAGGGTCGATTCGTCGTTCGCGCTTAAGGCGTCGAAGCACCGATGGCCGACATAACGCTCCGTGTCGTCGATGGCGCCGATCGAGGTCGTTCGTTCGACGGCCTGCGAACGCCCGTCACGATCGGTCGCGAAGAAGGCAACTCGATCCAGCTCAACGATGATCGAGTCAGCCGGTTCCATGTGAAGATTCAGGAGGACAACGAGCGGGTCGTGCTCACCGACCTCGAGAGCACGAACGGAACGAAGGTGAACGGCGAGGACATTCAACTGCGTATCCTGCGGTTCGGCGACATGATCTCGGTCGGGCGATCGACGCTCATCTTCGGAACGCGCGAGCAGATCCTGGACCGTTTGCGGGAGCTGAGGCCTCAATCGGGGGAAAGGGTGGTCGGCGAACGATCGGGGGACGCGAGGGACAGCTCGTCGCTCGACCTCGAAGTCAGTTGGTCGGAGGTCGGCGATTCGGGCGTGCCCTGGCTCGAAGAGCCTCCCGAACTCCCCGAGCGGCTTTCTCCGTCGCAGGCCGCTCAGGTTTGCGAGCTCCTCATGTACCTGCACCGTCGTATCCGCAATCTCGTGTCGACGGTCCGACCCGCGGCGAGCGGAGGCCGAGTCACGCTCGATTTTGAGCAATGGCAGGAGCTCGTCGACACGCAGGCTCGGCTGGCCGAGGCCATGCGAAGCATCGGCGACCCGGATCGGTGATCCGGCGGGCGGCGCCGGGCGATTGCCTCGCGGGCCGTCGTGAGAGACGAGGGACGACGGGCGGCGATCGAAACGAGGCGTTGCATTCGGCTAAGATCGTGCGTATGTTGAGCCGATAGTCCGCGCCCGTGGCGCAATTGGATAGCGCATCGGTCTTCGGAACCGAGGGTTACAGGTTCGAATCCTGTCGGGCGTACTTCTCTTTTTCGCGAGTGCAAACCGTTCCCACACGGTGCAACTTGGTGCGAA
>VGZC01000014.1 GCA_016872725.1 Planctomycetota bacterium
TGCCCTCGGCGGGTGGCGTCGTCGCGGGTGGCGTGCCCTCGGCGGGTGGTGTCGTCGCGGGTGGCGTGCCCTCGGCGGGTGGTGTCGTCGCGGGCGGGCGTCGGAAGTCGCCTCGCTTCAGGCCCGCGTCGTATTCGGCCTGGATTTCCGCGTCGGTGATTTTCGCTTTCTCTTCATCGAGGAGCGTTTGGAAATGGAGTCGCACGTAGGCGAAGTCGGCGGCCGGAAGACGGCGGAATCCGGGCTCGGGATTCGCCGGGTCCGGAAACCGTTCCTTGTACTTCTCATAGAGCGATTCGATATCCGCGTCCGATGGCTGTTGGGTCACTTGATCAAGGAAATCGTGGGCCTTGACCGGGAGCAATTCCAGAACGACCCGTTCCTGCAAGCGGTTGAAGTTCGTGAGGTTTTGCGCGGGTGTCGACGGCACGATACCCGACAAGACCATCTGTTGCATGTGGATCGCCATCAGCTCGATCCGGAGTCGCTCATACACGCCGGCGGCCGTGATTCGCCCGCCCGCCGCCTGTTTGAGAAGTTCGTTCAGATCCTTATGATCGAGGAGCTGGTCGCAGACGCGGTCGATATAGTCGGCGACGGCGTCGTCGCTGATGACGACGCCGAGCTGCATTGCTTTTTGGGCGAGCAGCATAGTTTCCAGCAGGCCTTGTTCGGACGACGTCCGGCTCGGAAACTCGCGCGTCTTCGGTTGGCCGCCTCGTTTTTGGGTTTCCTCGAGCACGGCCTGTAGGAAGTTCATCGTCGACACATGGGCGGTGAGCATCGACCGCATGTCCATCTCGCGCACCGTCCCGCCGCTCCAGGTCACCACGGGAGCGCGCGACTGGCCGCCGCCCGACTGTTGGCGGCTTCGGAGATAATCGTCGATAGGCGGAGCGATGACGAATGCGACCATGAGCATGACGCCCATGACCACCAGAAACCAATATTGGTGCTTCCGAAAGACGGAAAGTGGGCTCGCCATGCTTCGATCCTGATTCCTTTGGACATGACTCCGCGAGCTGCGTTCCGGTCCCTTGCCGCACGAGGAACCGGCGTCGGATTCCCTCCCTGGAGGGGCATTATCGGCTTGACAGCGATTCGCGTTGGGTGTTAATGGTGTCGCGGCTCGGGCGCCGATGGGCGCGCGGGCCGTGCTTCGAAGTGTTGACGATTGTAGGGGCGCTCGACGCAAATTCAATCCCAGACAGGGGACGCGCGGGGAATATGGCCAAGAAGGCAACGGAGCCGCAAGACGGCAAGACGCTCGTGATCGTCGAATCGCCGGCCAAGGCGCGGACGATCGGCAAGTACCTCGGTCCGCGGTTCGTCGTCGAGGCGAGCATCGGGCATGTCCGCGACTTGCCTCAAGGCCGCAAGGAGGTTCCCGAGGAGTTCAAGGACCGGGCGTGGGCCAATCTGGGCGTCGACGTCGAGGACGCCTTTCGGCCGATCTACATCATCCCCGCATCGAAGAAAGCCCAGGTCACCAAGCTCAAAAAACTGCTCAAGGATTCGCAATCCCTCTTTCTCGCGACGGACGAGGACCGGGAAGGCGAGGCGATCAGTTGGCATTTGTGCGAACTGCTCGCACCCAAAGTTCCGGTGAAGCGGCTCGTCTTCCACGAGATCACGGAAGAAGCGATCCGCGACGCGCTGGCGAATCCGCGCGACGTGGACGAGCGGCTGGTCCGGGCGCAAGAAACGCGCCGCATCCTCGACCGGCTGTACGGATACGAAGTCTCGCCCTTGCTTTGGAAGAAGATCGGGCCGGGCCTGTCGGCGGGCCGGGTCCAAAGCGTCGCCGTGCGTCTGATCGTCGAGCGGGAACGCGAGCGCCGGGGGTTCGTGTCGGCCACCTACTGGGACGCGGCGGCGACGTTTTCGCCGTCCGAGGGCGCGGAGCGCGGGTTGTCGTTCGAGGCCGAGTGGATTTCGATCGATGACCGGAAGCTCCCGCGCGGGCGCGACTTCGACGAAAAAGGCCGGCTCAAGGATCCCGCCCTGCTCCTGCTCGACGAGCCCGGCGCCGGACGGCTCGTCGAACGGCTCCGTAAGGCCGACTATCGCGTGTCGAGCGTCGAGGAGAAACCGTTGTCGAATCGGCCGGCGCCGCCGTTCACGACGAGCACGCTGCAGCAGGAGGCGAACCGAAAGCTCGGTTTCACCGCGCGCCGCACGATGTCGGTCGCGCAAAGCCTGTATGAAAACGGCCACATCACGTACATGCGAACCGATTCGACCAATCTCGCGACCGTCGCGGTCGACGCGGCGCGCGATCTGGTCCGCGAACTCTATGGTTCCGATTATCTGCCCCGCGAACCGCGCGTCTACAAGTCCAAGGTCAAGAATGCGCAGGAAGCGCACGAGGCGATTCGTCCGGCGGGCCATCCGTTCGAAAAACCCGAACTCCTTCGCCCGCAACTGAACGACGACGAGTACCGGCTCTTTGAGTTGATTTGGAAGCGGACGATCGCGAGCCAGATGGTCGATTCGCGCGAACGGGGCGTGACGGTCGGCATCGGGGGCGGCGGAGCGCATTTCCAGGCGAAAGGCAAGTCGATCGAATTCGCCGGGTTCCTTCGCGCCTACGTCGAGGGCTCGGACGATCCGGCGGCCGAACTGGCGGGCAAGGAGCGACTGCTTCCGACCTTGGCGATCGGCGATTGCGTCGAGCTGGTACGGCTCGAACCCCAGTCGCATACGACGCAGCCGCCTCCGCGATTCAGCGAAGCGGCCCTCACCCGCAAACTCGAGGAAATGGGGATCGGCCGGCCGAGCACGTACGCGTCGATCATCGACACGATCCTCGCGCGCGAATACGTTTTCAAACGCAACAACGCGCTCGTGCCGACCTGGGTCGCGTTCAGCGTGTGTCGGCTCCTCGAAGAGAACCTCGCGTCGCTTGTCGACTACGGCTTCACCGCGCAGATGGAGGACTATCTCGACGCGATCAGCCGCGGCGAGGCCGAGCACCTCGAGTACCTTCGTTCGTTCTACTACGGCGACGGCCGACCGGGCTTGAAGGACTCGGTGCAGTCGAACCTGCGGACGATCGACGCGCGATCGGTCAGCATGTTTGAGGTGGGAACACCGACCGAAGGCGCTCGGCGGGACCCCATCTTCCTCCGCGTAGGCCGCTACGGCCCGTTCCTGGAACAGGGCGAGCGTGAAACGCCGAATTACCGCAAGGCGAGCGTTCCAACCGACCTTCCGCCCGATGAACTCAGCCTCGCCGCGGCCCTCGAATTGCTCGAACGGGGCGCGCAATCGGAAGAGCCATTGGGCGTGGATCCCGAGTCGGGCCGCCACGTCTTCCTGCGGCTGGGCCGATTCGGACCCTATGTGCAGCTCGGCGGAGGTCCCGGCGACTCGGAACGCCCCAAGAACGCGTCGCTCTTGAAAGGAATGGAACCGTCGGGCGTTTCGCTCGACGTCGCCCTGCGCCTCCTCGCGCTACCCCGCTCGCTCGGAAAACACCCCGAGTCGGGCGAATCGGTTGACGTTTCGAATGGGCGATGGGGACCGTATGTCCGTTGCGGCTCCGAAACGCGTTCGCTGCCCGCGAGCCTCTCACCGCTCGACATTTCATTCGAACAGGCGCTCGGTCTGCTCGCGCAGCCCAAAGCGCGTGGACGCGGTCGTTCGGAACCTCGCGAGCCCCTGAAAATGCTCGGCGAATCGCCCGCGACCAAGGCACCCATCCAACTTCTCGACGGCCGATACGGACCGTACCTCACCGACGGCGAGACGAATGTCTCGCTTCCCAAGGGCATGCCGCCCGACGAGGTGACGTTCGAGAAGGCGGTCGACATGCTCGCCGGGAAGAAAGCGTCGGGCGGCTCGAAGAAGGCGGCGCGTCGAGGCCGAGGCGGCAAGGCCGCATCCCCACGCAAGCCGCGCGGGAAGTCCTCGTAAGGGGCGCGGGGCGCCGTCGCGCGCCCGCCGCGCGCCCGCGTGCCGCGTGAATGGGTCAAGCCGATCTGATATTCTGATATGAGGAACGCATTCACCTCGGACCTGGAATCGGAGCACGACCATGCAAGGCGACGGCACGAACGTCCAGAATGGGTCGGAACGCCCGACCGTGGATCGCCGGACCTTCCTCGAAGCGGGCGCGTCGGCGATGGGCGCGGGTTGGGGACTGGCCGGCATCGCGCCGGGAACGGCCGCTTCCGGCGCCGAATCCGGCCTATCCCAATCGCCGATTCGCGTGGGCGTCGTCGGCGTCGGGCCCCGGGGCCAGTGGCATGTCCGGAATCTGCTCGCCAATCACTCCGACGTCACCGTCACGGCGATCGCCGACCTCCACGCGGACCGCGCCGCGGCGGCCGCGGACCTGGTGCGGAAAGCGCGCGGAACGGATCCCGCGACCTACACCCACGGCGAGTTCGACTACCGCAACCTGTGCGAACGCGACGACGTCGACGCCGTGTTGATCGCCACGCCCGTCTACTGGCTCGGCCGAATGACCGTCGACGCGCTCCGGGCCGGCAAGCACGCGGCGCACGAAGTCGCCGGCGCGCAGACCGAGGAGGAATGCTGGCAAATGGTCGACGAGAAGGAGAAGAGCGGCAAACGCGTGATGTTCCTCGAAAATTGCTGCTACGGCCAGGAGACCATGATGATCACGAACATGGTCGAACAGGGTGTGTTCGGCGAACCGTACTACGCCGAGGGGAGCTACCTCCACGACTGCCGGCCGCAGTTCTTTGATTCGAGCGGCAAGATCACATGGCGCGGCGAATTGTGGCGGGACACGTACGGAAGCGCGTATCCCCAGCACGGACTCGGCTCGAACTGCAAATGGCTGAAGATCAACGACGGCGACCGGCTGGAATCGTGCCAGACCATGATGACAAGGCCGCGCGAAGCGCGGTTGCATGCGGCGGCCCGGTTCGGCGAGTCGAGCGGTCCGGCCCAGGTCGAATTCCGAACCGGCGACTTCGTCACGAGCTTGATCCAGACCGCGCAGGGCCGGATGATCCGCATCGACTACAGCCTGACCTGCACCCGCCCCTATTCGCGATACTACCTCTTGCAGGGAACGCAAGGATGCTGGGATTCGCGTTCCGGCGTTTTTCTTGGAGGCGGCGAGCATGCGAGCGGAGGCCAGGACGGCTGGCAACCGCTCGAATCGTACCGCGATCGGTATGAGCACGCCTATTGGCGCAGGGACGGCGAGGTGGCCGCGCGCTTCGGCGGACACGGCGGAATCGACTATTACTGCATCTACGATTTCGCCAGGATGCTCCGCGAGGACAAGGAACCGTGGATCGACGTCTACGACGCGGCGGCGTGGAGCGCGATCATTTTCTGTTCAAAGCTCTCGCTCGATCGAGGCGGGGCGCGCGTCGACATGCCCGATTTCACGCGAGGCCGGTGGAAGGACGCGTCGTGGCGCAAGGGCCGGATTCCGATCGGCTAGCGCCGACTTTTTGTTGGACGAAAGTGGGGCCAATCCGCCTCGCCGACACGCTCCGCCCCCGTGCCCGATTCACCCGGTCGACCTTCCTTCGCCCGAATCCCCGCCTGTTCGATCCGAGGACCCACCGCATGCCATCCACTCCGCGACCGACATGGCCGATCGTCCGACGCGCGTCGTTCGTTTCGCTCGGAATCGCCGCGCGTTTCGCGTCGATCGTGATCCTGAGCGGCGGCGCCGCGCCGGCCGCCGATTCGCCCGCTCGAATCGCCTTTCTCTCCGATGACCGGGCGCGCGACGAACGCAACGCCGAACAGAAGAACGACTGGGACGCCTATATCCCGGAATTGCTCGACGAATTGGGGCTCCGCGCCGACCCGCTCGCGCCGGATCGGCTTGGCGACGCCGCGGCGCTCGCTCCGTTCGACACGATCCTCCTTGGGCGCGTCGCGCCCGGGCGGCTTCCGGACGGTGCGCCGAGCGTCCTGTCGGACTGGGTCGCCCGAGGCGGAACGCTCGTTCTGTTCGCGACCGCCGGACTCGATGATCTCGCGGGCATCACGGCGCACGGCGCGCTCCCGCCCGGCGCCGACGAATTCGCGTGCACGGCGTCGTTCGAACTGGCCTCCAACGATCTCACGCGCGACATCCACTCGCCGCTCGCGCCCCAACAGAAACTCCTGATCTTCTCGGAGACTCGGCTGATCGAACCGTCCAACGCGGTCGAACTCGCAAGGCTATTCGACGGCCAGGGAACCGACACCGGCCGATCCGCGATCACGATGAGGACGCTTGGGCGAGGGCGGGTCTTCCACTTCGCGTTCCATCCGCCGCAAACCGTCTGGGTCCTGCACCAAGGCCGGCCGGTCGATCGCGACTACGACGGCGACAACATCCTGCGCCGCAGCGACGCGATCGTCATTCGGCCCCACGCGATCGAAGTCGCGTACGCCGATGAATTGTTGCTCGTCCTGCAAAATATGATCGCGACGCGCCCCCATGTCTTCGCGCACGCGCTCCCTCCCGATGCGAACGGCGCGATCCCCGACGCCCTCTTCCATTGGGGAGGCGACGACGAGGGAGACTCGAAGGGCATTCAACTATTCGCATCGAATTGGATGAAGGCACACGGACTTCCCTATCATATCAACGCGATGCCCCGAGCCGACGGCACGTTCGGCCTCTCCGCCGACGACGCGGCGCGGATCCTCGAGAACGGGCACGAGCTTTCGATTCATTTCAATTTCGTCGACCAATTCCCTCCCGGATCGCATTTCACGCGGGAACAGTTATTGGACCAGGACGCGGCGTATGAACGCCATTTCGGGCGGCAATGGGTGTGCAGCGTCAATCACTGGACGCGTTGGACGGGATGGACCGAACCGATCCGATGGATGCGCGAGGCGGGAGGACAAGCCGACAACACGTTCGTCCACTGCGGATCTCCGCCGTCGAATCCGACCAATCGGATGGGTTTCTCGTTCGGCACGGCGTTTCCGTTCTGGTTCTACGATGATTGGACCGGCAAGAACGCGCGCATCGACTTCCTCGAATTGCCGATCACGGCGTACGAGTGCGGCTACGTCGGCCAGGAATCGCCCGATTTCGAAATGATCCACAAGGTCGTCGATACGGCCGCGCATTACCACCAGACGATGAACATGTTCTTCCATCCCGTCTATATCACGAATTTTCCGCATTGCCGCGCGGCGATCGAGGCGATGCTCGACTACATGGAAAAGAAGAAAATCCGACCCTTGCACATGGGAAACGACGCGCTGTGCGCATGGTGGCGAGCTCGTTCCAGGATCACGATCCGCGACGTTGTCGTGGACGATTCGGCCCTGACGTTCTCCTACACGTGCGATCATCCGACCGGCTGGATCGCGAAGATCCCGGTGGGAAGGCATTCCGGGCTCGCCGCGCGCGTTTCGGGCGCCGACACATCTTTCCTGACCGAGTCGCGATTCGGCCGGAATTGGATGCTCGTCGCATTGCCCAAGGGCCAACACTCGGTCGCGCTGGGCTGGTCCGAATAGACCGCGACCGGAAATCGACTCCCCCGCAATCCGATTCGCGAACCGATTTGACGAAAGGGCGCCCCCATGCGCGTGAAGACGACGGGATGGGTCCGGATGTTCTGCGTCGCGGCCTGCATTTGGCGGACGGCGGCGATCGGGCGGGCCGCCCACGCCGGGGACGCGCCGGCGCGATTGCGGCTCGCCGACGGAGGACAAACCGAATACACGATCGTCGTCCATCCAGCCGCGATCGAATCCGAGCGGTACGCCGCGCGCGAGCTCGCGACGTTCCTCGAACAGATCACAGGCGCCGAGTTCCCCGTGCGAGAGCGGGAACGCGTCGGCGACGGCGAACCGGTCATTCGTCTCGGCCCCGGTCTGGCCGATGGGATCGTGACCGACGCCGAGCTCGGCGGGCTCGGACCGGAAGGCTATGTCCTGCGAACGCGCGGTCGGACGTTCGCGATCGCGGGCGGCCGACCGCGCGGTACGCTCTACGGCGTCTACGCGTTCCTCGACGAAAAGCTCGGCTGCCGCTGGTTCACTCCCGACGTGTCGCGGATCCCCCGCGGGGATCGTCTCGATATCGGACCGCTCGACGAACGCTTCGTGCCCCCGCTCGAATACCGCTCGACCGACTATCCCAAGTCGTGCGACGGCGATTGGGCGGCGCGCAACCGCGTCAACGGCCACAATGCGCGGCTCACCAAGATCCATGGCGGCGGCATCGTGTACGGTCCGTTCGTCCACACGTTCAACGAGATCCTCCATCCGGATCAACATTTCGCCGAGCATCCCGAGTACTTTTCGGAGGTCGACGGCAAGCGGATCGGAGGCCACACCCAGCTTTGCGTCACGAATCCCGAAGTGCTTCGGATCGCGATCGACACGGTCCGTCGATGGATGCGGGAGCGACCCGACGCGACGATCTTCTCGGTCAGCCAGAACGATTGGCACCACTTCTGCACGTGCGAGGCATGCGCGCGGGTGATGCGTGAGGAAGGATCGCCGGCCGGGCCCTACCTTCGGTTCGTCAACGCGATCGCCGACGCGGTGCGCGACGAATTCCCCGACAAGGCGATCAGCACGCTCGCCTATCAGTTCACCCGCAAGCCTCCATCGACCACCGTGCCCCGCCCGAACGTCATCGTCCAGCTTTGCGACATCGAGTGCTGTTTTGCCCACCCGCTCGTCGCGCGCGGCGAACTCGATCCCCGCAACGCGTCGTTCGCCGACGACCTGCGGGGTTGGAACGCGATCTGCGACCGGCTCTACATTTGGGACTACGCGATCAACTATGCCCATTCGATCATGCCGTTTCCCAACCTCGATACGCTCAGACCGAACATCGAGTTCTTCATCCAAAACGGCGTCAAGGGGATCTACGAGGAGGCGAACTATTTCTCGCACGGCGGCGAGTTCGCCGAGCTGCGATCGTGGATCATCGCCAAGACGCTTTGGAATCCCGCCTACGACACGGACGTCGCGATCGACGAGTTCCTTGACGGCTACTACGAACGGGCGGCCGTTCCCTTGCGGCGTTACATCGACTTGCTCCACGGCAAGACGCGCATGGACGGCGTCCATTGCCTCATCTTCGATCCTCCGTCGGCCGAACTGTTCTCGGACGAGGTGATCGGACGGGCGGACACGCTCTTCCGCGAGGCGCTCGACGCGGTCGGCGAGGCGCCCGATCTCCGTCATCGGGTGGAAGTCGCCCGAATGCCGCTCGAATACGTCAAGATCGAGCGGCGTTTGGCGCGGGCCCGCGAATCGGGGAACCTGTCCGAAGCCGAACGCGGCGAACTCGCCGCGATGCTCGACGCCTTCGAGCGTGTGGCGCGGATCGAGGAGGTTTCCCGCGTGAGCGAGGGGCGGGCGTTCGACGATTGGCTCGCCAAGGCCCGCGCCGCGCTCGAACCGAAATAGACGGCGTTTCCCGACCGACCGGACTACAATCGGCGCATGCGTTCGATGGGCCCCGCGATCAGCAGCAGAACGATCGCCACGTAATAGACGCCGCCGACGCAAAGGAACACCGAATCGTATCCGATCGAATCGACGGCGTATCCGATGATTGGTTGGGTGAACGCGCCGACCGCGGTGCCCGCCGCGCCGGTGATTCCGTAGAGCAGGGCGACGTGCCGCGCGGGCGTGATCTCGGTTATCGCCGTCTGAATGTTCGACGCCCAGGACATGTGCCCGAACAGGGCGACGCTGATCAGGCCGATCGACGCGAGCGGGCTGTCGACGAAATGGGCGAGTGCGCCGAGTGAACCGAGGATGGCCGAAGGAATGAGAACCGACTTGCGGCTCCGATCCACGCTGATGCCGAGCCGGATCATGCGGCTGGAGATCAACGCCCCGAGGATGGCTCCGAAGTCGGCCGCGAGGTACGGAATCCAGAGCCATTGGCCGACCATCTTCAAATCGAAGTGGCGCACGTCCTGGAAATAGCCGGGCATCCAAAAGAGGAAGAACCACCACGCGCTGTCGGGAATCGCGCGGGCCATCAGCACCAACCAGTATTTGTGCCTAACCAACGCTTCCGATGCGCTCAAGTCCTCGTTCGGATCGATCGCCACGACCGTCTTGGACGCGTGTTGGATGACCGGATCCGGAGTTCCGTACGCGCGGCGGACGCGCGCGTGGAGGCGCATCCACGGCGGGATCAACAGGAATCCGATCGCGCCGGTCGCGAGAAACGACGCTCGCCATCCGAAATGGCCCGCGAACCACGCGACGGCGGGCGGAGCGATCAGCGCTCCGACACTCACGCCACAGAGAAAAATGCCGACCGCCTTCGCGCGGTCGCTCGGCGCGAACCACTCCGCCGATCCGCGCATCGCCGTCGGGTAATAGCCTCCCTCGCCGATCCCGAGAAGGGCGCGGAAAAAACAGAGCGATGCGAATCCGACCGTGAACGCGTGAAGCATGTTCGCGAACGACCACAGGGCGATCGTGATCATGAACATCCGGCGCGCGCCGACCTGGTCCGCCAACCGACCGCCGAGGATGTACACCACCATGTACGTCATCAAGAACGCGTTGACCGCCCATCCGTAGTTCACGTTCGTCAGCTTCAGATCTTCCATCACCTGGGGCTTGACGACGCCGAGCACGGCTCGATCGACGTAATTGAGCACCGAGCCCAGGAACAAGAGGCCGATGACGGCCCAGGCGAGCCGTCGTTGTTCGCGCGGCGGAGGCGACATGGGATTCCGAAACGGGGAGTAGGGGGCGGCGGCTCGGGATGGACTCCGCGCGGACGAGGCCTCAGCTTGCGGCGAAAGCCGGTGAATGTCAACATGGTTTCCCCGGATTCGGTCGTGCGAGCCGAATCCTCCCGACGCGGCACGACAAGGAGTCCGACGTGACCGACCGAGAACGCATCCTGGCCTCGATCCGAGGAGAGACGCCCGATCGGCTCGCCTGGGTCCCCCGACTCGAATTCTGGTACCGGGGACGGCGTCGTCGAGGCCTTCTTCCCGAGCCGGTCCGGGACCTGGAACTTCATGAAGTCGCCGATCGGCTCGGCGTGGGCCAATACGCCGTGGTTCCGGATTTCACGGTGCGGGCCGATCCGTCCGACATGATCGATCGCGCGCTCGGAATCTACAACCTCGACGTGCTGCCCTATCGCGCGACGCTCGAAAACGTCGACCGCGTCGTCACGCGGCGCGGCTGCGAGACGATCGTCGAATACCACACGCCGGTCGGCTCGATCCGCACAACGGCCATGATGACCGACGAAATGCTCGATAGCGGCGCGTCGATCTCCTACGTGACCGAATACGCCATCCGCGAACCTCGCGATTTCGAAGTCGTCGGCCACATCTTCGACAACGTCAAGGTCGAGCCCTGTTTCGAAGGGTATGTCGCGAAACAGCGGCAGGTGGGAGACCGCGGCATCGTCGTGGCGTTCACGAGCGGAACGGCGTGCCCCATCCACCACATCATGAAGGACCTCATGCCCGTCGAGCAGTTCTTCCTCGCGATGCACGATCATCCGTCGGCCGTCGCGAGGCTCGCCGAACGCATCGAGCCGTTCTTCGCCGCGATCAAGGGGTGCGCGGCCGAATCGCCCGCCGAAGTCGTGCTACTCGGCGGCAACTACGACGACGCGATCACCTATCCGCCGCTGTTCGAGAAGTACTTCGTGCCGCCGCTCCGCGCCTACGCCGACGATCTGCACGCGCGCGGAAAATACCTGATGACGCACACGGACGGCGAAAACCGAAAGCTCCTGCCGCTCTATCGCGATGCGGCGTTCGATGTCGCCGATTCGGTCTGCCCCTACCCCATGACCAGTTGCCCGCTCGATGAGTTGCTCGACGCCTTCGCCGGACAAACGACCATTTGGGGCGGCATTCCGTCGATCCTGCTCTGCCGCGACAGCGCCACCGACTCGGATTTCCGATCGTTCATCGACACGCTGCTCGCGCGCTACGGCCGGGCGACCCGATTCGTCTTGGGCGTGAGCGACATGGTGACCGCCGACGCCGAATGGGACCGGCTCCAGTACGTCTCCGACCGCGTCGCCGAGATGGGGGCGTAGGGGAGGGCAGTATTCAGTATTCAGTTTTCAGTGTTGAGTGGTGGGTTTTGTGTCGAGGGGGTGGGTTGGGGCGCGCGAAAGAACTTCAAAGTAGCTGTCCATTCTACGGTGCCGACAGGAAGGCTTGGCGCCTGATGGTTGCGATGGGAAATGACACGAATACCACGAATCCGACGAAGAAAGAGGAATCCGGGACGGAAGCGTCGTCGAGATCCGAGTTCCCGGTGGGATTGACCGGCAAGCCGGCCAGGAACAACGGCCGTACGTCCGTTCATGTCTTTCGTGTCTTTGGTGACAGGTCACTCGTTCGGAACGGCCCGTTCACCGCGTAGCTCGATGTACGGCACGTAGAGCCGGTCGGATTCCTCGATGGTCCGATCGACGAGTTCGCGCGCGGACGCCTTGCCGTCGGACTCGATGCCTCCGTATTGATGAACGGAAGGCTGACCACGAATCGGCCGAACCTACGGTGGGAATCGATGTCCGGAGACGGTCCCTCCCCCCTCCAATCCCCGCTTCCAGAGCGATTCGAGTTCGCGAACCACGTCGGGACGATCCGAGGCGAGGTTCTTGGATTCGGCGCGATCGGTCGCCATGTCGTAGAGTTCCCACGGTTGGCCCTTGGCGGCGACGAGCTTCCAATCCCCCGACCGGACCGCTCGGTTCCCTTCGTGGAGCCACCAGATCGATTCGCGCGGAACGGCGACATCGGCGTCGAACGCGGCGGCGAGGCTTCGGCCCGGCGCGGGCGGGATCGGCACACCGGCCCACTCGGCGGGCTTTTCGATATCCAGCAGATCGAGGACGGTCGGCACGACATCGACCACATGGGCGGGAGCTCGGCGCAGTTCGCCCCGGGCGCGGATGCGGGCCGGCCAGTGCGCGATGAAGGGCGTGCTGATGCCGCCCTCGTGCACCCACGTCTTGTGGCGTCGAAAGGGCGTGTTGCACGCGCTCGAGAATCCCGGTCCGAGGCAGAGATAGGTCGCGGCGCTGCCCGGTTCGGCCTTGGGATCGTGGCCGCCGTCGCGCACCATGATCTCGGCGCTCGCCCCGTTGTCGGACGCGAACAGGATCAACGTGTCGTCGATCGCGTCCATGGCGCGCAATTGTTCGAGCAATCGGCCGATCTCACGGTCCATCCGGTCGACCATGGCGGCGTGGATGGCCATCTTGACCGCCTGGAATCGCCGTTGTTCCTCGGAAAGGTCCGTCCACGGCAGAGGACGATTGACCTCGCCCGACCCCAGTTTCTCGAGCGCCTCGGGGAAATGGTATGGAGGTCCCACATCGCGTTCCAGCTCGGAGAGGCTCGTGTTCACGAGGCCCATCCCGCGCTGCCTCGCGAACCGCCGTTCGCGCATCGCGTCCCAGCCTTCTTGGTACGCATCGCGGTATTTCGCGATATCCTCCGGCTTCGCGTGCAACGGGAAGTGCGGCGCGATGAACGCGACGTACTGGAAGAACGGGCGGTCGGGAAACCGCTCGGCGTGGTCCCGCAGGCATTCGATCGCGTGGTCGACCACGGCCGTCGACGCGTAGTAGCCGGTTTCGGGCGGGCCCTCCTTGACGGGGACGTCGTCGATCATGTTCCCGCGCGCCGAAAAATAGTCGCCCTGGTTGCGCATGTCCAACGAACGGTCGAATCCTCCATCGAGGACGCGGCCGTCGATGTGCCACTTCCCGCTGTGGTACGACCGGTATCCGAGCGGCTTCAAGAAATCGGGCAAGAGCCGTCCCCAGATCGGGCGCGTGCCTCCGGCTCCTCCTCCCCCGCCGGGAAGCCCGTCGCGGCGCACGTGCTGCGCGTAGTATCCGGTAAGCAGCGCGGCGCGCGTCGGCCAACATCGGGCCGTATTGTAGAACTGCGTGAACCGAACGCCGCCGGCCGCGAGTCGATCCAGGTTCGGGGTCGCGATTTCCCCGCCGTAGCAGCCGACATCCGAATAGCCGAGGTCGTCGGCGAGGATGATCACGATATTGAAGCGGTCCGCCGGGAACGCGGCGCGACAACAGAAGGCCGCGAGCATGGCCAGACACGCGGCGGAGGCGGGAATGCGGCGCATCACGGTTCCTTTTGCACGGGAGCCAGGAAGAAGCCCTGCCGGTATTCGAACAGCGGTTCCGGTTTCGGGACCTTCTCGCCGGTCAGTTGCTCGACGGCCCATCCGCAGGCATAACCGCACGGCGAGTTGACCGTATCGCGTTCCATGTAGCGCCGCAGGGCGGGAAGCGAGGAGACGGCGTTCATGCGTCCCAGCGATACGGCGCAGATCTGCCGGACGCGATTGCTTTCGGGCGGGTTCGAATTCGTATCGGACAGCCGCTGTTCCAGGCTCGCGACCAGCGTGGGTTCGGGATCGCCCTTATGGAAGCGGCCCATCGCCCAGATCGCGCCCGAGCGGGCTTCCGCGATATTGAGATCCTTGGGAATGTAGCGTCGGAGCAGAGGCTCCGACTTGCGGAAATCGAGGATTCCAAACAACTGGAACACGTGCGTCAACACCGGATTGTAGTCGATGTGCGCCGGATCGTTCTGTCGGCCGACCGTGAAATTCGAGACGCGCTCCGCATACGCGAAGACCGGTTCGAGCGTTTCGAGGACTGCCAGTTTCCGTAGCGCCCACGCCGCCGAGACCTTCTCCTCGATGCGGGGTCGATCGAGGATCTCGACGAGCCGCGCGGCGGCCGGTTTGTGGTCGAGCACTCCCATAATGCGCGACGCTTGTTCGATGCCGCGCCAATCATCCCCGTGAAGGACGGGGAGCGCGACCTCGATGACCGTATCCTCGAGCTGATGTTGGGTCGCGAATACGAGAAGCAACTCGCGGGCCCGCACCCGGATTCCGGGATGCGGGTCGTTGAGGACGGGACCGAGCGTCCGGCAATGCTCGGCCGACGGCAGCGCGCCGACCGCGAGCGTGGCCCAGCGTCGGCAGTTCGCATCGCGATTCGCCAGCAGGCGGGGGGCGAGCCGGGCGACACGCTGGACGTCGATCTCGATCAATCGAGCCAGCGCGAGATCGGCGACCGCGGGCTCGTCGTCGACGGCTAGCCCTTCGAGGAATCGCCCGATCTCTTCCCCTTCCAATTCACGCGCCATGGCCGCCCCCATCGCGCGTTCAAAACGTCCGTCGCCGCCGGTCCGCGCCGCAAAGGGCGCGGCGAACGCAAGCAGGCCGTTGGGCCGGATCCGCGCCAGGGCCCGAGCCGATGCCATGCGCAGGTCGACCCGCGCGCGGGAATCGGCGACGATCCCGCGCAGCGCCGCGTCCGCTCGGATCTCGCGCACCTCGCCGAGGCTGATCACGGCGAGCAACCGGTCGCCGCCCAGACTTCGCGGGTCCGTGAGCGTCCGTAACCAAGCGTCGCGCGACGGACCGTAACCCCACCGCGCGAGGGCCGGATAGACGATCTGGACGCCGTCGTGGCCCAGCGCGCCGGCGCATCGTTCCAACCGTTCCGCGTGAGTCCTGACGTCGAGCGTGACCAGCGTCTTGATGGCGGCGAGCCGCGTGCGGGGCTGTTCCTTCGCGTCCTCCGCGATTCGCGTGAGGTCGTCGATCGCCCCTTCGAGACCGGGCATTCCCAATTGGCGCGCGAAACCGATCGTCTCCGCCGCCATCCGCCGAAGGTCCGACTCGGGCGCCGAGAGGGCCCGCGTCCAGACGACGCCGAGCGCCGGATCAAAGGCCTTCAGGTTGGCGGGGATCGGAAGGTGGGGGTCGGAATCAAGTAACGTGTCCAGGTCGTCGAACGAGAGCGGATCGCGGGCCGCGGCCGGGGCCGCCGCGAGGCTTACCGCGAGCAGGAAGACGGGCACCCACGCGCGGCGGGAGATCCGCGGCGCCGTTCGTTCGGCGGCGAGGCGAGCCGCATCCCGCCTTCTTGCCTTGTTTCTCGTTTCGCGCGGCATGAGGAGGTCCTTCATTGCGGTCGCGTCAAGGTCCGTGCTCGAAGGACCAACACCACGGCGAATCCCACGCACGCGCCGCCCGTGATCCACCAGGCGTCGGGAATCAGACGATACGTCACGAATCCGGGCGTCCCCATCACGCTCAGCGCGGCCGCCATCGTGTTGATCCGCAGCGCGTTTTCCACCATCGCGTGCCCGAACGGCGCGTCGCGGCCGAGCCAGATCAACATCGTCCCGGCATAGACCGACAGGAGCAACACGTACGCAACGGTGGTCGACGTCGCCGCCCGACGGCAGAACGCGCTGACCGTCGCGCTCGCCAGAAGCGCGAACGCGGCCGTCCAGGCGAGGCAAATCAGCACGACGCGGACCTTGAGCCAGGACTCGGGAGAGATCCAGACGATTACGAGGTAGCCGGGCAACGTCGAGACGATGATCAGAAGGAGCGTCCACAGAACGCTCATCAGCTTGCCCGAGAGGATCCGAGCGGCGGACATCGGCGTCATTTGGAGAAGCGTCCAACCTCCGCTTTCCACCTCGCCGCTGATCAATGTCGCGGCCAATGTCGGCGTGAGAAGCACGATCAAAGCGACCTGGAGGGCGACCATGATCCCTCCGATCGTCTCGACGCCCCGTTCCATGGTCGCGGTCGTCGACGCGAGGGTCAGCACGAGCGACACGACGGCGCTTGCCGCCATGAGTCGCATGAGCCAATGGAAGCGGCCGAACCGGCGGCATCGGAATTCCTTGACGAGCACCGGATTCACCAAGGGCGCGATTCCGCGGGTCCTTCGCTGGGGATCGACGAGGAAGAACAACCGCCGAGCCCATTGTTCGCCCCGCGAACGCTCGTGCGTCATCACTCCCTGGCTCCGCGCGCGATCGAAGATCCGGTAGTTCAGCCGCGTCGTCGTGGCGATGGCGGCCGCGAGCGTGATGGCGAGCGCCGCGAGCGGGTATCCGGGGGCCGCTCGGACCCGCGACTCGAAACCCTGCGACGCGACATCCGAATGCGCCATCAACTCCATGGCCGCGGGAATCGGGGAAACGCAGCGCAGGTACTCGGCTCCCGTCGACAATAGGCTCTCCGTCCCCCTCCCCTGAAGGAATTGATGAGGACCGATCGCGACGACGGATACGGCGAGCACGGCCGCGAAGCTCCATCGCAGAGCCCCGTCACTCGTCGTCGCTCGGCTGCTGATCCAGAGCGAGATGGCCGTATTCTGAAGCGCCGCGAGGGCGAGCAGCGCGTAGAGTCCGCCGATTTCCCGCAGCGGCGAGACGCCGCCCATGGCCGTCAACGCGGCGGCCGCCGGGACGCTCATCATGAGGAGAACGGCGAGAAAGCCGAGTGCTCCGATCAGCTTGCCGACGAAGATCGATACGGGTCCGAGCGGCGAATTAAAGAGGAGGGCGAGCGTACCCTGGTTCTTTTCCCGCACGATGGACGTGGCGGGGAACACGGGCGTCAACAAGAGGACCGTCGCCAGCATTCCGTAGCCGAAGACGCGAAACACCTGGCGCGACTGGTTGCCCGAAAGGTCGACGATCGCGTCGCTTGGCCATCGCATGAGAACGAGTGCCGACGAGGCCGCGGCGACGGCGACGAACAGGTGGATTGCGCGGCGCGATCGCAGCAAGTTCGTGAACTCGCGCGCGATGATCGGATTCCCGAAGACACCCATACACCCGATTCCGTATCTCGCCCGTCGCCCGTCCCGCCCGCCTTCCGCCTTCCGCCTTCCGCCTTGTCAACGCGCCGCCTTCGTTCCCGCGCCGGCATCGATGCGCGCGCGATCCCCGTCCTCCCGCGTCACGCTCAGGAATGCGTCTTCGAGATCGGCCTGCAATTCGCGGAACTGCGAAACGCGGACGCGCTGGTCGACCAGATCCCGCAGCAGGTCGCCAAGTTCGTCCTCGGACTTGTGCGAACGAAAACGGACCATCAGTTCGGTGTCGGAAACGGACGCTCCCGCATCCCCGTGGAACGCATCCACGATCCGCGCCGCGCGCGGGAGGTCCTCCCGGTTCGCCAACTGGATTTCGATCGTCCGTTCCTGACTCACGCGTCGCATGATTTCGGCGAGCGGTCCGAACGCGCGCAGCCGCCCGTTCGTGATGATGGCGACCTGATCGCAGATCCGCGCGAGTTCCGGCAGGATATGGCTCGTGACGATCAGCGACTTGCCGATCGCCGCCAATCGCAGGAGCAACTGGCGCATTTCCACGCGCGCCTCGGGGTCAAGCCCATTGGCGGGTTCGTCCAGAATCAACACCTCGGGATCGTGCAGGAGGGTCCTGGCGATTCCGACACGCTGTTGCATGCCGTGGCTGAGGCTCTCGACATACCGATCCCGCATGTAGGCCGCGTTGGTCGTTTCGAGTACTTCGTGGATCCGGTTCGCCCGCGCGCGGCGCGGGATGCCGAACGCCGCCCCGAAGAAGTCGAGGTACTCCGAAACGCGCATGTTGTCATACGAGCCGAACCGATCGGGCATGTAACCGACGAGTTTCTTGATGCGGCGCGCGTCGCGGCGGCAGTCCGCGCCGCAAATCACGGCCTCGCCGCTCGACGGCCGCAACAGGCCGACCAGGATCTTGATCGTCGTGGTCTTCCCCGCTCCGTTGGGACCGATAAAGCCCAGGATCTGGCCCCGATCGAGATGGATGTCGAGCGCGTCGAGGGCGATGAAATCGCCGAACCGCTTGGAAAGGGCCCGCGTTTCCATCACGCGACTTGTCGATGGGGACGGCGCGGCCGCGGGTTCTCCGGGCGCGGTTGTCGCTGTCGTCATGGCTCGGTTCCGGCACAAATGCGGTGTTGAAATGAAGGCTCGGCGAATTGGACTTCCCACCGACGGCGCCGACCCGCTCGGAGAATCCGTCCGCGAGGGATTGCCGCTCGGGCCTGACGACCCGTCATGGAACGTCCCCCTCCGCCGTCACATGAAGCTCCTGAACGGTCCACAGGGGTGATCGGTTTTTCGCGTCCGTCGATTCCCCGACAAGCAGTCCGAGCACAATGCCTCCGTTCGGATCGGTCCGCAAGAGATCGGCGTCCTCGACGACATGTTGGATGGTCCCGGTCGGATTCGCGCGTTCCAGCAAGGTCACGATCTCGCCGTCGCGCAGCGCGGCGAGCCGCACGGCACGGGAGGGAGCGTGGATGCTCAGTTGGATGACGAGCTTGCTCAGTACGATCGGCAGCACGACCTCGGGCACTTGGGCGCGCAGCCAGGAATCGGACGCGAGCGCCGTTGCGACCCATTCGCCGGTCGCCGCCTGGTACGTCGTCGCGACGCCGCGGCCCGTCGGTCCCGCGATCATCCGGTAGGGCAGGAACGAGGCGGGCAGTGCGACATGGGCGCCCGACGCGGGCTTTTCGAACCGGATCGGCACGCAATAGAGCGCGCTGCCCGCCCGCTGATAACCGCTCGGCAGATCGAGGCCACGGTCGAACGGATCGCCCCAGATCATGAGCATCGGACGGTCCGGAAAACGCGTGGTTTGGCGCCGATCCATCATCGAGGCCATCAAATGCCGGCGCCGCCGCTGTTCGTCGTTGATCAACGACTCGGCGACAAACTCGCCCTTGGCCAGCCGAGCGCCGGGCGCACCGACGAACGATCCGTCCTGGCGGTAGGCGATCGCGAGCGACGGGCCGCCGGGAACGACCATCACCGCGTCGGACGCGTTTTGAATGGGCAAGCCTCGAAGGCTACCTTCGACGCCTCGGGGTCCGAACGTCACGTCGACGTGGACCGGTTCCGCCAGCGTCACCGATGTTCGGTAGCGGGCTTCGCGCACGCCGGCGGGCAACCGCAATCGAGTCCACCGCCACGCATCCCGATCATGCCACGCGATTTCGCGATTCACGCCTTCCAATCCATGGCCGTCGGGCATCCATAGGACGCCCCGATCCGAGGCGACGGGAACTTCGCCCGGTTCCCGTTGATAGAACGCCGTCGAGCCGGCCACGTGCATCCAAGGGCTGTCGGGATGCACGATCGCGACTTGAGAGACGGCCGCGGTCGGCGGAACTTGGCTCTGCCGCGAGAACCCCAGGAAACCGATCGGAGCGGCGGCGAGCAGGGCGAGTCCCGGCGCGGCCCAAACCGGCACCGACGACGGGAATCCGCGCCGTATCCACCCGATCGCGATCAATCCAAGAACGAAGATCGCCAGGATCAAGGCGACGGGCGTCCGTGAAACGACGCGATAGCCAATCTGCTCGGCAAGGTAGGGCCCGACATCCTCGGCCGAGAACGGATGCTCGGTCGTCGGCGAGAACAGCAGTCCGCTGAGTTCATCCAACGCCGCCGTGGCGACAAACGCGGCCTGGCGATCGGCGTCGGGAGGGCGCCGCTCGTTCGGTTCGTACAAGCGCACCCACGCTTCCGGACCCACCGTCGTGAAGAGGACGCGGCCCTTTCCGTATGCCCGGATGAACGACGCGGGCCACCCGTCGACCCGGTGGGCCGTTTCGACGTCTCGTGTTTCGACCCGCACCATCGGAACGGGCCGCTCGAACGAAACGGCCGGATAATCGCCGCTTCCGAACAGCGCGGGCGCCATGCGCACTTCGGTCAGCTCCACCCGGTCCACGACCGCGCATTGGTACTGATCGCCGAGCAGCCAGCGCACATTCGATTCGTCGACGCGATCGAGCATGATCCACAGGCGGCCGCCGGCCAGGAGCCAGTCCCGCAGGGCGCCGACCGTCGCGGGGTGCGAGAACGCCTTGTCGCCCTGCAGGAGAATCTGATCGACGGCGTCGAGCTGATCGAGCGAATCGGGAAAAAGCGGCTCGGAGAATTCCCCCGTGCGGCGCGTGCGCCCGGCGGCGATGCGCGCGGCGATCAGCATTTCGTAGGGCGTCGGATAAGCCGTGTCGATGAGCACGTCATCGGGGAACATGGCCGAAGTGATCGACTCGCCGTTGCGGAACACGGTCGTCGTGCGTTTGAGCGCGCCGCCGTAGTCGGTGAGCGTGCGCGTGCCTTGGGGCGTTTCCATCGTCACGACGCACTCGATGTCGTACGAGCCGGGCGACGCGCCGCGATCCGACGCCTCGCGTTCATCCAGGTCGGGCGTGAGCACATTGCACGTCGTGAGCCGCCTCGCGTTCGCCGGAAGATGGAGTTCACGGCGGAAGTGGAGATCGGGAGCCGCTCGGAAATGGAACGTCGCGGCGAGGCGCGCCGGCTCGTCGGTCGGATTGGCGATCTCGATGCCGACCTGCGACCAACGGCCGGGTCGAAAAATCCGCGCGCCGGCGGGCCCGCCCATCGAAAGGGGAACCGGCTCGGTGCGTCCCTCGGTCTGGGCCTCCGTCGTCGAAACGACCGTCGACCATGCGACGAGGGCGAACGTGATGGCGCGCGGACGAAGCGTCGCGAACGAATGGACGACACGGGCAAGATTCATGAACGGCCTTCGGCTCGGACGGGAAATGGCGGCATTCGATTCGGTCGCATCGGTGCGATCACCCTACTCCGCCCGGAATCGACGGTCAATGCGCCGCGTTCGTTGGCATTGCCGTTCGCCCACACGATGGCCTAGAGTATCCCACGACTTCGGCGTCCGCGCTCGCGATTCCGTGAAATCGGCTTCGCGCTTGACTCGGCGGGCGGTCGGCTCCATGCCAGATGGGGAAACGCAATGGAATCCGAATCAGGCGATGCGACCGGCCCGGCCGGCGGCGCGGCGCGCGCGGTTCCGACCATCGCGGCGGCAACGTCGCCGCGTCTTCGGCTTGCCAAGGCGTCGGCGCGCGTCGTCGTGCTCGCGCTCGTCGGCGTGGGGATCTGGCGAGCGGCCGAGCGGGCGGCGGATGATTTCCGCCGGCACCAAGCGGTGCTCCGCGTCAAAGTCACGCAACTCCGCCGTGAGCTCGACGCACTGCCTCCCACCGCCGACGCGGACACCCGCGCGGCGCTGCGCGACCGGGAACGGGAACTCGCCGCGCAGCAGCTCGAATGGCGCCGGTTGAGCGCGGGTTGGCTCGGACTCGCCGCCGTTTGCTACGGTATCGGCACGTTGCCCGCGTGGTGGTTCTGGCATCGGACGCTCCGGGCGTTCGGCCAGGAGCCGGATTCGCGGTCGAGCCTGCGCGCCTACACCATTGGCCACCTCGGAAAATACGTCCCCGGCAAGGCGCTCGTCGTCGTCCTGCGCGCGTCGCTCGTCCGATCGGAACGCGTGGCCGTTTGGGCGGCGGTCGCCGCGGTTTTCGTCGAGACGCTCACGCTGATGGCGGTCGGAGCCGCGGTCGCCGCGGCCCTGCTCCCGATCGCGGTCGGCGGCGCGCGGCGATTCGAGTGGATCGCGATCGCGATCGGACTCGCCCTCGCGTCGGGACTCCCCACAACGCCCGTCGTCTTCCGACGTATCGTCCGGTTCCTGATGCGCCGCCGCGCTCCCGAAAACCTCGACGCCGCGCTCGCCGGACTCAGTGCGCGGCACATGGCCGTCGGATGGCTCGCGATGACCGTCGCATGGGCATTCTTGGGCCTGAGCCTGTGGGCGACGACGCGCGGACTGCCCGGCGACGCGCGGTCGGTCGCCGAAAGCCTCGCGGACCTGCCCCTGTTGACGGCCTGCGCCGCGTTGGCCATGGTCCTGGGATTCGTGTCGCTCATGCCGGGCGGGTTGGGCGTTCGGGAACTCGTCGTCTCGTCGCTCCTCGCGCCCCAATCCGGCGCGGCTCGGGCGCTTGCGGCCGCCGTCCTGCTCCGCGCGGTATGGTTGGTGTCCGAACTCGTCGCATCGGGTATCCTTGCCGTTCGATGCCGCGCGCGGAGGCGTTCTCCGCACCGTGGAACGCATTCGGATCCCGGCGACCGATCGACCGAGTGCTCGATCGCATGCTCCGGTACGCTCGCCGATCCGCGCGGGAACGGACCTTGAGGTAACCACTGATGACCGCGACGTTCGGACGCGACGCCCTGATTTCGATCGTCGTTCCCCTTTGGAACGAGGAATCGAGCCTCGATCGTTTGCACGAGGAACTGTCCTCGGTGGCCGCGGGCAACGGATACCGGTTTCAGATGCTCTTCGTCGACGACGGGTCGACCGATGGTTCCTGGGATCGCATCCGCCGATTGGCGGAACGCGACGGGCGGGTGGAAGCGATCCGATTCCGCCGCAATTTCGGCAAGGCCGCCGCGCTGAGCGCGGGATTCGCCGCGGCGCGCGGCTCGGTCGTGTTGACGCTCGACGCCGATCTCCAGGACGATCCGGCCGAGATTCCGCGTTTCCTTGAGGCGCTCGACACCGACTTGGACGTCGTCAGCGGTTGGAAAAAGGTCCGGCTCGACCCCTGGCACAAGGTCTGGCCGTCCCGCGTTTTCAACGATCTCGTCGGCCGGCTGACGGGAGTGCGTTTGCACGACCACAATTGCGGTTTCAAGTGTTATCGCCGCGAATTGCTCGAAGAGATCCGCGTCTATGGCGAGTTGCACCGGTTTGTGCCGGTGCTGGCGGCCGCGCGCGGCTGGCGGGTCGGTGAAATCGTCGTCCATCATCGGCCTCGCGAGTTCGGCCGTTCGAAGTACGGCGTGCGGAGGTTCGTCAAGGGATTCCTCGACCTGATGACGGTCTACTTTCTGACAGGATTTCGTCAGCGGCCCCAGCACCTGTTCGGCACGGTCGGCATGCTCTCCTTCCTGATGGGACTCGCCGCGATCGGCTATCTTTCGGCGTATTGGGTCCTCGCGCGCGTCTTCCCCGAATGGGACCTGTTGCCCTTGCACCAACGGCCGGCCCTGCTTTACGGCGTCGCGGCCATGCTCCTGGGCGCGCAGTTCCTCTCGATCGGATTCCTCGCGGAGCTCATGACGGCCTACCACGCGCGCGACACCGGTATGTACTCGGTCCGCGAACGGCTTCGCGCGGACTCCGGCGGGCCGGCGCCGGGGAGCGACGAATCGGCCGCCGACACGGCAAGGCGGCGGGGATGAAGGCGATGGTGGAATCGCGGATCCCGGAGAAACAAGGAGCCGTGACGTGACGGATCGACGTTGTGCGGACGGCGGCGCCCTCCGCGACAAGCCTTACCTTCTGCTGTTCGCCGTCGCCATCGCCCTGATGGCCGCGCAGATCGCCCGCGTTCGATCGCAACTCGGCGGCACTCCCTTGCTGAGCGCGAACGATCGAAGCCGGTGGGCGACCATCCGCGCGCTCGTCGAACACGGAACCTATGTGCTCGACGACGTGGTCATGCCGAACGGTAAGCGGGACCGGGAATGGTATTCGATCGACATGGTGCGCCACGCGGACCGCGACGGCGTGGAGCACTTTTATTCCACCAAGCCCGCTCTGCTTCCCACGCTGCTCGCGATCCCCTGCTTCCTGCTCGATCGAACGGCCGGGCTCACCTTGTCGGACGACACGTTTTTTGTGGTTCGCGGCATGTTGGTCCTCTTCAATGTCGTTCCGATCGCCGTCTATTTCGGGCTTGTCGGCCGAGCCGTCGATCGATGGGGGCGGACCGATTGGGGGCGGCTCTACGTGGTCGTGACGGCGGCGTTCGCAACGCTCGCGACGCCGTTCGCCGCGACGCTCAATAACCATGTGCCGGCGATGGTCGGCGCCGCGGTCGCGGGCTACGTATTGATGCGCATGGCCGTCGACGGGCGCCGCGAATATCGGTACTTCCTGCTCGCCGGATTCGCCTCGGCGTGGACCGCCGCGAATGAGCTACCCTCGCTTCCGCTCGTCATCGTCGCGGGATGGATCGCCGTCCGGTGCGATGCGAAACGGGCCGCGTGGGCGTTCGCCGGTCCGGCGATCGCGGTCGGAATCGCGTTCCAGCTCGCCAACTTCGCGGCCCACGGCGATTGGCGTCCTCCGTACGCGCATCGGGGAGACGGGCGATTGCTCGGGACGTGGACCGCCGCGGAACCGAGCGAACGCGAGCCCCAGGTCGCGCCCCCCGAGATCCAACGCGTCGCGATCGAACTCGCCGGCAATCGCGACGGCGGGACGGCCGCCGAGGGGATGTTGCGCCCCCGCGACGAAGCACACGCGTGGGAGCTTCGGGCGAACGGCGTTCGCCACGCCCTGCGGTGGCGCGACGACGCCGTGGAAGTTCGCGAATGGGACAATTGGTACGACTACGAGGGCACGTATTGGCAGGTCAGCCGGAGGCGGGGCGTGGATCGTGGTGAACCGAGCCGAACGGTCTACGCGTTCAACGTGCTCGTGGGCCACCATGGCATCCTCAGTCTATCTCCCGTCTGGTTCATCGCCCTGGTCGGTCTTGGGTTCCGGGTTCGCGACGGATGCGTCTCGATCCGGCGGGCCGCCTGGATCGCCGCCGGACTCACCGCGATCTGCATCGCGTTCTATCTCGCCAGACCGCTCGCCGATCGCAACTACGGGGGAGTGAATTGCGGCATGCGATGGACGCTTTGGATGACGCCGTTCTGGTTGTTCTTCCTCATGCCCGCCGCCGACGCCGCGCGGTCGACAGGGACCCGCGCCGTTTGCGTGGCCCTGCTCGCCGCCAGCGCGTTCTCGGCGTTCTACTCCGCCCCGAACCCCTGGTCGCATCCTTGGATCTTCGAATACTGGACGGCCCTTGGCTGGATCCACTATCCTTGACCCCCGACGCGGCGCGCCCCATGCGATGGGCCGCCAACGCGGCTCGCCCCATGCGATGGTCACGCGTCCCGGCTTTCCAAAGGCGGGCCGTGGCGGAAGATGATGTCGGCCGCGTCGCACAGATCGCGGCAGACGAAGTCGGGAGTCGTGTCCGCGTTCCGCGTGTTGGGAGGCGTCGGGGCCAGCAGAACCGTGCGTGTGCCGAGCGCCTTTCCGAACTCGATGTCCGTCAATCGGTCGCCGATCGTCCAACTTCTTGAGTAATCCGGTACCGCGCCCGTTTCGGCCACCCAATTCGCAACCATGCCGGTCGCCGGCTTCCGGCATCCGCATTGGACATCGGGGCCGTGCGGGCAATAACGGAACGCATCGATCGCGATCCCTCGGCACCGCAGCCATCGGTTGACCTGGGAGTGCAGGACACGGACGTCATCTTCGCCGTACAATCCGCGAGCCACACCCGACTGGTTGGTGACAACAACCAGTCCGAATCCTCGGTTCCTGAACCGTTCAAGCGCCTCGATCACTCCACCCAGGAACTCCCAGTCATCCCATCGATGGACATAACCGCGGTCGACGTTGAGTGTGCCGTCGCGGTCGAGGAACACGTAGGGTCGCGGTGTGGCGGCCATCACGCGGCTTCCCGAATACCGATGGACCGCCCGAGGCGTTCCATCGCGGCGAACACCATCTCGACGGGAAGGTCCCGCATACAGCGGTGGTGGCGCAAGGGGCATCGTCGCCGCGCGCAGGGTCGGCAATCCAGATCCAGATGAACGCGGATCTCGCGAGGGTGGTAGTTGTCACTCCATCGCGGATCGGTCGGTCCAAAGAGACTCACCGCCGGAATGCCGAACGCCGCCGCGATATGCCGCGGCCCGCTGTCGGTCGTCACCACCATGCGGCTGCGCCGGATACAGGCTTTGGTAAGGCCGATGCCCAGGGTCCGGTTTCCGATGGAACGAATGCGCGGATGGCGGGCGGCGGCTTCGACTTGCCGAGCCTTTTCGCGTTCCGCGGGTCCGCAGAGGATGAGCACAAAGGCTCCCCATTGCGATTGAACGCGCCGCGCGAGTTCGGCGAACGACTCGGTCGGCCAGTCCTTGGCCGGACCGTTCGCCGAACCCGTATTCAGGGCAACGACCGGTTCACCGGGTCGAATCTCCAAATCCCGGAATGCGTCGTCGGCCGCGATTTCATCGCGCGGTCGCGTGGCCAGACGCGGAACGCGGTCGGCCGGCGGACAACCGGCGGCCACCATCAGCGCGCGGTATGTGTCGACCGCGGAAAACGGCTCATGGCGCCGAAGCGAGGGAATATCCACGGGGGTCGTCAGCCAGCGGTCGTACCAACGCCGCTTGAGGCCGATCGTCTCGTTCGCCGAACTCAGCCATTGCAGCAGGCGGGCGCGAGGTGAATTGGTCAAGCTGATGAACATCTCGGGAAGAAACCGGCGAAGACGCCCGGAAACCGGCCAGAACTGGGCCTGAACGTCGGCCGATCGCCGATCATAGAAGATCGTTTCGTCAAAAAAGCCGCACCCCGAAAGCGTTTCCGCGATGAGCGGCCGCATCACCCCGCAAATCGTCGCGTGCGGGTATTGATGCCGCAGCGCGCCGAGCGAGGGGGTCGCCATCACGGCGTCGCCGACCCAGTTCGGCAGCAGCACGGCGATGCGCATGGGGTTTCCTTGACGACCGAGCGGAGGCGATGAACGAAGGAGCGGGAATATACCGCCTGTCATCGTTCGCGGGAACAGGGAAATCGGCCTGGATCGCCGAGCCGGATTCCGGTAGAGTGCGCCCGTCCGGTCGGCGCGCGGTGGAGCCGGCGCCGATTCGACTCGCGAAAATCCCCTCGCCGCGCGGGGGGCCGCGAATCTCGACCCGACCGCATTCGTGCCATTGCAGGATCTCGGATGCGAATCGCCAACGCGCAAGGGATTGCCATGCGACTCACGTCACTCCATCTTCCGGCGGATCAAGTCCGACTTGACGATCTATCACCCGGATTCAACGTCGCGTACGCGCCGTCGTCCGACAAGCGCCGCCAGGTCGCAACCGCCGTGCGGGGAGCGCTCTTTGCCGACGCCGACGACGAGTGCTCCGTCGGCTTGGGAATCCAGTCGGCGTGGGGCGGATTCCAATTGACGATCCTGGAAGGGAGCGGATCGTTCAAGGCGGTCGATTCCCGCGGCCGCGATCGCGGCGAGTGGCTGCGCAACCGGATCGCATCGAACCACTCGGCGGCGGCCTTCCGCGCGCTCGGCGCACCACGACTCGGCGACCCGGCGTCGCTCGACGCGGCCATGCGCGAGGTGTGCGGCGAGGAATTCGTCCGAACGCAGCGGGAGCGGCTCGACGCGCTGCTGCGCGAATTGGATGAGGCCCGTCCCTGGGAGGGTCGCGGGAGCGAGGTCCTTGGGCTGCGGGCCCGCGAGATCGAACTGATGCGCGAATTGGAGCAATCCGGCGACTCGGCGCGCGCCGCCGCCGCCGCGAGGCGCCGCGCGCGGATCGAGGCGCGTGTCCGGCAGGGGCGAGCTCGACGCGCGGACCTCCTTTCGCGACTCGAACAGGTTCGCGCGGCGATCGCCGACGTGCAAGGCGAGTCAGCCCGCCGATCGGTTCGTGATCGGCTCGAACCCGCGTGCGAACGGCTCGCGCGGCGGATCGGGCGCATCGAGGATCAACTCGACCAGATCCTGGCTCGCATCGAAAACCGCCCCCACAAACCCGCGCGGCGACGCGCGGCGCGCGCCGCGCACGCTCGGTTGCGTGAACTCGCCCACCGCGCCCGCGTCCTCGAACAACGAATCGCCCGACTCGACGCGCGACACGATCGGCTCGAACGGTCGGTCTCCGCCCACGGTCCCGCGTGCGACGCCCCGTGTTGCCGTCGCCGCGACCGAGCCGAAATCGAAGCCGAATTGGCGGATATTCAAGGACGCCTTGACATGTGCGAGCGGGGCGAACAACGCCAGTCGAGCGACTTGCTGGAACGGTTGCGCGGGTTCATCCACAACCGGCCGACACCCGGCGTGCTCATCGAGGCGTCAAGGCTCCTGGAACAACTCACCGAGGGCGAATTCATCGGCCTTCGAGCGGGACACGGCGGGCGGGAAGCGATCGTCGAGCAGCCGGGCGGCAAGAGCGTCACGTGCGATGTGCTCAGCCGCACCGAGCGCGTCTACGTGCACTTGGCGCTCTGCCTCGCCGCTGCCTCGGACATGGCTCGATCGGGCTCCGCGTATCCCTTGATTCTGAATGATGCGACGCGCCACATGCCGCCCGCGCGGCTGCGCATCGTCATCGAGATGCTGCGAAGCCATTGTCGAGCGAGCGGCCAGGTGCTTCTGTTGACAAGCCAGCAACATGTCGCGACGCTCTGCCGTTCGCTCGGCGCCGCCAGCTACTGGCTGGCTCGGCCGCAACCCGCCTCCTCCACGCCCGCGGGCGAGGAGCCGCGAACCGGGGCGATACGCGTTTCCCGCGCGTCGGGGCAAGCCGGCCGCGAGAACGCCTGGGACTGCGAGGAATTCCCGGGCGAACTTGCCGACCGCAAGCATTTTCCGAACCACGCGCCGAGCGGCGATCGAGTCGTTCCGAGTGAATCGGCCGAGGCGGATCCTCACCGGCCGGCGCAACCCCGAATCCGTCCGGAGAGCCCCGATCCGGTCGACCCCCATCGGTCCGTGCCCGGGCGTCGGGTGGTCGAGTCGGTATCCCCGACGAACGAACGTCCCGAACACGACCCGTCCGAACGGCTGCGTGTGACGGGACATTATCTCGAACTTTGCGACCGCGTTTCCGAAATCCCCTACCTGGCATCGAAGGTCGCGAAGGCCATCGAGCCGATCGGGATCGTCACCGTCGCGAACCTCCTGCATGCCGAGCCGGGCGCGGTCGTGGAACGACTCGCCGATGCGTCGATCTCCGCCGCCGATGTGCGAAGCTGGCAAGCACAGGCCCGACTCATGTGCGGCGTCCGCCGGCTCCGCGCCTACGATGCCAGGATTCTCGTCGCGTGCGGCATCGCAACCCCGGAACAGCTCGCCGACATTCGGCCCGAGGAACTGCACGACATGGTGGAGGCGTTTGTCGCGACGCCCGAGGGATCCCGCATCGTTCGCAGCGGCAACGAGCAGGAGATCAAGCGGATCACGCGGTGGATTCGAGGAATCCAATCGGCCAAGCGCGAGCGGGGAAAGTCCCGGGGCGCGGACGACCGCGGCGAACCAAACCGGGCGACCGATTCGGCTCGCCGCGCGCCGCGCGCGGGCAACCGGCCAGCCCTCGGCGAAGAACCGAATCCGCACCCTGCTTCCCATGTCCGATCACACTCGATGAAGAAAGGGCGATCCGAACGCAGAAGCGGATCCGCCGATGGGGACGTCCTGACGCTGCGTTTCCATCTCGAACCGACCAGCCGTGTCGAGGCCGCTCCTTCGATCGGGCCCGCGATGGCGAAACGTATCGAGGCGATCGGAATTGCCAGCGTCGGTCAACTGGTGGCGGCGGATGCGGATCGCATCGCCCGCCAACTCGGGCGCGCTTCCGTCACGGGACGGATCGTCCGGGAATGGCAGCAGCAGGCGGGACTGGTGTGCCGGATTCCCGAACTGCGAGGCCACGACGCGCAGATCCTTGTTGCCTGCGGTATCACGACGCCCGAAGCCCTGGCGATGCAGGCTCCCGACACGCTCGCCGCACAAGCGGTGGAATTCGCGCGGTCAAAAACCGGAAAACGCATGCTGCGCGGCGGGAAGGAACCGACGGTCGAGGAAGCCGGCCACTGGATCGCGTGGGCACGCCAGGCGCGTCACCTCGACGCGGCATAGAACAACGGCCACCCCCGCGCGGCGAGCTTCGGGTTTGCCGGCCCCCAACCCCGTTGGGCAACCTGCCGGATTGCTACGGCGTAAGCCACCGGTCCAACCATGCGAACGCGCGTTCCTGCATTTCGGCGCTGAATTCGTGGGGGCCATCGTACGTCACGCCTTCAAATCGCTCGGGAACGCCGGCCTTCGCGTAGACGGCGGCGATCTTGTCGAACGCTGCCTGAACGCCATCGTTGGTGAAGAGGCCGTCGCGCGTTCCATGGATGGCCATGAGTCCGCCGGGAACCGCCATCGAAGCGACGTCCGGTAGGTCCATCTCTTGGTAAAGGCCCGGGACGACTTTCATGAAGCCGATACTGGTGAGCTTGTTTTGGAGCATCGATTCGTAGGTCGACATCCACCCGACGACGATGGCCGCGCGGATGCGCGGATCGAGCCCCGCGAGATGCGCGGCGCGGAATCCGCCGACCGACAGTCCGCAGCAGCCGATTCGATTCGGATCGACTTCGGGGCGCGTCACCAGATAGTCCACGGTCCGAATATCGTCGATGAACATGACACCCGACCACGTGGCGCCGGCCTCGAAGAGCCCCGTGGCGATGAGCGTGGTATTCGCGCCGCTCCGGCGATTGAACGCGACGACGTCCTCCGCGGTCATTGTCTCTCGGTTGCGCCATGCGGGCGGGTCACCGGGTAACAGCATCCGCCGCTCGCCCCAATAAAACATGTCGATCACGATGACGACGTAGCCACGTCGGACGAGCGATTCGCCATAACTCCTTCCCGAATAGTAGGTCCGCTTGAATGCGGCAAGTTCGGGGTGCTCGCGCTCGAGCGGAACGATTTTCTCTTTCCCCCATGCGAAGAACGCGCCGTGGTCGTGCAAGGCCACGACTGCCGCGCGCGGCTTTGCGTCGCCTTTGGGGAGGAGCAGATACGCGGGTACTCGAAGGTCGGGCGTGGTGTTGAAATAGACCTTCTCGCGAATGTAGTCCCCGCAATCGACGCGTTCCGCGACTTCGGCCCTGAAATCGCCGTGCGGCGGGTCGTACTGGAGCAGGCCGAGCACTTTGGGGCGGGCTTCCCGCTTCCACATTTCGGCGTCGCGAAACCGATCGTTCAAGAAGGAAAGGCCGTGTTGCGATCGCCCCGCGGTCGCCTTGAGAAACGGATAGAGCGTGCCGACCTGCGCATCGGGCACAGCGGCCTGGGGATTCTCGCGTTCGTCACCATGTATGGCTCGCATGCCGAGCAGAACAAGTGCCGCCGCCAGACGCGAGCGAACCGAGAACGCGTTCATGAGCCGATCCCTTCGTGAACGAGGCCGCCTCCACCGAAACCGAATGCGCCTCGAATGTACCGTCCGCCTCGCCTGCAAGCCAAACACGGCCCGTCGACTTGGCCAAGGCAGGCGGACTGGGGAATGCCTCATTGTCCCCCATGCCCCGCATTCAAGCAATTCATCCCAGGTGTCGCAATCATCGTCCGCGCGTGACCTGGCCAAAATCGGAGTGGCCATGCGTGTCATTCGTGGTCGCTTGAACGCGGGGGCAAAGCCGTCCGTTGCCGCGTATCCAACGCGCAATTCCCCCGGGCGAAAACGTGTCGTTTCAGAACCTGACGCATTGGGCCGGCATCGTTAGGCTCGCACATGGGGCTACGCGCCGGGAACCCCCGAACGCCGCGAGCCGCGTGGATCGGTCTTGCGGAATCCGCGGAATGGGACTAGTTTGAACGCAACCGCACATGGTGGTTGAGGCGACGGTCTCGCTGTGGCGCGGTCGAGCTTGTGTGTTGGAACGGGAGCCGGGGGTCGCATCCCGAAGGGACCGCCGATGTTTTTCCGTCATCGGTATCCGGGTTGCCGATCGGCCGTCGCGGGTCGCGCGTCGGTCGTTCTGGCGTCGTTGGTCCTGGCTCTTGGGACGAACAATCTCGCTCGCCTGGCGCATCAGACCGGCGGCCACAGCCGCCACCATGCGCCGCCGCACGGTCTTTTGACGTGCGGACCGGTCACCGTTTGCGGCCACGCCTCGGAGTTCAACGCGCGTTCCGTTTGGGAATCGGCGTACGGCGGCAATGAACGGCCTTCGTCCGCCGCGCGTGTCGATGGTCCATCGCATGATCACGCGCATCATTGCCCGCTGTGCGAGCAAGCGACACAACTCGCGGCGTCGGTCATCGCGGAAACGGTTTCGGTCGTCGCGATGGTCCCACCACGCACTCCGTCGGAATATCGATCGCCGTTCCATCGGGTCTCGATCCGCGCGCTTCCTCATTCTCCGCGCGCGCCGCCGATCGACGCATAGCGCTTTCGGACGGCCCTCGAGGTTCGTCCATGTTGTCGCGTGGCCCGCGCCGTTTGGCGACCGCCTCCTCCACCGCGATGCGTCTTTGGCCGCGCCGATCGGCGCGAGGCGGATCGCGCGAACGCGACTACCGGATTCGCATGCGATTCCCCGTATGGATCAAGGACACCTGCAATGAACGTCGATTCCATTCGTCCCTTCGCCGCTCGACCTGGTCGGCGGCACTCCCCCGAGGTTCGATCGACTCGGGGATTTACGCTCGTCGAACTTCTCGTCGTGATTGCGATTATCGGAGTGCTTGTCGCGATCCTGCTTCCGGCCGTGCAAGCGGCGCGTGAGGCGGCGAGGCGCACTTCGTGCTTCAACAACCTGCGTCAAGTCGGGTTAGCGCTCCATCATTATCACGACGCGCTCCGTTCGCTTCCGACCGGTTGGCTTGGTTTGGAACCGGGTTCGGGCCGCCCGTTGCCCGAAGGGGAACCGGGTTGGGCCTGGGGCTCGCTCATTCTTCCCTATCTGGAACAATCGACCGTCCAGGAATCGCGGATCGACTTCCCGCGGCCGATCGCGCACCCGTCCAACGCCGCCGCGCGCTCGACCGTGCTCACCGTTTTCCAATGCCCATCGGATCCGGGCGAAGACGCATTCAACCTGATGGCCGAGGACGATCCGGCGTCGGTCCTGGTGCGGCTTGCCGCGGCCAACTACGTGGGCGTTTTTGGAACGGAGGATTTGGAAGCGTGCGAAGGCCTTCCGGCCGGTTCGATCTGCCGAGGCGACGGGGCGTTCTGGCACCTGAGCCAAATCCGATTCGCCGACATCACCGACGGACTCTCGAATACGATCGTCGTGGGCGAGCGATCGAGCCGCCACGGCTATTCGACGTGGCTTGGCGTCGTCGAGGGCGGCGAAGAGGCGTTGGCGCGCGTCGTGGGTGTCGCCGATCATGGGCCCAACACCAAAGAGGTGCACCTGGACGATTTCAGCAGCCAACACCCGGCCGGAGCGAACTTCGTGCTCGGTGACGGCTCCGTCCGGTTGATCAATGAACAGATCGACCTCGATGTGTTCCGCGCGATGGCCACGCGAAGCGGCGGTGAAGTGACGGCAACGCCCTAGTGCCGCCGGCATGCGCCGAAGCGGGTGCGATTCGTGGCTTTGGCGGACGTTTCTCGCGCGATTCGCGGGCCGCGTGGTCGAAGGCGCGGACCGAATCGTCTACAATCCGGGCCGGTTGCCTGACACGTAGTGAACACGGGAATCGCTGGTTATCGTAGGGGAGGCCCTATTTGTGGGAAGTCGGCTTTCGACACGACGGATATGCGGGCTCGTCGGAACGCTCGCAGTGATCGGTTCCGCGAGCGTGAACCGATTCGCTTGGGCGGCGGACGACGTGGACGCGTGGCTTGAGGCCATCCGGGCGGTCCAGCCGCTCGGCGGCAATCACGAGGCGGCCATGGCGGCCGGCCGCCATTTGCGGCTAGCTTCGGCCGCCGCGGTGCCCCGGCTCCTCGCGGGTATGGACGGAGCGAATCCCCTCGCGCAGAACTGGCTGCGCGGCATCATTCAGTCGGTCGTTCAGCGGGCCGAATCGGCCGGACAGCCGATTCCGCTCGACGAACTCGAGAAGTTCCTTCAGGACACGAGCCACGCGCCCCGCGCGAGGCGGTTCGCGTTCGACCTGCTCGCCGCGCGCGACGCCACGGCCCCCGATCGGTTGATTCCCGGTTGGCTGGACGACCCGAGCCTCGAATTGCGGCGCGACGCGGTCTCGGCGGAGGCAGGCCGGGCCCGCGGGCTGCTTGACGGAGGTCAATCGGCCGAAGGCGTCCGCGCGCTGCGCCGCGCGTTCCAGGCCGCGCGCGACGTCGATCAGGTTAAGGCGATCGCCGAGTCGCTGCGAAACGCCAAGGAAAAAGCCGACATCGCGCGGCACATGGGCTTCTTGATGGACTGGTATCTGATCGGACCATTCGATAATCGGGACAAGAGAGGCTTCGACGTGGCCTACCCGCCCGAATCCGAATTCGACGCCGCGAAGACCTATCCGGGCAAGGAGGGAGTCGAGACCCACTGGATCCGGCACGCCACGTCCGACGACTTTGGAGTCGTCGATCTCAATACGGCCCTCGCGAAACACAAAGGGGCCATCGCCTACGCGTTCACCGAGTTCCTATCGAATGAGGATCGTCCCGTCGAATTGCGGCTCGGCTGCATCAACGGAAACAAGATTTGGCTCAACGGCCAATTGCTCACGTCCAACCACGTCTACCACGCGAGCACGTTCGTGGATCAGTACACGGGGCACGGGAAACTTTTGAAGGGCCGCAATACGATCCTCCTGAAAATCGCCCAGAACGAACAGACGGAACAATGGGCGCAGAACTGGAAGTTCCAACTCCGCGCCTGCGACTCGATCGGCACGGCCGTCCTGTCCCAGGATCGGGCGTCCGAACAAGCCGCGTCGACTCCGCGCCTCCCCATCCGATGAACGCGATGGGCGAGACGCCACCCGCATTGGCACGGCGGGCGATCGGCGCCCGCGACCGGCCCGCCGCCGTTTCGATCCCAAACCAATCGTTTCGATCCCAAACCAATCAAGGAATCGGTCCGATGCGTTTTCGATGGTTCATCCTGATTCTGGTGGGCGTTGTTGGATTGGCGACCGCATCGTCGGCGACCGGCGCCGACTGGCGCCGGTTTCGCGGGCCCGCATTCGGAATCGCCGAGGGCGCGAAGGCCCCCGTGACTTGGGACGCCGCCGACGGGGCGTCCAAGAACATCGCATGGCGAGCCGACCTGCCGGGGCGAGGCCCTTCGAGTCCAATTGTGGTGAAGGATCGCGTCGTCGTCACGGCGAGCGATGGCGTGAATCAGGATCGCCTTTTCGTGCTCTGTTTCGACGCGCCGACGGGGAAAGAACTCTGGCGACGCTCGTTCTGGGCGACCGGACGGACCGCGTGCCACCCCACAAGCGCCAATGCCGCGCCGACGCCGGTAAGCGACGGCGAACGGATTTTCGCGTTCTACTCGTCGAATGATCTGATCGCCCTCGATCTCGACGGAAACCTGCTCTGGTATCGCGGCCTTACCCACGATTTTCCCAAAGCGGGCAACGACGTCGGCATGTCGTCATCCCCGGCCGTCCTTGAAGGCGTCGTCGTCGTTCAGATCGAGAACCAGGGTGACTCGTTCGCGGCCGGCATCGAAGGGGCGACCGGCCGCACGCTCTGGCGTATCGAACGCGCGCCGCAGGCCGCGTGGACGTCGCCCGCCGTGCTCGAATCGCCGCCGGGCGGAACGCCCACCGTATTGCTCCAATCGGCGAACGGTGTCACGGCCCACGAAATCCACACCGGAACCGAGTTGTGGCGGATCGAGCGGGCCTGCGATCTGATTCCGTCGCCCATCCTGCAGGCGCGGCGGGCGTTCTTTGTCGCGTCGGACCGGCTGGTCGCCGTCGATGTCGGCGCGGAAGGAAAGTCGGCCGGCCCGATCTGGGACTCGACGCGCCTCCGCCCCGGCGCCGCAAGCCCGATGCTCGTCGGCGAACGACTCTACACGGTGAACCGAGCGGGCGTGCTGAACTGCGCGGACGCCAAGACGGGCGAACTGCGGTGGCAATTCCGTTTGAAAGGCGAATTCTGGTCGTCGCCCGTCATCGCCGATCAGACGATGTACCTTTTTAACTCGGACGGCGAAGGACTTGTCGTCAAGCTGGGCGACGACGCGGCCGAACTGCTCGCGACCAACCGATTGGGTGAACACATTCAGGCGTCGCCCGCTTTCTCGGAGAACTCGATTTTCCTGCGGAGTGACCAGCACCTGTGGCGCATCGCGGAAAGCGCCGCCGCTCCGACGAACTGACCGAAGACGGCCAAGAACCGATGGAATCGATCGCGATCGAACCGGTGGGTCCGCTCCGCGCGTCAATCCGACCGCCCGGCTCCAAGAGCCTTACGAACCGCGCGCTCGTTTGCGCGGCGTTCGCCGCGGGCGCATCGGACCTGCGCGGCGCACTCGCAAGCGAGGATACCCGCGTGATGATCGACTCGCTCCAGCGGCTCGGCATCGCGATCCAACCGTGCGAGCCCGATGGTCTTTGCCGCGTGACCGGCTGCGCCGGGGAACCGCCGGTCAAGAGCGGCGAGCTGTTCATCGCGAACAGCGGCACGACCATGCGGTTCCTCGCCGCCATGCTCTCCGCGGTCGGCGGCTCGTACCGGCTCGATGGCGTGCCCCGCATGCGGGAACGGCCCGCCGGCGACTTGATCCGCGCCCTCGAATCGCTCGGCGTTTCCATCCGAGGCGAACTGCGTCCGGACTGCCCGCCGCTCCGCATCGAATCGAGCGGATGGACGGGCACCCAAGCGACCGTGCGCGGGGATGTGTCAAGCCAGTTCCTGAGCGGTCTGCTCATGGCGGCGCCGCTTGCGCGGCGGGATGTTGAGCTCGTTGTCGAAGGTCCCCTCGTATCCCAACCGTATGTGACCATGACGCGGCGCGTGATGGAGGCTTTCGGGGTCGCCGTTGTGGCCGATGTCGGGGAGGAAAAGCGAACCTATCGGATCGCCGCGCCGACCACCTATCGCGCATGCCCGTCCTATGCGATCGAACCCGATGCCTCGGCGGCAAGCTACTTCTGGGCCGCCGCCGCCGTCACGGGCGGCCGCGTGCGCGTCGAAGGACTTTTTGACGACTCCATGCAGGGAGATGTCGCGTTTTGCGATTGCCTCCGACGCATGGGATGCTCCGTGCGATCCGACGAACAGGGAATCGAGGTGCGAGGCGGCCCGTTGCACGGCATCGACGCCGACATGAACTCGATCAGCGATACGGCGCAGACGCTGGCCGTCGTCGCCCTCTTCGCCGAAGGACCGACCCGCCTACGCGGCATCGCCCATGTCCGCCACAAGGAAACCGACCGCATCGCGGACCTCGCCAGGGAACTCCGCAAACTCGGAGCCGATGTGCGGGAACACCATGACGGTTTGACGATCGTTCCCGGCACGCTCCACGGCGCGGTACTTGATACCTATCGCGACCATCGTATGGCGATGAGCCTCGCCCTGGTCGGCCTGAGACAGCCCGGGATCGTGATCCGAGACCCGGCGTGCGTCGACAAGACCTATCCGAACTTCTTCCGCGATCTCGAACGGTGCCGGACCGGCCATCGATCGAGTCGGCATCACTGATGGGGAGCGAGCCCTCGCGAGCTCGTCGCCAACACGCGGTCCGCTTCCGCCAATAAACGCTCGGCGGCCGCCATCACGCCCGTCTCCTCGGATCGCCACGGGGAGTCCAGTGCCGAGTCGTGTGCCACCAGCAAGGCATGGCAGTGCTGGCACTCCACCTGTTTGCCAAGGTACTCGACGCGGATCCGCAACTTGCGGCCACAGGTCGGACAGGATTGCAGGAAAAAAGTGGCTCGACTTGACATAACGGCATCTCCATCACCGTTGGCCACGCTCGAAGGGATTTCCAATGGCTGTAATCGTAAAAAACCACGTTCGTCCGTGCAACCGGATTTGTGGCCGGGAAGGTCGTTTCCAGGGCCAAAATCCCACCCGAGGGACCGTCTGGAACGGATGGGCAAACTAGGAAAGCCGCGATGCCATGTCCTCGATGCGATTCACGACCACGTGAATGACGTCGCCTTTCCGTTCAAGCTTTCCATGAACGATCCATGCGGGGCTCTGTCGGGATATCCGATCATGGCGTTCCCAGACCGCCTGTCGGATCACGAGATTGGCGATCCCCGTCTCGTCTTCGAGTGTCACGAAGGTGATTCCTTTCGCCGTGCCGGGGCGCTGTCGGAGGAGAACGAGGCCAGCGATGGACACGGGGGATTCGTGTTCGACCGCGGCAAGATCCGAAGCCCGCATCGCGTCGAGCCGTTCGAGGGCTTCGCGATAGAAGGCGATGGGGTGCGATTTGAGGGACAGGTTGGTGGAACGGTAATCGGCGAGCACTTCATCGAGGGCGGGCATCGGCGGCAAGGGCGTCGGACCTTCCTCGTCGTCCAGTCGAGCGAACAAGGGACGCGCATCGGGCGATTCGCGCCGCGCCATCGCCTGCCAGAGCGCTTCGCGGCGCGTATGTCCGAAGCTCGCACAGGCATCGGCCTTGGCGAGCCGTTCGAGCAACGCTGGTCCCAAACCCGACCGTCGCTGCAGATCGTCCAGCGAGCGGAAAGGGCCGGCGTCGCGTCGAGCCTCGACAAGGGCCAGCGCGGCCGCGCGGGGGAGGCCGACGATGAGCCGCAAGCCGAGCCGCAGAGCCGGTTCGAATCCGCGCACGTCGCCGGACTCGGTTTCCAGCCCGCAATCCCAGTCGCTCGCGTTCACATCGATCGGCAGAACGCGGCCGCCATGGCTTCGCAGGTCGCGCACCAATTGGGACGGCGCATAGAATCCCATCGGCTGGCTGTTGATCAGAGCGCACACGAAGACGACGGGATACCGGCGCTTGAGCCACGCGGAAACGTAGACCAGGAGCGCGAAACTGGCGGCGTGGGATTCGGGAAAACCGTATTCCCCGAACCCCCGGATCTGTTCGAAGACACGCTCCGCGAACTCGGCGGTCAGCCCTCGAACGGCCATTCCGTCGATCAGCTTGCGGCGGAACCGATCGATCACCCCCGGTCGTCTCCACGCTCCCATCGCGCGGCGCAATTGATCGGCCTGGCCCGGCGTGAATCCCGCGGCGACCACGGCAAGCCGCATCGCCTGTTCCTGAAACAGGGGGACTCCCAGCGTCTTCTCCAAAACCTGCCGGATCGCATCGTTCGGATACGACACCGGCTCCTCGCCCGCGCGGCGCCGCAGATACGGATGGACCATTTGGCCTTGAATGGGGCCCGGCCGGACGATGGCGACCTCGATCACCAGATCGTAGAAGGAACGCGGTTTCAGCCGAGGCAACATGCTCATCTGGGCTCGGCTTTCGATTTGAAAAACGCCCATCGTGTCGGCTCGACAGATCATGTCGTATACCTCCGGATCCTCGGCCGGGATATTGGCCAGTGTCCATCGGGGGCCCGGAACGCCCTCGGCGATCCGATCGAAGCAGCCATGGATGGCGGTAAGCATGCCGAGCGAAAGGCAATCGACCTTGAGGATACCGAGCGTATCGAGATCGTCCTTGTCCCATTCGATGACCGTTCGGCCGGGCATCGCCGCGTTTTCGATCGGCGCCAGTTCGCACAGCGGACCGCGCGTCATCACCATGCCGCCGACATGTTGCGACAGGTGCCTCGGGAATCCGAGGATTTCATCGACCAAATGGAGGAACCGGCGGCCCGTATGGGAATCGGGATCGAGACCGGCCTGCATGCAGCGTTCGGCGAGCTTGGTTTGACTGGTTTCGTGATGGAAGCCCTCGACGTTCTTCGCGATCGCATCAACGCGGTCGGGCGACAAGCCAAGCGCCTTGCCGACGTCGCGGATGGCCGATCGCGGCCGGTAGGTGATCACGACGCCGGTCATGCCGGCGCGGTCGCGTCCATATTTTTCATAGATGTACTGAAGCACTTCCTCGCGCCGCTCGTGTTCAAAATCCACATCGATATCGGGCGCCTCGTCCCGCTCCCGGCTCACGAACCGCTCGAACAGCAGATCGGCCTTCGCCGGATCGACCGAGGTGATCCCGAGACAATAACAGACGGCGGAATTCGCGGCCGAACCGCGCCCCTGGCACAGGATGTCTCGCCCGCGGGCGAACCGGACGAGATCCCACACCGTCAGGAAATAGGCTTCGTAACGCAGTTCGCCGATGAGCGCCATTTCGTGGCGGATCCGTTCGGCGACCGAATCGGGGATCCCTTCGGGATAGCGCGACCGGGCTCCCCGCCAAGCCAGTTCGTCGAGATATTCGAGCGGCGAGCGTCCCTCGGGCGCCAATTCCTCCGGATATTCGTAGCGAAGTTCGTCGAGCGAAAACGGGCATCGTTCGGCGAGTTCCCGAGTGCGCCGCAGCGCGTCGGCATACGGTCCGGAACCGAAACGGGTCTGGAGTTCGTCGAGCGGGAGGAGAAAACGCCGCGCGTTGATCCATCGGTCGGGTATCGCGTCACCGACGGTCAGGCCGAGCCGGATGGCGGTAAGCGTTTCCTGCAGGGGCCATCGACTGGGCGCGTGATAGAGGACGCCACCCGCGATCATCAGCGGCAGACCGTACCGATCGGCCAGCGCGCCGCACCGCGCCAGGTACCGTGCGTCGTCCGGCCCCCAATGCGACTCGGCCAACAACGAACACCGATCGCCTCCTCCCAAAACGTCCGCATAGACGGCCAACGCGTCGCTCCGCCACCGCGCCGGAGCCTCACCCGTCATGGCGAGCGAAACGGGGACTCCGGCCAACAGACCATCGGCATGCTCGGCGAATTGTTCGAGCGAGAGCGAGAACCGCCCCTTGGGCGCTTGACGGCGGCCCACGGTGATCATGCGGGCCAATCGCCCGTACGCCGCGCGCGTGGGCGCCCACACGACGATCGGCGGCCCGTCGTCCGGTGTGATCTCGGCGCCGATGATCAATCGGAGTCCCGCGTCCTTGGCGGCCTGGTGCGCCCGCACGGCGCCGGCCAGCGTGTTGCGGTCGGTCACCGCGAGGGCCGCGTAATCGAGGGCCTTCGCGCGGAGGACCAGTTCCTCGGGATGCGACGCGCCCTCCAGGAACGTGAAATTGCTCAGGCAATGGAGCTCGGCGTACGCGATCCGCCCCGCGCTCCGCGTGGCATCGGTCATTCAAACGCTCCGTGCAGGAACCAGTGTTCGTGCGGGAGACGCCGGAAGATCCAGAACCGATGGCCCGTCCCGGTTTCCACGCGATAATAGTCGCGCCGCACCGAGACGCCCCGCCACCATCCCGTTTCGATCCGCTCCGGCCCCCACCAGCGCACGATCTCAAACGGCCGCGTTCCCGCCGCGCAGCGCCGCGGCGGCCCCTCGACGGACTTGGCAAGGACTTCGAGCGGCTTGGGAGGCGTATGGAGCACCAGCGGACGCTGCAAAGGTCCGCGGCAATGGGCGGCCAAGCCCGATTCGCGGCGACGCGTCCCGCCTCGCGAGTCGCCGCTCGCGGCCGAAGCCGAAGCCGAAGCCGCAACCAAAACCGTTTCGTAGGCGAGCTCGGGCTGCGCGTCGCGCACCGGTTGCGGCCACCATACGGCATCGCGCCCCAAACGGCCGCTCAACCGATCCATCAACTCGGCCATCTCCCGATCCCGATCGGGGTCGTCCCCAAAACCCTCGCTGAACCCGCCCGCTCCGCGCGGCAGGCTCGCCTGCCGCTGTCCCATTTTCGCCGTGCGCGTGATCTCGATACCCACGCGATGCACGGCGCCCGGAAGGACCGCCTGTTCGAACTGCATCCGCACCAATTCCATCCAATGCTCGATACGCCCCGTCGGTTCGAACAGGCCGATCCGCAGCCATAACGGTTCGCGTTCCGCGCACTCGAAACGGCAGATGATTTCGAGCGCTCCCAGGCCGGCGGATTCGAGGGTCGGCGCGATGCGTTCGAGCAAGCGGCGGACCCAGCCTTCGATGATCGGCCGCGAAGCCGTCGGATATTCCAGACATTGCTCACCCGTCGGACGCGATTTGCGCTGATGGGCAATCAGGAGCTCATCGCGATCGCCGAGCAACTGGTCGAGCCGCAAACCGGGCAAGCCGCCAAAACGAACGGCCAGCGCGTCGCGCGGCACGGCGGCGAGCTGTTCGATCCAAAGCAGGCCCAACGCCTTCAACGACTCCTCGATCGCGGGCGTGAGCCGCAGCGCGGAGACGGGCATCCGCCGCACACGGTCCCAAAGCTCCCGCTCTCCAAGTTCCGATCCGGAATATTTGTATTTCGATCCGGAACACTCCGGTGCGTCATCGCCGTAGCGCGCGAGGGCCCAGGCGGCGCCAAGGGTCGGGGCGATACCCCAGCGCGCCTGATAGGACTCCGCCCCCAGCACGCGTTCCACTTCGCGCAACAAGGCCGAATCGCCTCCCATCCATCGACTCACGCCTCCGATCTCGCACAATAAACCGTCGGTCAACGTGAACTCCGTGAATTCGATCGGCCCCGATCCATCGCGGGCCCGGGCGGCGACCGTCGCGCAGCCGATCTGAGGACTGAATGCCTCGCATCGTTCGGCCATCCGGAGCAATTCGAGCCGGTCCGACTCGGGATCGGCCGGATCATAACGGCACGCGAACCGATCGCCGCGCGGGTTCTTGGAACGCGGCTTCGAACCCGACCCGCCGGACGACCCGGCCGACGCGCCGCGGCGCAGCAAGGCGTCGGCCTCGGTGATCGCCATGCCGGCCCGCACTCCCAGACGGCTCACCTCGGGCGAACAGGCGACGACACGCCGTATCCGCCGCCGATCGGCGGCGTGCAGGATCACGGGCCGCTCATCTTGCGATCGCCCGATCCGAGTCGTCTCCGCCGCGCGAAGGCGCTGGATCGGCCAGAGCGGGAACCATAGACAAAGGAAGCGTCGCATGTCGGTTCACCTCGCGCAGATCCCCGGTGACCTCGTCCAACTCCAACACGACCTTGCCGCCGGCCCTGCCATGCCGGCACCGCGCCAACTGGACCTCGAACCGCCGCACGGGTGACAGGATCATGGCACTTTGGTCCGAGGCGATCGGAACGATGCGAAGCCGCACGTCGGCCCACGACGGCTCGTCGCGGCGCGCGGCGCGCGGCGAACCGCCGGATGCGCCGTCGACGGAGGGCGGGTCCCGGTTGGAACACCGGACCAGGAAACCGGGCGTTCCGCTCGATTCCGCCGCCAACTGCAGCCTTCGGAACGATCGGCTGTCGAGCCGGTCGATCGAAATCCAGGCGGCCGAGACGGCCGAGCACCGCAGGATCTGATCGGCCGCCCATAGCGCGTCGCGGGCATCGGCCGGCCGTACGACCAGCAGGCCCCGCGGCTCGATCCCCCAACCGAACGCGGCGGGCGGATAGAAGGAACGACACCCGTCCACGATGACGATGGGGCGTCCCGATCGGCCGGCTTCCCGAGCCGCCACGAGCGCGAGGGTCGCCGCTCCGCCACCCGTTTCCCCCCAGAATTCGGCCAGGGCTCCGCGAACAAATCCGCCCAGCGGCAACAGGCGGTCAAGCGCCTCGCAACCGCTGCCGATCACCGACCAACCTTCTTGCTCGACTCCGCCCCGCGCGACTCCGCATCCGACCCCGCCGCTCGAATCTTCGGCCTCGTACTTTTCCGGTTGTCTTCCGTTCCCATCCTCCACGCGACCGGACGAGCCTAAGCGGTCAAGCCGATTCGCACGGGCCTCGGCGCGGCGTTCCCCATCCCATCGCCGCAGTTGGGCGCGCAAACGGTCGACCTGTTCCCGAATGTCCATGTTCCGTTCGCTCGTTGGTTCGCTGGGGGGCCCCGTTTGTCGGTCCGTCGCCTGCGATAACCCGGCGGCGGCCAACGACCTTTGATTTCAATACACGCCCGACCCGCCGCTCGGGTTCACCGCGCTGTTCGGCGATTGGAACTCGATTCGTCCTGCTCGTGCTCGTGCTCGTGCTCGTGCTCCTGCTCGTACTCGTACTCCTGCTCGTGCTCCTGCTCGTGCTCCTGCTCGTGCTCCTGCTCGTGCTCGTGTCCCGGTTGGCTGCCGGCTCGATTCCGTCCGACACCGTCAATACGTCCTGAATCTCCGCGCACTCCGGTGCCGAACCACGAGCAGTTTCGAACGAACGACAGCGATCCTTCAGGATCGTTTTGCCATTTCCCTCCGCGATGTTCAACGCGATCGATTGCCCCGCACGAAGCCGCGGATCTCGGGCACGTCGATACATTCCGGGCAGTTCTTTCGCTAGGCGAAACGATTCCGCCGCGTATGCGATCGAGAGCCGATAGACATTCAGCTTGTCGTGATCAAAACAGGTTTTATCATCGCCCCCTCGCCATTCGAGCACGAGCACGGGCACGGGCACTGTACATTTGTATCGTATCGGCGTCAAGCGGCCCGCGTCATGAGATTTCTCTTTTCCGAACGGAGCGGTGGGGCTATAACAAGGGCCGCGCGAGGCCGAAAAAGGTCTTGCGTTCCTGACGCGACAAGGAAGTTGCCATGCCCGTGCCCACGCTGATCGAAGCCTTTGACCGAGCGCGTCCCGCGCGGTTGATCGTGTTCGGCGATCTGATCCTGGACGAATACACGCACGGCGAGGCGGAACGGATCAGCCAGGAGGCGCCGATCCTTGTCTTGCGAGCGACGCGGCGCGAAGCGCGGCCTGGCGGCGCGGCGAATGTGGCGAGCATGGTCCGCGCGCTGGGTGCCGAGGTCTGGTGCGCGGGGGTGACGGGCGACGACGGACCCGGACGGACGCTGCGCGAATCACTCGACGCCACCGGCGCGCGCGTCGACGGATTGTTCGTCGATGCGACCCGTCCGACGACGCGCAAAGAGCGATTCGTCGGGCACACCGACGGGCGCAACGCGCATCAGATCCTCCGCGTGGACCACGAGTCGCGCGATGGGCTCTCCGACGATCTCGCGCGGAGGCTTGGCGACGCGGTCCGCGCCGAACTCCCCCGATGCGACGGCCTGTTGATCGCCGACTACGGCAAGGGCGTCTGTTCGGCCGGCGTTCTGGGGCCGATCATCGCGGCGGCCCGCGGCCAAAAAATCCCCGTGCTCGTCGATCCCCGCCGAGGCGCCGACTTCGCGATCTACGGCGGCGCGACGTTGCTCAAACCGAACCGGGTCGAAACGGCCCTGGCGACGGGCCGGCCGGTCGGCTCGCCGGCCGACGCCGTCGACGCGGGCCAACGGCTCTGCGCCCGATTCGGCCTCGATATGGCCGTCGTAACGCTCGACCGCGACGGCATGGCCCTGGTCCGCCGCGACCAGGGCGGGCAGGTCTATCCGACCGAGGCCCGCGACGTGTGCGACATCACGGGCGCGGGTGACATGGTCCTGTCATGTCTCGGCGTCCTCCTGTGCGGGGGCGTCGCGCCCGAGCCCGCCGTCCGGATCGCGAATCTGGCCGCCGGCATCGAAGTCGAACGGCTCGGCGTGTCGCCGATCACGCGGGACGAACTGCGGCGGCGGATCGCCGGAACGCGCGGCGCGTCGCCCAAGATCGTCGATGTGGCCGAAGCCGCCCGGCTCGCCGAGCAATACCGGACCGCCGGCCAGCGCGTCGCGTTCACAAACGGATGCTACGACCTGTTCCACGCGGGGCACGCGATGAGTCTCGCGGCGGCGGCCGCCGAGGCCGACGCGCTCTTTGTCGGAGTCAACAGCGACGCGTCCGTACGCCGGCTCAAGGGGCCCTCGCGGCCCGTCGTCGGCGAACAGGACCGGATGGCCGTGCTCGCGGCGCTCGCCTGCGTGTCGCACGTCGTGCTGTTCGACGAGCCGACGCCGCACGCGCTGCTGCGCGCGATCCGGCCCGATCGGCTCGTGAAGGGAGGCACCTACGCGCCCTGCGACGTGGTGGGGCGCGAAGTCGTCGAGGCGTACGGAGGCGAGGTGCGCGTGACGCCGGTCGTCGAAGGCCTTTCGACGACCCGGCTGGTCGAATCGATTCGCGAACGGGCCGCTTGATCGGACTCCGCGGCCCGCGCCGCGACGGACCTTCCGCCGCGACCACACGCCGCGTGCCGTAAACGGAGATTCGCTCGACGGAATATAAGGGAGTGTTCGCATGAGCCGTTACCGGACCCTGGATCGGGAAGCGATCGAACTGCGTTCCTACGCGGAACGCGGCCATGACCTGCCTGCCTCCGCCTGCCTGCCGCTCGAACCCCGCCGCGCCTTCGCGCCGCCCGGGTTCGCGGAGCTGATCGGCGCGATCGAGTCGGCTCGCGGACGGCGACGGCCCGTCGTTCTGATGATGGGAGCGCACCCCGTCAAGGCCGGCCTATCCCGCTATCTCGTCGATCTCATCGAACGCGGTTGGATCACCCATCTCGCGACCAACGGCGCGGGGTTGATCCATGATTTCGAATTGGCACTCGGCGAAGGCACGAGCGAGGACGTGCGGCGGTGGATCCAGGCCGGACAATTCGGACTCTGGCGCGAGACCGGACGCATGAACGACATCATCCGCGCGGGGGCGGCGCGCGGCGAGGGACTTGGCGAAACGATCGGACGCACGATCGAACAACGCCGGTTCGCTCGGCGCGATCTGAGCATCGCCGCCGCCGGTTGGCGCGCGGGGGTGCCCGTCACGTGCCACGTGAGCATCGGGAGCGACATCATCCACGCGCATGCGAATTGCGACGGCCCGTCGCTCGGCGCGACCAGCTACACCGATTTCCTGATCTTCGCGGAGTCGATCCGCTCGCTTGAAGGGGGCGTCTTCCTGAACGTCGGAACGGCCGTCACTGGCCCCGAGGTCTACTTGAAGGCCCTGTCGATGGCGCGCAACGTGGAGCGGCAGGCGGGCCGGTCGATCCGCCGTTTCACGGCGGCCGTGTTCGATCTTGTCGATTTGCCGGCCGACTACCGCGGCGGGCCGCCGCCCAAGGACCATCCGCTCTATTATTATCGGCCCTGGAAGACGATCCTCGTGCGAACGGTTGCGGACGGCGGCCGGTCCTTGTACGTTCACGGAGACCATCGCGACACGATCCCCGCCTTGTGGACGCGTCTGTCCACCCTCCGATCCGAACGGGCCGCGGGATAACCGGACCGGAAGGCGACCGCGGCCCGTGGATACGCATGCCCATGCACGGTTTCGCCCCATCGGTCGCCTCGGCCCATCGGCGACGATCGCTCGCCTTCCGCTTGCCGTTCTTCCTGCTCATCGCCGTGGGAGCGCCGCACGCGTCGAACGCGGTCGATCCGGACCGATACCGGCTCCACGATCCGGAGCTCGCGGTCGTTTCGATCGATCGATCGCCCAACGAGTCCTTCTTGTCGGTCAAAGCGGATCCGGCGGGACGGATCTTCGTCGGCGGCCGCGAGGCGCTCTTCGTGTACGAGCCGTTGCCGGACGGCGGCTACGCGGCGCGCCGGGAACTTTTTCGGTTTCCCCGCGATTCGTGGATCTACGACATCGAATTCCGCGGGAACGACCTGTATGTGCTGACCCTTTCCGCGCTCTACGTCTTTCGCGACGGTGTCGTGCGCCGGGACGCCATGCGTCCCGAACGCATTCTGTGGGGGCTTCCCGACTGGCACGTTCACCAGGCCTTCCATGGTCTCGCCTGGGGACTCGACGGCGATCTCTATCTTTCGCTCGGCGACTTGCTCGTCTGGTACGGCGACTTCTCGCGCCCCGACCATTTTGGACATTGGACTTTTTTCGGTGGCCCCCGCGCGGAACGTACGGCGTACACGGGCGTGGGCGGCATCTTGCGTTGCCGGCCCGACGGCAGCCGGCTCGAAGTGGTCGCAGGCGGCACGCGCAACAGTTGCGGGATCGCGTTCGACACGTTCGGAAATCTCTTTACGAACGACAACGACCACGAGGGCCTCCCGACCGAATTCGTGCCGGGTCGCCTCCTGCATGTTGTTCCGCAAGCCGATTTCGCGTGGCCTCGCGGGTGGATGGCCGAGCGGGCTCCCGGCCGGTCCGACCTGCTCGAGACCATGGTGGCCGACTTGGGCCGATATGTGCCGGTCGGCCAGACGTATTACGACGAGTCGTATCTTCCCGACCGCCACCGCGGCAACCTGTTTGTCGCCCGGTGGGGCAGGCGGACCCTGGCCCGTTATCCGATCCGCGCGCGGGGCGCGAGTTTCGCCGCCGAGGAAATCACCGTGCTCGAGGGCTTTGATACGACAAGGCCGGTGGGAGTCGCCGTCGGGCGCGGAGGCCGGCTCTTCGCCACGCTGGCCGACATGGCGCATAACGAAGGCTCTCCCGTCTATCCGAGCGAACTGGTCATGATCACCCGCTCGGACGACGCGCCGACGCATCCGTTCAAGCCGCGGGATCTTGTCGCGCAATCGGAAGACGCGCTGTATGCGGATGTCGCCGATGGTGCATCGTGGATCGCGCGTCGAGCCCACCTCGAACTTCTGCGGCGAGGCGGTTCTGCTCTGGAGCGCGCGGAACAGGAGCTTGGCTCGTCGCGCGATCCCGCGCATGCGGGCCGGCTGCTTTGGTTGGCCGCCGCCTTTTCGGCGAAGGCGGACGCCGCGGGTCGCGAGGCGTTCCTCGATCGGCTCGCGCCGCGGATCGATTCCGAATCTCCCGAACTCGGCGCGCTCGCCGTACGGGTCGCCGCCAATTTCTTCGCGGACGAGCCTCGTTCCCGCGCGCTGTTCCTGCGCGCGGTGCGTCATCCCCAGGCCCGCGTGCGGTTGGCGGCGATCGAGGGCGCATTCCGCGCGACGCCCTCCGAAGGCGATCCCCCATTCGCCGAGGCGATCGCGTCGGGACCCGCGCTCGACGCCGACACGTACCTTCGCCAATTGGGAACGCGATGGCTCGCGCAGCGCGCGGGCCCGGACGCCGTCGCACGCCTCTGCGGCGCGCCCGACGCCGGATCACGGCTCGCCGGGACGCTGGCCGCCGGGTTCCGATTGACGGCGCCCGAGCCGACAAGCGCCCTGGATGCGTCGCTCCCGCTCCAGCCGTGGCAGTCGGACGATCCGTATCGCGTTGAATACGCCGACGGAACGGTCGACTTGCGGGAACTCGGACGAATCGGCGTGTTCACCACGGCCGAACATTGGCCGATCCGCGCTTTGATGCCGGAGAACGAACGCCTTTTCCAGATGTTGGTCGAGCGGCTTGGGGACACCGACGAACGCGTGCGCCTGCAATCGGCTCATTTCCTGGGACTGCTCAAGGACCCTCGATCGGAATCGACCGTCGCGGCCGTTCGGCGGCGAAGCGAACGAGAGCAACTCGGCCAAGCGCCGCTCACCGCGGTCGGCCACGTTTGGATCCTCGGTCCGTTCGACGATCGAAGCGCCGGATTCGCCACGATCCACGAACCCGAACAACAGCCGATCGATCTGAACCGAGCGTACGGAGACGGTTCGTTCCGTTGGCGGAAACTCGCCGCGCGGACGTTGTTCGACTTCCGAGCGGCGCTTGGCGGAACGGACGGTCGGTCGGCCTACGCCTATTTCCGACTGGAAAGCCCGCGCGCCCAACAGGTGCTCCTGCTTCCCGGGTCCGACGACGGGATTCGCGTCTGGGTCAACGGCCGCGAGGTCTGGCGGTTGGACGAGGCGCGAGGCGGCCTTCCCCTGCAGGACATCGTGTTCGCCGACTTGGAACCGGGAACCAATGAGGTCCTGCTGCGCGTCCGCAACCACTCGGGCCAGCATCAGCTCTATTTGCACTATCGGTCGTTGAGCGGTTCGGTGTCCTGGTCGGTGCCCGAACCGTTCGATCGCGCGGGCCTTCAGGAACGGCTCAGGTCGGCCGACGAGAACGCGCGTGTGCCCGACGAGCTCCTCGCCGTCGATTGGACCGGCGACGTCGACTTGGGCGACGCGGAACGGGGCCGCAGGCTGTTTCACGAGGGACTGGGATGCGCGAAATGCCACGCCACGCGGGACTCGGCCGTCGCGGGCGGGCCGAGCCTTGCGGATGCCGGCTCGCGATTCACGATTCCCTATCTTGTTGAATCGATCCTGTTGCCCTCCCATCAGGTCAATCCGTTGTTCCGATCCACTCAGATCACGACGCGGGAAGGACGGGTGTACGTCGGATTGGTCGTCGGCGAGACGGTCGACGTCGTTGAACTGTTGGCGACGGACGCCGAGCGTCACCGGATCGAGAAGAAGTCGATCGAGACGAGACGCCTCCACGATCTTTCGCCGATGCCCGCCGGCTTGGTTCGCACGGTAGGCGAGCTGCGCGACCTCTTGGCCTACTTGGCGGCCGATCGGACGAAGTGACGACGGGAGAATGGCAAATACCAGCTCGCCCCGTTCGTGAAACCCGAAGCCGACGGCGTCCGCGGCGCGAGCCGCGGATGCCCGGAGGCGAGGGTCTTCCTTCGCGCGCGAACGTTCGGCGCGGGACGTCTTGGAACGTCGTGCTCCCGACCGCTTCACCCACAGCACGGGACCCGTGTTGAATCCAAATCGGGAGTCAGGAGTCAGGAGTGAACGCCGGTTACACCCCAGAACGCTTACGATTCAAATCCACCCTCGCGCCAAACCGAGGTTAAGGAGCAGTATCCCGACAACCGGAAACAAGCACACGCTAATCAGCAGGCCAATTACGATCCACTGATACCTGATGTGGACCCCATTGTTTGGACAGTTTTCGGGGTCGACTAAGATAGCGCCAGCGCTGGGCGTCGCGCCGGGCGCTGGCGCGTCTTTTCAATACTCTCCTCAAACACCTCGAAGGGCGTCCGGTCTCGAGGTCTCTGGGGCGGAAGGACGAGTTGCCCCGGCACTCCGTCGAGTTCGTAATCGATCGTCGTATCGAGCACGACCTCGCGGCTCTCACCCGGCAGCATGCCGACGATCGTCGAGCGCCAGCCGAGGTCCAAGGGAACCGATCCCGGAGCAAGCAGGACATCCCAGACCACCGTATCGTAGTCGACTCCGCGCAGGATCCCGCGCGGCGCCTTCGAGAACGATCCTTCATCCAGGATGACCCCCGTGCCGAGCGGAATGCGAGCCCGCGCGACGGCCGGAATGGCGACGGGGGCGCCGGGTTGAAGCCGATAGATGACCACGCCCTGCGGCGTCGGAGCGTAGATGAACTCGGAATCGGCGGCGAGCCGAGCCATCACACCGGTGAAAACGAACGGTTCGATTTCGGACAGCACGGGGTTTGTCGGATCGGACGTGTCGGCCAGATGCAACCGGATATTGGAACCAAGGCCGCCGCCTCCGCCGCACGCGAAGAGACCGCCTTCCACGCGCACAGGTCGCCCCGGAACGCGCGGCGCCGCGCCGATCGCGCGCGTGCCGATCAACGTCGGAGCACGCGGGTCGGTGATATCCAGCGTCCCGACCACGGTGTCTCCCGTGAACGAGAAGTCGGTTGCCGTGTCCTTGAAGTTCCCGCTGTTGGCCGTGACGAACGCGATGGTGCCGTCGATCGCGATCCCCAGGATCTGATTGGTGCCCGGAACCCGCAGATCGCCGACGACCGTCATCCAACCGGGATCCGCCGGATCGATGTTCACGGCCCGCACAAGCCCCTCGCCCGTTTGCGTGTTGGTGCCTTCCGACGTCGAACCGCGATCAGCAGGGTCGTATCGGATGCCTTCACCGCCGACCAGACAAACGACTCGCCGCCGTTCGGATCGCAGCCCGAATACGCGGGTCCGATTCCGTCGTTGTTCGTGCCGTTCGTGTTGAAGAGGACGCGTTCGAGAAACGGCGACGGATACGGATTCAATCACCACGTCGGGAGCGAGCGTCGCCGTCAAGCCGACGTCCGCGACGTAGTGTTCCGTGTCCCGGGCATCCGCGGCCGCGGTTTCCGCGTATTCCCCTCCCGCCGCGAGTCCCACGGTGTGCGAGACTCTGCCGACCTCCATGTCCCACCGGTCCAACCGGTCGTCCAACGACAGATAGACCACATCGACCCAAGGTTCCGCCGGAGCCGCGTTCGCGGACAGATTCCGCACGCGATACGCGATGGAGACGGGGGCGTCCCAAAAGGCCGTCGCGGGATAGGCATCGATCGAAGTCGCGAGATCCACCGACGGGGAATCGGATGGAAAGAAGGCCTTGGGGGACAATCAATCATCACACGGCAATCGCGAACCGGTTGCGTCGCGCCCCTTCGCCGTTCGACCTACGGTCTGACTCGAATCCTCCGCAAGGAGTGGGGTGCAGGAAGTCGGACCTCGGCGGCGGCGAGACGAACGCCGCTGGACTTCGTGTTAACGCGTTCGCTTTTCATGACCCGATCCAGATTGTCGCAAAAAAAGTGGGGACTAGAATGAGCCGATCATCAATCGTCGGGGAACAGGTCGATGAAGCGGTGGGTTGTTGCCGGAGTTCTCGTGGCGGGCGTGGCGGGAATCGCCGTCTGGACCGGCCGCGCTCCGGTTCCAAGCGATACACATGCCCAGCCGGCGACACCGTTGCGGGACGGAGGCGCGCTGTCGGCCGGCGTTCCCGTGACCGGTAGGGTCGTCTCCGAACCCGATGGCCGAACGACGTTCACGCTCGATGTGCCCGACGATGTGACGTTCGTCGAGATCCGCATCACGAAGGCGCCGACCGACCTCGATTTGCATGTCACGTTCAATCAACCGGTTGACGACATCGGCGCATCCGATTTGACGGCCGCGACCGAGTCGCACAACGAATCGGTTCGCCTGAGCGTTTGGGACGACGTGCCTCTCGAGGCGGGCACCTACTACGTCGACGTCGTGCCGTCGCCGCGCGGTTTGCCTCGCGTGAACGGGCGTCCCGTGGATGGGGACATTGCGTTCGAGATCGTCGCCGAGACGGTGCGTTCGGGAGAGCCCGCACGCCTATCGATCGGACGGGCGCGGCGCGGGACGCTGAGCCGCGAGAATGGTTTTGGAGGGCTCTTTGTGGCCGAAGCGGGCGAAGGGATGGACGGCCTTCGCATCGACTTGGCCGACGCGTCCACGTCGCTCGAACTGTATGTCAGCCGGGAAGGACCCGTCGCGTTCGACGGCAACTCCGAAATCCGGCTCGACGGCATTGAAAGCCGAAAATTCCTGTGGCTTGACGCGCATTCCGATCCTCCGCTCGAATCGGGACCGTATTACATCGCGGTCGTCGATCGCTATCAGTCCGATGCGCCGGTCGACTTCACGCTGATCGCTTCCGGATCCAATGCGCCTCCCGACGAATGGCTCACGATCCCTCCATGGGAGCCCACGGCCGATCCATGGGAAACGGCGTTGCGGGCGACCGTCGAGTTGATCACGCCGGCGGGTGGCGGAAGCGGCGTGCTCGTCGACGCCAAGGGACTCATTGTGACGAACCGCCACGTGATCGAGGATACGTCGGGCGGCTTGCCTGGCGAGAACGGCGTGATTGTCGCGGTCGCCGTCGATCCGCGGCGTCCGCCGGTCGACATGTACCGGGGCACGGTCATCCACGCGGACAAGCCGTTGGACCTTGCGATCGTCGAAATCACGCAAGGTTATTATGGACAGCCTTTGCCGACACCCCATCCGTTCCCGTTCGTTCCGATTCGCGAAGGACCATTGCCTCGGATCGGCGAACCGTTGACGGTAGCGGGTTATCCGTGGATTGGAGGCACGACCGGCCGCGTGACGCTCACCGTCGCCAAGGGAGTCGTTTCGGGATTCGAATACCACGGCTCGGTCGCCATGATGAAGACCGATGCGGACTTCCATCCGGGCCATTCGGGCGGCCCCGTGCTCGACGATCAGCATCGATTGGTCGGCATCGCGTCCGAGACGGTCGAAGAGGAATTGGCGGCGGGGAAGATCGGGTTCGCGCGACCGATCGAGTCCTTGCCCGCCGAATGGCGGAAGCGGATCGGCGGCCGTTGAGTCCTGAGTGAACCGGCGGCGAACCGCGATCGGGATCGGCCTCGCTCAGCCGGTTCGGGCATGGCTGACGGCGATCGCGGTCGCGACGGCGTGCGTGCGGCAATGGCTCAGGCTCAGCATCACGTCGCTGACGCTCGCCCGGTCGACCAGTTCGCGGATGATGCCGTGCGGAACCAGGATCGGGCGTTCCGCGTCGACGAGGATCTCGACGTCGTGCCACGACATGCCGCGGCGCCAGGATGCGCCGAGCGACTTCAGGGCGGCCTGCTTGCCCGCCCAATGCGCGGCGAAATGCTGGGTCGCCGCGGAGCGTCCGCTGCAATATTGGATCTCGCCCGGCGCGAACACGCGTTGCAGGAACGCCTCTCCGTGCCGCTCGATGAGCTGCGCGATCCGAAGGCATTCGATGATGTCGTTTCCGACGCCGACGATATGCATACCGCACCTCGGTCGATCGCGCCGCGGCGCCCGTTTGGAAACGCGGCGCGTCCGCGGTCGACGAGCGCCGCGTCAGGGTGCCCGGTCGACCTTCAAGCCCATGGCAGCCTGCGCCCGATCGAGAACCTGCCTTGCCTTGCGCCGCGCCCGTTCCGCGCCGGCCGCCAGAACATCGGCGACCCGCTTGGGATTGGCTTCGAGATCCTCGCGACGCGCGCGGGCCTCGGCGAAATACGCTTCGGCCAGGTCGGCCAACCCTTTCTTCACTTCCCCGTATCCAAAACCGCCTCGGCGATACGTCGCATCCATGGCCGCGCGCTGATCGGGCGGGGCGAACAGCGCGAACAGCGCGAACAGGTGGTCGTCGGCGGGATCCTTGGGCTCTTCCATGGGCCGCGCGTCGGTGACGATCCGCATGATTTTTTTGCGGGCCGCCTTCGGGTCCTCGAAGATCTCGATCGTGTTGTTGTAGCTCTTGGACATTTTGCCGCCGTCGAGTCCCGGGACTTTCGCCGCGTGTTCGAGGACTTTCGCCTTGGGCATGACGAACACGTCGCCGTACCGATGATTGAAGCTCCGCGCGAGGTCGCGGCAAACCTCGATGTGCTGGATCTGGTCCTCGCCGACCGGAACGGCGTCGGCGTCGTACGCGAGGATGTCGGCCGCCATCAACACGGGATAGGTGAACAGACCGGCGTCGGCGGTGATCCCTTTCTCCTTCTTCTCCTTGAAGGCATGGCACCGTTCGAGCAATCCGAGCGGAGTGCCCGTCATGAGGAGCCAGCAGAGCTCGGAGACCTCGGGCACGTCCGATTGAAGGAAGAGCGCGGCGCGATCGGGATCGAGACCGAGCGCGAGCAGATCGACGGCCGCGTCCCAGGAAAGGCGACGCAGCGTTTCGGGATCGCGGATCGTCGTGAGCGCGTGCAGATTGGCGATGAAGTAGTACGCCTCCTGCCCCTGCTGCAGCTCGATGTACTGCCGGATCGCGCCGAAGTAGTTTCCCCAATGGAACCGACCGGTCGGCTGGATGCCCGAAAGGACTCGCATATCGTCTCCCGTATTCGGACCGACCCCGGATTGGGCGTGCGAGGAAAAGGCGCCGCGCGCCGGAAACCGCCCTACGCGGGACCTCGCGCGCCGGGCCTCGCCAGACCTTCCAACGATCCGACAATCTCGATAACGCTCCGCGCGCCGAGCTCGCGGACCGCGTCGGGCAACCCGTCGAGGATGCGCGTCGAGACGGTCGGATCATAGTAGTTCGCCGTCCCGATCTGCACGGCCGATGCGCCGGTGACGAGGAACTCCATGACGTCGTCGATCGACCCGATGCCTCCGATTCCGATCAAGGGCGTCGAGACCCGCTCGGCCACCTGATAGATGCACCGCAGGGCGATCGGTTTGATGGCGGGTCCGCTCAATCCGCCGATCCGGTTTCCCAACAGGGGACGCCTCGCGCGCCAGTCGACGGCCATCCCAAGCACCGTGTTGATGAGCGAAATGCCGTCGGTTCCTCCCTCCGTCGCGCCTTCGGCGATGTCGGCGATCCGTGTCACGTTGGGTGTGAGCTTGGTGAGGATCGCCGTATCGGTGGCGCCGCGGACGCGCGAAACGACGCGCCGGCATTTCTCCGCGTCCGCTCCAAAATCCACGCCGTGCGCCACGTTCGGGCAGGAGATGTTCAGTTCGAGCGCCGCGATCCCCGGTTCGATCGCCAGACGATCGGCCATGCGGACGAACTCGTCCTCGGTTCTCCCCGCAATGCTCACGATCACGGCCGAACCAAGCCCGCGAAGGTAGGGCAAATGATGGGCAATGAACGCTTCGATGCCGTCGTTGTCCAAACCGATCGAATTCAAGAGGCCGGCCGCCGTCTCGACCGTCCGCCACGGCGCGTTGCCGATGCGCGGTTCCCAAGTGATCGTCTTGGGGAGCACGCCGCCGAGCCGGCCCAGATCGACGACCCGCTCCATCTCCCGCGCGTACCCGAACGTGCCCGCAGCCACCAGGATGGGGTTGGGCAACCGCAGCCGCCCGATCGGAACGGCCAAATCCACGTCGGACCGACTTGTCTCGGACATCACGTCACTTCGGGTCCACTCGGAACGCGAACCGGACTCGCCGACTTCGATCACCGGTCGGCGCGACTCCAGCGCACGAACGCATCGTACCGAGGGATCATGGCGTCCGCCACGGGATACGAACGGTTCGGCGGACCGATCCCATCGTATCGGAGACGCGCCGACCCACTAAATGACGCCGCCGTGTGTCCGTTGGGGCGTCATGTGATCGGGCTGATCGAGGAACCAAATGCGTTCCCATTCCAGCAACATCGCCCGGAAATTCTCGGACGTGAAGATCAACTGCTGGGTACGGACACTCGGGTCTCCCGAATAGATCGGAAGGACACAACCGACGCTCGTGCTGAGCACCAAGCCAACCAGCACCGCACAGGCGAGCCTACGCATGCCACATCCTCCTTGACGTGAACTCAACTCGCCGCGCCATCTTCGCGTACGATGCGGGCAAGCCGAGCGATTTGGTCCCGTTCTTCTTCTTCCGGGGTGTTCGTGTGGGCGATCGTCGAGTATTCGGTTTGAACGGGGCGTCGGGTGGTCACGACCCGGTCGACGTGGTTCCCGGGCCGATCTCGTAAGAAACCTTGGGGGCGTCGGCCGTGCCCGGTGGTCTCCGCGCCGAACTGTTGGCCTCGCGAGCGGCCTTCCGAGCTTCGAGCTGCCTCACCCGCTCTTCCATCTCCTTGCCGGGCTTGAACGTCACGACCGACTTCTCGGGCACATCGACCCGTTCGCCCGTCCTCGGGTTTCGGGCTTTCCGAGCCGCTCGCTGTTTGACTTCGAACACCCCAAAGTTGCGTAGTTCGATGCGCCCGTCCTCCACCAACGTCTCGACGATCGCATCAAATGTCTTTTGAACGATTTCCTTGGTTTTCAATTGCGTCAATCCAATTTCCTCGGAAATCGTCTTGACGATTTCTTTCTTGGTCACGTCGGGAAACTCCTGAGGACGAACGGAAGATCGGCGACAATCTGACCGGAATTGGTGCCACAAGTGTAAATACGGCAAGTACTAGAGTCAAGGGCAGCCATCGCCGGTCCGCCATCCCGGTCGAGTGGATCGCGTTGCCGTTTTCCGCCCGATTGTGTACGCGGGGGAACCGGCCTTGGGGATTGCCGGTCGAACGGCAACCTTTCCCAAATCGATCCGGTCGACGTCGTTTCCAACGCCCGAAGTTTCCAGGTGGATTTCCAGGGACCCACACGGTTTCGGCCGAATGGGCACGCCCCTAACATCGGCCGTTCCGTCCGCATTCTTGATACAATCCGCAAAGTCGTCTCAGAGTCTGAGGACCGACCGATGGGCCTCGACCTGCTCCATCGCATGAAGGCGACCCTGTCCGGAACCCGGGCAGGCCGCGCACGTTCGGTCCCAGTCCTCGGGCGTGCGGACGTTGGAATCCCAAAAGGGCCATGTGCGGCATTGCCGAGGCCGATTCTCGTAGACGCGGCACCGGCGCAGATCGCCGTCGAAAAAGACGCAATCTCCGTTGGGAAACTCGCGTAGGCTCCGCCGAACGCCCACGCGCCGCACGTACTTGGCTTCAAACGCATCGGGCTCAAGGCCGTGCGTCTCGGCCAGCGCGTCGATTTCCTCCTGATTGACCCAGACATACCCAGGAGCGCCTGTGCAACAATTGCCGCACTGGGCGCACGTGAATTTCAGGCCGTTTCGGTACCACGGTCGTTCTTTTCCCACGCTTCGCATTCCTCCCAATCGTCCTCAAACATGGCTTATCGCCCCGATCTCCGCGACGGCCCGGACCAACGCATCGACGTCCGACTCGGAGTTGAACGGGCCGACGGCGGCTCGGACGGTGCCGCCGCGCCGAGTGGTCCCCATGCGGTCATGGGTCCGCGGCGCGCAGTGCAGGCCGCTACGCACCTCGATAGCGTATTCGCTGTCGAGCAACGACGCGAGTTCCTGCGGATCGATGCGTTCGAGTCGAAAACTCACGACGCCCACTCGGCGGTCGGCGTCCGGAGGTCCGAACAGAGTGACGCCCGGCAGGGGACGAAGGCCATCGACGAGCCTCGTGGTGAGTTCGATTTCGTGGCGGCGCAGTTCGGTCCATCCGCGCTGTTCGAGAAAGGCCGCTCCCCGCTCGAGGCCCACGAGCCCGGGAACGTTATGGTTCCCCGACTCGAAACGTTCGGGCAAGGTCGTCGGCTGTTCGTCCGATTCGCTGAACGTCCCGGTGCCTCCCTGGCGGAACGGCGCGAGTTGGCCGGCGGCCGCCGCTCCGACGACGAGGATTCCGGTGCCGAGCGGGCCGAGAAGGCCTTTGTGGCCCGAGGCCGCGACGAAGTCGACACCCCAGCGGTCGGTGAAGATCGGCACATGTCCCGCGGTCTGCGCCGCGTCGATCAACAGGAGCACGCCGTGCTCGCGGGCGATCGCCGCGAACGCATCGACCGGCTGGATCGCTCCTGTGACGTTGGACGCGTGCGTGAGGGCGAGCAGTCGCGTTTCCGGCCGGACGGCCCGCGCGACATCGTCGGGCTCGATTCGCCCGGCCGAGTCGCACGGCACGCGCGTGACGGAGACGTTCGCCCGCTGTTCCAGCATGCGCAGCGGGCGCAAGACCGAATTGTGTTCGGCATCGGACGTGACGACATGGTCGCCGGGCCGCGGAACGCCATGCAGCACGGCATTGAGCGAATCGGTGCCGTTGAACGTGAAGAGCACGCGCGCGGGATCGGAGGCGCCCAGTAGCCCGGCCACGCGGCGGCGCGCGAGGGCGAGCGTCCGGCCGACCTGCTGCGATCTCTGATAGACGCCTCGACCGGCGGCCGTGCCGTTTTCCCGCTGATAGGCGTCGACGGCGTCATAGACGGCCGGCGGCTTGGGCCAACTGGTCGCCGCATTGTCCAGGTAGATTCGGCGTCCCGCGGCGAGTGACGCGTCGCACGGCATGAAACGTCCCCCCCCGCGATCAACCGCCGATCTGGTACATGGCTCGGGCCGGCCTCACGAACGCGTCCGAGTCGATTCCGTGGCCCGTCCGCTTGCCCGCGACGCAGTCGCGAACGAGTTCGGCGAGTTGTTCGTCGGTTCCGCCGTGCCGCATCAGATGCCGCGCGTCCCATTCATCGGCCGAGAAAAGGCAATTGCGAACCGACCCGTCGGCCGTGATTCTCAATCGGTTGCAGTCCGCGCAAAACGGTTGGGTGACCGGGTTGATGAAGCCGACCGTTCCGCGCCCGTCGGCGTACGCGAAATTCACGGCCGGCTGGCTGGGCTCGTCGCGTCCGATCGGGACCATCGGCCCGAAAGCGCTTTCGAGCATGGTTCGCAGGTCGCGGCCGCGCAGCACCCGGTCATGGTCCCAGTTCTGTTCGGCATCGAGCGGCATGAACTCGATGAAACGCAGTTCCATACCGTGTTCGCGCGCGAACCGGCCGAGTGGAACGGCTTCCTGTTCGGTCAAGCCTCGGATCGCCACCGCGTTCAGTCGGATCCGCTCGAAACCGGCTTCGCGCGCCGCGGCGATCCCGTCGAGCACCTTGTCGAGCCCTCGGCGCCGCGAAACGCGCCGGAAGGCGGCCTCACTGAGCGCGTCGAGACTGATATTGAGCCGGTGCAGGCCGGCATGCCGGATCGCAAGAGCGTATTCGCGCAGGAGCAGTCCGTTGGTCGTCATCGCGATGTCGTTGAGTCCGCCGATCGAAGCGAGCATGGCGACAAGCCGCGGCAGGTCGGCTCGGAGGAGTGGTTCGCCGCCCGTCAAGCGGATCTTGTTCACGCCAAGCCCGACCGCCACGCGCACGAACCGCGCCATCTCCTCGAACGTGAGGATCTCGCTGCGGGGCTGAAAGCGGACGTTCTCCGCGGGCATGCAGTAGAAGCAGCGGATATTGCATCGGTCGGTGACACTGATCCGGAGATTCGTGTGCACGCGCCCGAAACGATCGATCAGCGGTTCGACGTCCGGCATGGGGACCTCCGTGGGGCGTCCTCGTTCGCGGCTCTCCCGCGAACGGGTTTTCGCCCGAGGGCCAAATCAAGGAAATCAGGGGCCGGTCGGCGGCCGGTCGACGCGAGGACCTCCCTCCGCTTTGCGCGTGAATCCCGGATGCACCCAATCGGCGCCGCCGTCCGACCAATTCTCCCGTTTCCAGATTGGCACACGGTCCTTCAACGTGTCAATAAGCCATTGACCGGCCTCGAACGCGGCGACGCGATGCGCCGAACTCACGGCGATCGCGACACTCGCCTCGCCGATTTCGAGGTGTCCGAGTCGATGGACGATGGCGCAGTGGACAAGCGGCCACCGCGCGCGCGCTTCGGCTTCGAGTTCCGCAAGTTCCGACCGGGCCATTTCCGGATAGCATTCGTAGTCGAGCGAACTGGTGCGGCGACCATCGGTCGTTTCGCGCGTCGTGCCCAGGAACAGGAGCACCGCGCCCGCTTCGGGGGACTCGACGCCGCCCAGCACGGCCGCGGGATCGATCGGGTCGTGGGTCAATTCGATCATGGTGACTACCCGCCGCTTACCGGTGGAATCATGGCGACTTCCTGACCAGGGACGAGCGGCGTGCGTTCGTCGGCGTAGGCCTGGTCGACGGCGAAGAGCGAACCGCGAAGGAGGGGCGCCAGGGCGGCGTGCGACGCGCCAAGCGCGGCGCGCAAATCGCCGACGGTCGCGCCGTCGCCTAGATCGAGTTCAAGCCGATCGCGGCCGACCAGTTGCCTGGCCATCGCGAAAACGAGGACGGTGACTTTCATGACAACACCTCGATCCCTCCCAAACCGATTCCGAACCCCGCGAACCTCGGCGATCCGACCACGCCTCCCGGCATCATCCGCATCGCGCCGGTGATCTAGGAAAAAGCCAAATCGTCTCCAAGCCGCTTCGACCAACGCTCGGCCGTGTAAGGCAAGAGCCCATACGCCATCGCGAGGATCTTGAGGGGATGCAGGATGGGTTTCGCCGCGCCTTGAGCCATCTGGACGCGGCACGCCGAGCATTCGGTCGCTCCGACCTGAAGTTCCAGATCGCGGATTCCCGCGATCAGGTTCCATCCGATCCGCAGGCTAGCGCGGAAATTGCGCCGCTGAAACCCCCACGTTCCCGCCATCCCCGAACAACCTTGCTCGATGCGCCGCACCGTCAGGCCGTGGATCAGGCGAAGCAGATTCTCTCCGGGCGATTCGGGATGGCAAGCCCGGAGGTGGCACGGCAGATGGTAACCGACGGTCGCATTGAGCGGTTTGAGGTCGAGTTCGAGCCGGCCGCGCTGATGCAGGTTCCAAAGATAGGCGCCCGCGTCGACCGCATGCTCGGCGACGAGCTTCGCGTCCTCGTCGCCGAGCAACCGGGGGTAGTCGTGGCGCAGGCACATGGCCGCGGACGGTTCGGTCGTGACGATCGTATAGCCTTGGCGTACGGCTTCGGCGAGCAGGGCGACGTTGCGCCGCGCGAGCCGTGCGGCCCGCTCCACGGCGCCGACCGCGATCGCGTGCATGCCGGCGGCGACCTGATTCGGCGGAACGTAGGTCCGAACTCCGTTGTGTTCGAGGATGTCCACGACGGCCGTCGCGAGTTCCCCGTCGAACCAGTTGGCGTAGAGATCCACGAAATAGAGGACTTTCGGTTCGTTGGCGCGCGTCGAGCGATGCAGGCGGCGGCGCTGCGCTTGCCGCAGGAAACTCCTCGGCGCGACGGTCGGCAGTTTCCGCCCGCGCGCGATGCCCGTCATCCGTTCGAGCAGCCACCGAGCCTGGCGGTTTCCCAGGATCCAGTTCGAAACCAGCGCGAATCGGCTCGCCAACGGCGCGAACCGGTCAAGTCGCGCGAGGAACCAATTGGACGCGTCGAGTCCGTTCACCGCGACGTATTGCGCCTTGAGTTCGACGGCGAGCATCGGAATATCGACGCCCGCCGGGCACTCGACCCGGCACTGGTGGCAGTGGAAGCACAGGTCGGCCACCGCCTTGGTTTCGTCCGACGTGAGCTGCTTGCCTTCGAGCCTGCCGGTCAAGGCGCCTCGAAGCAGATTCGCTTTCGAACGGGGCGATGCTTCCTCGCGCGCGGCCACGCGGAACACGGGGCACATCCGATCCTCGTTCGACGACGTCCGGCATCGCCCGCATCCGTTGCATTCGCGGGAAGCCGCCATCACTTGATCGACCGACCACGCCAACAGGGGCGCCGGCGGCGCCTCGTCCGGCCGATCCGCCGTCGCCCGGTCGGCGAGACGGACCGCCCGGAGATTCTTCGTGAGAGGCTGGGGCACGTCGGCGACCACTTTGCCCGGATTGAGGATGGAACGGGGATCGAGGACGCGTTTGACTTCCCGGAATACGTCGTAGAGCGGTCCGTATTGGCGGCGCGCGTACCAGGTGCGGCTGAGCCCGAGGCCATGTTCCCCGCTGATCGTGCCGCCCACCTCCATGACCCGTTCGTAGACGTCCGATGCGAGCCCTTGCATCTTCCGCACGTCGGCCGGGTCGGCGAGATCGAGGAACGGACGGACGTGCAATTGGCCGTGCGCCGCGTGGGCGAACAGCGACGCGATGACCTCGTGCGCCTTGAGGACGTTTTGGAGGGTGGCGAGGAAGTCGGGAAGCGCGGCGGGCGGTACGGCCAGGTCCTCGATGAACGGAAGTGGACGCGTGTTGCCCTTCAGACGATAGAGCATCGGAACGACGCGCCGCGCGAGCCGCCAATAGAAGTTCCGTTCGTCCCGATCCATCGTCGCGCGCGATTCGTAGGCGAGACGCCGGCGCCGCCGTATCCGAGCGATCACCGCGTCCATCCTCTGCCGAACGTCGTCCGCTTCGTCGCCATGATGTTCCACAAGCAAGAGGCCTTCGGCGTCCCGCGGCAAGAGCGATTCGAAACGGGGTTCGGTTTCCCTCGCGATCGTAAGCAATCGGCGGTCCATCAAGTCGCACGTGCTGGCCCCCATCTGCGCGATTTCCAACGCGGCGCGCGCCGCGTTGTCGAGCCGATCGAAGAACAGCAACACCAGACCGCGGTGCCTGGGAATGGGACTCGTGCGGACCGTCGCCTCGACGATCAAGCCGAGCGTGCCCTCCGAACCGATGAACAGCGACGCGAGGTCCAGTTCGCCGTCGCGCGCGATCCCGTCGAGATGGTATCCGCCCCGGTTCACGAGGCTGCGCGGTTGGTTTGCCCGAATCGTCTGCGAATCGCGCCGAAGGAGTTCGTGCAGGCGTCCCACCAGCGCCGCTCGGGCCGGATCGGTGTCTCCTTCCAGAGCCACATGCCGGCCCGCCTCGATGACCGTGCCGTCGGCGAGCGCCACCTGGAGCCGTTCGACGTGCCGCCTGGGCGAACCGTATTGCGGCCAATGGCTGCCCGACGCGTCGATCGCCAGAACACTGCCCATCGTCGTCACGCTCCGCGTCGACGGGTCCGGCCCGAAATGGCGGGACCGCGGCGCGAGCAGCCGATTCAGGTCGGCGAGCACGATGCCCGGCTGAAACGTCGCCTCGTCGGCGTCGATCCGAACGATCCGCCGCATCGCATGCGCGAAATCGACAACCAACCCCGGCCCCAGCGATTCGCCCGCGAGCCCCGTTCCGGCCCCGCGCGCGTGCACGGGCAGATTGTGTTCGTGCGCGTACTGCAGACACGTGACGACATCCTCGACGCCCCGGGGCCGCACGACCCCGAGCGGACGGAGTTCATAGATGCTCGCGTCGCTTGCGTACAGTTGGAGCGCAACATCGTCGCAATGGACGTCGCATCGCAGCAACCCCCGGAGGTCCGCCTGTACTCGTGACCGCTCCTGATCCATGACTCGTCCGGTCAAACTGCTTTCGGGGCATGTCGCGGCGCGAGCCCGCGCCGTCGCGGCCGCCCGGCCGCCCGGCCGAAGTTGACTCGCCGACCGAACGTCCCCGTGTTCGCGCGTCCGAACGAACCGCCCGGACCGCCGGTCGCGTCGCGGCGCCGATCGGCCGTCCCGCCCGCCTACAACACGGTCCGCCGCGCCGAATCCCGCTCGCCTTCCGCCAATCTGGCCGCCTGTTGCCGATACCGTTCGTGGATCTCCAACCGAAACGCCGGATGCCGATCCAGTTCCGCGACGCCACGATGCTCGGCGTGACAACGATAACAGGTCAATACGCCGCCGACCCACGCGTACAGGACCGCGTCGACGGCCGCGGTCGCGACGAGGATCGCGAGGCTCCACACGACATGGTGCCAAGCCAGGGCGATACTGCTCAGGATAAACCCGCCGGCAATGATCGACAGCCCCATCCCTTGCGGAAAGTCCTTCCGCACGAAGAGCTCCGTGCTCGGACAGGCCGCGCACCGGTCCAATCGGCCCCCCGCCCGGTCGTCGATCGAACCTCCCGTTTGCGCGCCGCAATGGGGGCAGCCGACCGAACCTCCCGTCGTCGTGATGCGGGCGATCCGGTCACAGGACGTGCAGCGAAACGTGATGTTCATGCGTTCCCCATCCGCGGCGGGCGATGGCCCGTCGCCATCCCCGATCGTCGTCCCATCATAGAGGAAAAGGCGAGTCGATCGACAGTAGCTGCGCCAACAGTTCACCAAGAAAGGCGAAGACGACACCGGCGTAGAGGATGCCCGTCGCGCTTTGCGCATTGGGGATTCGCATGGATTGTCGAGCCAACAAGGCCATTCCGGCGACCGCCAACACGCCGGTGAGCCATCGAAAGGCAAGGAAGCCCCAGAACAGGCCCTCGGCGCGCAGCCCGTGGACCAACGCGAGCACGAGGCCGGCGGCGCCGCTCGCGCCCCGCGCGGCCGCGGCGATCATCACGAAGCCGATCGCCCGGACGAGGTGCGATGGAGCCAAGCCGGGCGCGTTGAGGTACGAATGGCCGAGCAGCATGGCGCCGAGCGTTGTCCCCATCAAGACGCCGCTCGAACCCGTATCGATCACCGCGGCGGCCAGCATGATCGGCGAAGCGCCCCGCGCGGCGGGCAGCGACGCGATCGCGGCGACGAAGCCAAGCCCCGCGATGCCGATCAGCATGCGACGCCCCACGATCCGCCGGTCGCATAGCCACGTCACGGAGCCCGCGTAGCTCGCCGCGGCGAGCGTCACCGCGCCGGCGAACGGAACAGGCCCCCCCCCAAGCGGCTCCAATGCCCCGGACGTCGCACGGGCGGCAAGCGCGCCGAGCGTATTGAGTCCCAAGAGGACCCAGAGATTGACTCGGAAATAGACGCTTGGCACGCGCCCCGCCGCCGGCCCGATCATCGCGATCGCCAGACCAAACGTCAGCCGGAACACGAACGCCGACACGACCTGACTCAGCGCGGCCACGGAGTCACCGCCGATCGCCGTAGATGAGCTGCATGACCTCGGCGCGCGACGCCGGATTCGTCCGGAACCGGCCTTTCATCGCGCTCGTCACGCAAAGGCTCCCTGGTTTCCGTACGCCCCGAATCGTCATGCACGTGTGCGTCGCCTCGACCACGACCGCGACGCCTTTCGTATCGAGTTCCGATTCGAGGAGTTCGGCGATCTGCTGGGTCATCTGTTCCTGGACCTGGGGCCGCCTCGCAACCTCGTCGACGACCCTCGCCAATTTGCTCAGCCCGATCACGCGCCCGTTGGGCATGTAACCGATATGCGCCTTCCCCAGGAAGGGCAGCAAATGGTGTTCGCAAACACTGTTGAACGCGATGTCGCGGACCAGGACGATTTCGTCGTAACGCTGCGAAAAGAATTTTTGCAGATGGCGTTTGGGATCCACGTGCAAACCGCCGAAAAGCTCCGCGTACATGCGGGCCACGCGATCGGGTGTCTCGCGAAGGCCCTCACGATCCGGATCCTCGCCGACCGCCAACAAGATCTCTCGGACCGCGCGGGCGATCCGAGCCTGATCGACGTGCGGGCCCGGAGGCCCGTTTTCGAGGTGTTCCTCGTTCATTTTCGCTCCCCTACGTAGGCCGATCGTCCTCGATCGGCCAGTCCCGTAACGCTTCCGGACGACCGGGACGGTCGTCCTACGTAGGCCGATCGTCCTCGATCGGCTCAATTCTATCCCCAAAAGCGTTTCCGACGACTGGGACGGTCGGTTAGCGGAAAACCGCCGGTATTCGATATTGTTGTTGACGGCCGAATCGTCGATCGGAAATACTCGGTCGTGGAGGGTCCGTTCGATGATTCGTCACCAAGCCGCCGTGCTGCTCGCCGTTCTCGTCGGGCCACTCGCTTTGATTCCGGTCCTGCCGGGCGAAGAGCCGCCGAGGCTCTTGTATCTGCCGGGTTATCCGGTTCCGTTTCCGGATGCCGATTCGCAAACGCCGCTTCCCGGCTACGAACGGAAAGCGACCTGGCACGAATCGCTCGAAGGGCTGATCGAGGCGACGCTCACGACCAAACCCGAGGACGCGGCGGCGAGGGGCGCCGAGTACGAGCGGCTTCGGGACGTGATGTGGGATTGGGTCGCCCGCGATTTCCGCGACCGGCGATCGCAGGTGGAAATGGAGACCGAGCGGCGTGACGGCCTATGGGATACTCCCGCGCCGGAGGGCGGCCGTGTTCCGCCGGGGTTCTACCTCGCGCGAGCCCAAGAACGAGTGGAACTCGCGCGCAAGACGCTCGCCATGTTGCCGCGCTCGGACACGCGAGCGCGATTCGAAACCGAACTCGACGCCGCCGCGCTCCGCGTACAGGGCGCGTCGCCCGCGGTGAAGGAGGCCGAACAGCGGTCCTTGTTCGGCGATGTCGCCGATCTGCGCCGCCGCATGATCTTCTCGCATCCGGCCCTCGATTTCGATCGCATTCTCATCAGCAAACGGCCGCCTCCCGTGCTCAGCGCGCCCGGCGACAACTACTACGGCATGCACAACGGGACGGGAGATGGCCTCGTCGTGCTCGCGAATTGGAAAGACGATTCGGTCGAAACCGTCCCGTTGCTCGAAGGCAAACTTCCGGCGGGCTGCGCCATGCACGCCGATCTGTCATTCGATGGCCGACGGGTCGTGTTCGCGTACGCCGATCACACGCCGCCGCGTGACCAGTGGCAGTTCTTCCTCTACGAGATCGCAATCGACGGCACCGGCCTTAGGCGGATCACCGGACGCCCCGAGGATACGCTCGAAGGTTGCGCGGGGCGCGAAACGGTGCTTTGCGAGGATTACGATCCGTGCTATTTGCCCGACGGCGGCATCGCCTTCATCTCGACGAGGAATCAGGGCGGCGTGCGCTGCCACAACGGAGACCGGTATTGCCCGACGTACCTGCTCTATCGATGCGACGCGGATGGAACCAAAATCCGCGCGCTCTCCTTCGGCGAAGCGAACGAATGGGACCCCGTCGTTATGCCCGACGGACTTGTGCTCTGGACGCGTTGGGACTACATCAACCGGCCGGTCATTCCAACGATGGGGATTTGGACCACGCGTCCCGACGGCACGTCTCCCGCGCACTATTTCGGCAACTATACGCCGAACCCATGCCGGATCTGCCAGACGCGGCCGATTCCCGGGTCGCACCGGGTGGTCGCCACGACGGCCGGACATCATACGATCCACGCCGGGTCGTTGATCCTGATCGATCGATCGATCGCCGAGGATGGGCTCGACGCCATCACGCGGCTCACGCCCGAAGCCGCGTTTCCCGAGTCCGAAGGCGACGCGCGGGTGAGTTTTGGAAGCCCGTTCCCTTTCTCGGAGGATCTTTTTCTGGCGGAGTATTCGCCCGAGCCGTTCCCCGGTTCGATGTCGAGTTTGCCTCGACGCAATGCGTACGGAATCTACCTGATCGATACTCTGGGCGGCCGCGAGTTGATCTACCGCGACCCGACGATTTCGTGTTTCGAGCCGCTGCCGGTTCGAGCCCGGCCCGTGCCTCCGCGCCTCCCGTCGTTGATCGCCGATTCCTCCGAGCGGCCACCGGGCCGCGATCCCGACCGGCGGACGGGCGTATTCCACGTGCACGACCTCCACAGCCACGCGCACGGCATTCCGCGGGGCACGATCCGAGCGCTCCGTGTCAACGAACTCATTCCCCAGCCGACTCAGCGGGTTCCCTATTCGAGCGAAGTGCGATTCGAGATCCTCAAGCGGATCGTGGGGACCGTGCCCGTGGACGCGAGCGGAACGGTGGTCTTCGAAGGGCCCGCGGGCGTTCCCCTTCAGTTCCAGGCGCTCGATCAAGACGGCATGGCCGTGATGACCATGCGGACGTTCACGCATCTCCAACCGGGTGAGACCGTATCGTGCGTCGGTTGCCACGACCGGAGCCATTCCGGAGAACCCAAACCGGTCGCGCCTCCTCCACCTCCATCGGCCTCCGTCGTCGCGCCGACGCCGCCCGTCGGCGCGCGGTATCCCGGCGGATTCAGCTTCGCAAAGACCGTACAGCCCGTACTCGATCGCTACTGCATCGAATGCCATGGACTCGACGACAAGGCGGGCGGGATCAACCTCCTCGGAACCATCGATACGTCGGATTCGGCGACGCGACACACACACGAGTACCTGCTCGCGAGCACGGCGTATCGCGCGCTGCTCGACGTTCCCGGCCTTGTCGCCGTCGCGCAGTACGGCGACGAGACTTGGTACAGCCGGCCGAAGGACTACTTCGCGCATGGTGGCCGGCTCGCGCGCATGCTCTTGGACGGGCATCAGGGAATACGGCTGGACGCCGAGAGCCGTCAGCGGGTGTTCGATTGGTTGGACTTGAATGCGCCGTTCTACGGCGACTATTCGTGGAATAAGGATGAATGGCGCCGGGTGGACTCGGACGGCGAACTCCGTTTGCGGCGGGAGATCCGGTCGACGTTTGGCGCGGGACTCGCCGAACAACCGTTTGCCGCGCTCGTCAATGCGGCGAACCCGGAGGAGAGCCGAATCCTCATGGCGCCGCTCGCCGTCTCGGCTGGAGGTTGGGGCTTGGTCGCGGACGGCGGATGGTCGCGCCGCGACGATCCAGGCTACGTCGCCCTGCGTGAGCGGGTGCTTGGCGCGATCGAACCGTTGCCCCACCACGACATCGCGGGTACCTGCGGGCGCGATGAAAAGTGCCTTTGCCTGAGCTGTTGGGTGCGGCACGCCCGGCGCACCGCGCCGCCCCCGCGCTCAAACGATTGAACGCCCGCCGAGAGGACCGTTCCGAGTCCCATCGTCGCTCGCCTCTCCGAGGCGAGTTCCCGTACCCAAGACGTTTTTCCAGCGCAACACGCCTCGGAGAGGCGTGCAACGTCGCTGCCTCTCCGAGGCGAGTTCCCGTACCCAAGACGTTTTTCCAGCGCAACACGCCTCGGAGAGGCGTGCAACGTCGCTGCCTCTCCGAGGCGAGTTCCCGTACCCAAGACGTTTTTCCAGTGCAACACGCCTCGGAGAGGCGTGCAACGTCGCTGCCTCTCCGAGGCGAGTTCCCGTACCCAAGACGTTTTTCCAGTGCAACACGCCTCGGAGAGGCGTGCGACATCTGAGGCGAGTCCCCGTACCCAAGACCCTATTCTCGCTCCGTCTTCAGGGAGAAACCGCGTGTCGGTGGGAAAAGGCCACGCCCGCGAACGCGTCGGCCGATTCCGCCAGACGCTGCCGGAACGCGTCGATCCGCGCGCGAACCTCGGCCTCGGGATCGAATTGCCGGACGGGGTTGCCGAGCCCTCGCGAACTCTGAACGACGTCGACCTCATCGGGACGCATCTCGAGTACGGAGAGCTCGGGAAGTTCGGGAAGCGGGTCGTTGGAATCCCAGAGCGATTGGATATCGGGTAGTTCCACGGGAGACCGGCCGCGGACGCACAGGAAGACAAACTCGGTTCCGTCCCGGCCGACAAGCGGCGCCGCAAGGTCGCTCTGCGCCGGATAGCGGAACGTGAACGGCTTGTCGCGCGCGGGTTCGTGCGCGAGTCGCGCGAGGCTTCCTTCGCTGTCGATCAGGAACAACGAGGCGTGCGCGCCGGCGGGAATGTCCGCTTCGATCCGCAGTCGGTCACCCGTGCGCATCGGAACCACGTCGGTCACATCGGCGTACTGCCCGCCGCGCCACGCCTGCACGCGGAGGGCATCGATCGCGGCAGGTTGCGTCGAGCCGCCCGCCGCGCTCTGGGATCCGGTGAGTCCGGTCTTCGCTTCATCGCTTCGACTCGAATCGGGGCGGAACGGGAGCGTGGCCAGCGTGACGGCGAAAAGCGTGACGGCTGCGACCGCGACCGCGAAACCCACGGCGCGCCGAGTTCGCGGGCGAACGGCTGTCTCGCGCTCGAGGTCGTCGGCGAGCGCGTCGGCCGAAGTGTATCGAGCCGACGGATTGGCGTCGAGCGCCTTGGTGCAAATCGCGCGAAGTCGCGGCGGGATCGCCGGATCGTCGAGCCGCTCACGATCCCAGTCCCCGGCGGTGACCCGAGTCAGCACGTCCGCGACGCGATCGCCGGAAATCGGTGGATGGCCCGTCAGCAGAAAGAAGAGAATACCGCCCATCGCGAAGATATCCGTGCGGTGGTCGATCCCCCGGCCTTCATCCTTCGCCTGCTCGGGCGCCATATAGGCGAGCGTCCCGGAAATGCCGCACGCGGCGACCATTTCGGGCGACCATGCGTCGATCAGCTCCGACATGCCGAAATCGATGACGCGCGGTCCGCCGGCGCGATCGATGACGACGTTGCGCGGCTTCAGGTCCCGATGCGTGATTCCCTTGCGATGGGCGACGGCGACGGCCCGAGCGATCTTCGCAACCCGTTCCGCGGCGCGGGCCGGTGTCGGCGGATCGCTCGCCGCGTGCTGTTCGAGATTCAGGCCGGGAACGTATTCCATCACGAGAAACGGCCGAGCGCCTTCGTAGTCGAGATCGTGGATCCGCGCGATATTGGGATGTTCGAGTTCGGCGAGGATTTTTCCTTCGCGCAGCAGGCGTTCGACCTGCGATCCAAGGTCGCCGGACGAGGGGCGGACGACTTTGATGATGACGTCCATCCCCAAGAGCGGGTGGACGCCCCGATAGACGTCGGCCTGGCCGCCCGTACCGAGCCTCGCGACGATCGGGTATTTGCCGATCGCGCGGGGAAACGGCGAGCTCTTCTCCCGCGCGATCGAACTCTCCGTTCCGCTCTGAACGAGGGTCTCCGCGAGCCGCGCGGAATCGTCCTCGAAACCGCGATGGACGTCCCACTGTCTCCGAAGCGCGGGCGCTAGCTTGGGGAACCGGGACACATATTCGGAGAGTTCAGGCGCCTCGCCGGAGTCCTCGCGGAGCGCGCATTCGGCGTAGATGAGATCCAACAACAGTCCCTCGTCGCGCGGATCGCACTCCCCCGACCGGATGAAATCCTCGACGCGCGTCCGCTCGCCTCGTTCCCACCCGTTCCGCATCGCTTCCCACAGGACCGTCGTGCGATCCGATTGCGTTGCCGCCCGCGACATGTCACGATTCCTCTGTATCGACCAGACCCAATCGACGGGCCGCCACGTCGACCGCGCGCGACAGCCGTTTCCGCAACCCTTCCGCCGACGCGCCCCGTTCGCGGGCCAGGTCCGACCATTCGCTTCCGGCGAGCCGCTCATCGAGCAATCCGCGATCGTCGTCATTCAGTTCCCATCGGATCGCATCGTAAAGGTCGCGACGTTCGACGATATCCCGAGGGTCGTCGATCGAATCGGCCAGATCGTCGGGCTCGCGCCCGTCGGCGGCCGCCCCGCTGCCTCGTCGCGCCGTCCTCTGGCGTCGAACATGGTCGAGGAGTCGGTTCTGAGCCATCACGGTGAGCAGTTTCATGAGTTGCCGCGGGTCGCGCACGTCGAATTGATCGCTCGCCAGTCCCGAAAAGAAACGGGCGAGTACCGATTGCGAAATGTCGACGGAATCGATCAGTCGGCGGAGCCGCGGATCGGTCAGTCGGAACCGAATGAACCGGCGGATTTCGGGTTCGTAGTGCCGAACAAGTTCCTCGGCGGCTCCAGGGTCGCCCTCGCGGACCCGCTGTAGCAACCCGCGGAAATCCCGCTGGATGTCTTGCGTCCCGGCCGAATCCCTCAAATCCATCGTTTCGGTTCCAGTAAGTAGAACGCCCATTGCCGGTCGACCGGACGGACGGCCGGCGGAATTCCGTCCGATCGGCTCCGATCCGACCCGGGCGGGGAGTCCCGACTCGCCAAGGACACGCCCGCGGCGTCATGCCGCCGACCATCCCGGCAGCCTACAGCTCGGCGCATCGGTCCGCAACCGATCGACGCCCCGCACAACGTCGCGCCGCGCATCGACCGAACGTTCCTTCGAGAAAAGTCCGCTCGATGTCGCCAGGAGAATCCCCAGGAACACGCCTCGCGCCGTCCGGCGGAATGGGAACCGGTGGATGTCCACCGGCCACCCGCGCCGGTCCTCCCGCGCGCCGGTCCTCCCGCGCGCCGCGCCGCCGCGAGCCGACCGGGCCAAAGCGCCCGTGTCCCTTACTAACTCATCCTTGAGAGCGCCGCCACGCGCGAATGGCGATCCCGCCTCCAAGACGGACCATGGCGTACATGCGGCGCGACACGCGCCGGCATGCCGCAGGTCGGCACGAGGCATCACACGCGTCGAGCAGATCGCGAAGGAAGCCGAGGTCGCACGCCGCGCGGTTGACGCACGGGATCTCGTAACACCGATCATGGGCCCGGCACGCATCGCGAAAGTCGGCGCCGTGGAAACCCTGGCGGACGCGACACCGGACCCGCAACGGCAGAAAACTGGGCCCGCACGGGCACGGATCGACGGCCCACGTTTCCGACGGCTCGTCCGCGCCAACCGGTCGATCGGCGCCGGACCAGCCCGTGATCACAAGAGTCAGACCCAAGATCGCAGCGCGCATTGCCAAGGCCCTTGACTGAGAATGGCGTGCTCCGTCCGGCATTACGCGGCGATTCCCACGAAGGCCCGCCTGGATCATAGCGACATCCCCGCCGACAAACATACCACACGATTGTCGGGCGAACGGCCTCGTGGCCCATCGTCCCGGTTGCCGGGGCGGGTGCGGGGGCGAGCATCCTCCTTCAGGGAACGGATTTCGAGCGTGCCGCGTTGGACGGACGTGGCCGCGCATCACCGGCGGTTTTCGCTTTCCGCCCCACTGCCCCCATGCTAGACTCGGCGCGATCCGGACGCAGAAAAAGGGCGAGGCATGGAGTGCGAACTCGAAATCTCCGACGCGTTTCCGCGCATCCACGCGCCGGGGACGAGGCGTTCCGCGATCCAATTGACCTGGGGCGACGGATTCACCTATCCGCTCTATTTCTTCATCCCCAGTTTCACGTCGGACGGGCGCTATTTGATTTATCACCGCGCGGCGCGGGACGAAGTCCAACTGCACCGGCTCGATCTCGCGACGGGCGAGTCCCGCCAATTGACGTTCGCGACCTGCCCCCGTACGCGATGGGACCCATGGTGCGTCGATTCGGGGCGCGGTGTCCTGGATCATCGCAGCGTGCTCAATGTGGCGAGGAACCTTGTCGTCTACTTCGACGGTAACGACGTTCGCGCGGTCGACGCGGCGACGTTCGAGGATCGGAGGCTCTTCATCATCCCCGAGGACCGCGAGGCGTACGGCCAAAACGGAGCGACGCCCGACGGCGAATGGCTCGCCTACATCCATACGCCGCGCGGCAGCATCTGGGGTCGGCCGTGCGAAGGCGCGGCCGTCGCCGCGTACCATTTCGAGTCGGGCTCGCAGCGCGAACTGGCCCGCATCGACAGCGCCGTCTTCCACGTGACGCCGTACGACAACGGGCATTTCGTCGTGACGCATCCGAGCGAACATCCGGGCATGTTGTGGACGAGCCTCGATTCGGGCAAGCTCGAACCGCTCCGCGACGGCGATCCCGGCGCTCGCGGGCACCTGGTCCATTGCCAGGTCACCCGGCGCGGCATCGCCTACGAAGTCCCCGGCGAGCAGGTCTCGGGACTCTACGATCCATTCACCCGGCGGCGGTTCGAATTTCCCTTTCCCGACGACTTCCAGTACATTCATACGGGCCGGGATCCCGAAGGGCGGCTCTGGTTCTACGAGAACTCGAGCGCCTGGGACGTGTTCGACGCGCACGACGTTCGGGCCCTCGTACGCCTCGATCGCGAAACGGGCGGCGAGTGGGTTCGATTGACGGGCACGTGGCCCACGTTCGGCGGAGGACAAAAAGCGCATTTCCACCCCCAACTGACGCCCGACCGGAGATGGATTTTGATGAGCGCCGGCGACCCGGCGACCCGGACGAATCACATGTTCCTTTTGGACGTGTCCGACCTGGACGACACCGAGGGAATCTCCGAACAGTGGCTGAGCACAACGGGAGAGCATGATCTCATCCGCGCCCGGGGCCTTTGATCGCCGATTTCCCCCGGCGAACCAACGATAAGGAAACCGATCGCGGCGCGGCTCGGACGGCCCACCTTGGATTCGACTTTCGCGGGCGCCGCGAATCGCCCGTTTTTCCCGATCGCCGGTCATTGAGGTACCCGCCATGTCGATGACTCGAAGACAGTTCGCCAAGGGAACGGCCGCGGCGGCGATGAGCGCGCCGTGGATCGCGTCGCGCCGCGCCCACGGAGCCAATGCGCAGATCCGTGTCGGCATCGTCGGCCTGGGAGGTCGCGGCACCGACGCGCATATTCCCGGTTTTCAGGCGATCGAAGGAGTCCAGGTCGTCGCGATCGCCGACGTCGATCCCGAACGGCTCGGCCGCGCCGCCCAGAAGATCCAGGCTCGGTACGGACACCGCGTCGATACGCATACCGACATGCGATCGATATTCGATCGCAAGGATGTCGATGTGATCGGCAATGCGACACAGAACTATTGGCACGGCCTGAGCACGATCTGGGCTTGCCAGGCCGGAAAGCATGTCTATGTCGAAAAACCCCTCTCGCATTACATCGGCGAGGGGCGACAAATGGTGCGCGCCGCGCGGAAATACGATCGGCTCGTCCAGTGCGGCACGCAGCACCGGTCGGAGACCCAATTCGCGAGGGCGATCGCATGGATCCGGGAAGGGCATCTGGGAAAGATCCGGTGCGTGACGGCGTTCGCCAATAAGCCGAGGGCGTCGTGCGGGAAGCGGACGACCCCGTTGCCGATTCCCGAAAAACTCGGCTACGACCTCTGGTGCGGCCCCGCCCGCAAAGTCCCCCTGTTCCGGAATCAACTCCAATACGACTGCAGCTTCGACTGGAACACGGGCGACGGGGAATCGTGCAACCAGGGCGTCCACGAGATCGACGTCGCGCGGTGGTGTCTCGGCGAAACCCAATTGCCTCGGCGCGTGATGAGCATCGGCGGCCGGTTCACGTTCGACGACGCGTGCGATGTGCCCAACACGCAGATCATCCATTACGACTTCCCCTCGGCGCCGTTGCTCCACGAGGTCCACAACCTGCGGACCGCCTCGAACTCGGATCAGACTCCCGATTTCCGCGGCGAGAAAGTCGGCGTGATCGTCGACTGCGAGGGCGGTTCGGTCAGCCTTTATCGGGGAATCGCGTGGGACGCGTCCGGCAAGGAAGTGCGGAAGTTCGACGGAAGCGGCGATCATTTCGCGACGTTGGTCGCGGCCGTGCGAAGCGGGCGCCGCGAGGACCTCACGGCGGACGTCGAGGTCGGGCACGTGTCGACGGCGATCTGCCACGTCGGCAACATCGCCTTGCGCGTTGGGCACGCCGCGTCCGAGAAGGAACAGCGCGCCGCACTGGGCGATCAACCCGACTGGAACGCCATGTACGACCGATTCGTCGCCCACCTGGGCGCCCACGGAGTGCCCGTCGATCACGCGACGCTCGGCGTGTGGATCGATGTCGATCCGGGCGCCGAGCGATTCGTCGACAACGGGGAAGCGAACCGTCTTGTTGACGGAACGTACCGCGAACCGTATGTTCTGCCGATCCATTCGCCCAGTACCGGAGAAAACGCATGAGCCGTTCCACGACACGCCGTTCGTTCCTCCGCGCCGCCGGAATCGGCGCCGCGACCCTTGGTTGGGGTGTTTCCGGTTCCGCCCAAGAGAAAGCGAATCCGAAGAAGGCGACGGAGAAGAAAAAGGTCATTCAGGGATTCGAGGAGTCGCCCACCGATGCCGACGCGTCGAAGGAATGGAAGCCGGTCTCCGATCGCAAGATCCGCGTCGGTATTGTCGGATACGGAGTCTGCAAATTCGGAGCGGCGTTCGGGTTCCAGGACCATCCCAACGTCGAAGTGGCGGCGGTCAGCGATTTGTTTCCCGATCGCTGCGCCGAACTCGCGAAGGTATGCCGCTGCGCCACGACCTATCCGTCGCTCGAGGAACTCGTCAAGGACGACTCGATCGAAGCCGTGTTCTGCGCGACGGACGCGCCGAGCCACGCGAGGCATTGCATGGAAGTCCTGCGGCACGGGAAGCACGCGGCGTCCGCCGTTCCCGCCGTGCACGGGTCGCTCGACGACGCCGAGAAGCTGTTGGAAGTCGTCAAGTCGTCGGACCGCAAGTACATGATGTTCGAGACGTCGTATTTCCACGACGATCTGCATGCGATGCGCGAGATCTACCGCGCGGGTGGTTTCGGAAAGCTCGTCTATTCCGAAGGCGAGTACTACCACTTTTCGGTGGAACAGCTCGATTCGTACAAAGGATGGCGCATCGGCCTTCCGCCGCAGTGGTATCCCACGCATTCGAACGCGTACTACACGGGTGTGACCGGAGGGAGTTTCACCGAGGTGTCGTGCATGGGCATCCCGAGCATCCGCGAGAAACTCCAGCCTCAAAACAACGCGTACCAGAACCCGTTCGGAACGGAGATCGCTCTGTTCCGCACGAGCGAGGGGGGGATGGCCCGCATGGCCGTCAGTTGGGATTCGCCGGGAGACAGCGGCGAGAAGGGGCGCATCCGCGGCGAGAAGGGCTCCTTCTACGGCAAGTACGAGGGGTTGGAATCGAAGCTCCCCGACGTGCGCAAGCCGCCGTTGCCTCCGGGAGTCGGCGCGGGTGGGCACGGCGGATCGCACGGACATCTCATGAACGAATTCGTGCTCGCCATACTCCAGGACCGCAAACCGCTTGTCGACGTCGCCCAGGCGCTCGCGATGTCGGTCGCCGGTGTCGTCGCGCACCAATCGGCGCTTCGGAACGGCGAACTGATGAAGATTCCCCAATACGCCCTCTGACGCGCGGGCCGGCGGCGATTCGCGCTCATGTTTCCGTCATCGTGGAGGACTTGAAGCCGTGGAGATCGGATTCCACACCGACGCGTTCAATTCGGCCTATTGGAACTTCGATCAGTGTCTGGCCTGGGCCGAACGGAACGACGTGCATTGCATCGAATGCGGGCTGATCGACGGAGTGAGTTGGATCCATGGGCTCGGCTATCAGCCGCACGTCGCCCTGTACGAGGATCCGCTGCTCCTGCGCCGCAAGATGGAACGGCACGGCGTGCGTCTTTCCCAGGTCGACGCGGCCTTTCCCCTTTCGGGCAAGGAAGGTCCGCTCTACGGCGTGCCCTACGTCCTCAAGTCGATACCGTGGGCCAGGCACGCGGGATGCCCGTGCGTCGCAACGACGGACGGCCTGCATCGGCCGCCCGGTCTGGGCGATGACGAAGCGATGGAACTGATGAAGCGAAGCTACGGACGGATCGTTGAAGTGGCCGAGGCGTACGAGATCGCGGTGACCATCGAGGTGCACGGGTATTTCACGACGAACCCCGACCGCCTCGAACAGATGCTCGCGTTTTGCGACAGCCCGTACTTGCGTCTGAACCTCGACACGGGCAACTCGTTCATCGCGGGTCGCGACCCCGTCGCGTTCTGCGACCGATTCCTCGGCAAGATCCAACACGTCCACGTGAAGGATGTGAGCCCGTCGTTGGCGGCGGCGGCGCGCGGGGAACAGACGGGCATCGCCGTGAGCCAATGCGCGATCGGCGACGGCGTCAATGCCGACAACATCCGCGCGATCCTCGCCAAGCTCAAGGCGTCGGGCTATCGAGGCGTATTGAGCATGGAATGCGAAGGAGCCGCCGGGCCGATGATCGAACGGTCGCTCGCCTGGCTCCGCGAGACGCTTCGCGGGCTGTCCGCGTAACGCCATCCAAACAACAAGAACACCCTACTCGCATCGGGAGCCCACACCATGAGGACCGGAGTCGACACGCGACGCGCGGGACGGCGTGATTTTCTGAAGGCGACCACCGCCGCCGGAATCGGCGCCGCGGCCCGTTTGACGATCGCACGCTCGGCGCATGCGGCGGGCAATGACACGATCAGGATCGGAATGGTGGGATGCGGCGGCCGGTGCTCCGGCGCGGCCGTCGATGCCATGACCGCCGATCCCGGCACGCGGTTGGTCGCGATGTCCGATCTGTTCGCCGACCGCGTCCAAAGCAAGCGACAACTCCTCAAGACGACCAAACCCGAACAGGTCGCCGTCGACGACGACCATTGTTTCGAGGGCCTTGACGGGTATCGCCACGTCATCGATTCGGTCGATGTCGTCCTGGTCGCGTGCGCGGCGAAGTTCCATCCGATGTACCTGAAGGCGGCGGTCGACGCCGGAAAACACGTCTTCGTGGAAAAGCCGCACGCGATCGACCCGTCGGGCATCAAGGTCGTCGTCGCCGCGTGCGAGGCGGCCAAGCAAAAGAACATCGGCGTGATGTCGGGCCTTCAAAGCCGCTACGACGGAGCGATCCGCGAGACGATCGAACGCGTCCACGACGGCCGGATCGGCGAGATCATCGCGATCGAGGAGAATTTCATCCGCGGACCCTACGGCAACATCGCGAGGCCGCCGGGTATGCGCGAGTTGGAGGTCCAGTACGGCAACCAATACCGGTTCTCCTGGCTCTGCGGCGATGATGTGACCCAGTCGCTTGTCCACAATGTCGATCGCGCGACCTGGGCGCTCAACGGCGAAACGCCCGTCGATTGCCATGGCATGGGCGGCCGCTCGGGCGTGCAGAACCTCTTGGGGGACGTATTCGACCACCACGCGGTCGTGTATCGGTACGCGAGCGGCGCGCGCGTCTACGCGTTCTGTCGGACCACGCCGAACTGCTACAACGAAAGCTCCAGCATCATCCTGGGTTCGAAAGGGATCGCGTATCCGCTCGGCGGCCGGATCACCGGACCGAACGAGTGGAAGTACTCGGGGCCGGGCGGCAGCCCGTACGTCGCCGAACATGACGCGTTCTTCAGGTCGATCCGCGCCGGCACGCCGCTCAACTGCGGCGACTACATGGCCCGCAGCACGCTCGTCGTCATTATGGGCCAACTCTCCTGTTACAGCGGCCGGGAACTGCGTTGGGACGAGGTCACCGCGTCCGATTTCTGTCTGGCGCCGAAGCCCGAGGAATGCACATGGGAGATGGAGCCCCCGACGAAGCCCGATGCTCAGGGCATTTATCCCGTCTGCGCGATGCCCGGCGTGACGACGAACGTCTGATCCTGGCCGTGCTCGGGCAAACTCCGTTTCCTTCCGTGACGGCGCGCCTTCCGCCGCGCCGTCATGGAACGCGGCCGTGTGCGGCGCGCGGAATCGCGCGCGCGATACGCCCTTGGTCGCCGTTCTTCCGATTCGCCCACCGCGCGTGCGACCGATCGCCGCACCGCCCTGACGCCGTCGGTCGGCGCGTTCCGCGGCCGATTGTCGCAAGGCCCCTCGATGCCCGCGGCGAATTGTCGCGAAACGCCGTTTCCGTCCCGTACGGCACTTGCGTTGCTTCCCCATGACCGCCACGAACCAAGAGCCCGGGCACGCGCGCACCGGTCGTTTCCGGTGCGCGGGGTGCCCATTTCCGGCGGGGCTCGAATGCCGGGCGCGGTCGGTGATCGATTCGGGAGGGTTTTTCAATGAGTCAACGGAACGGATGGCACGGTTGGGTCGGTATGTCGAGTGTCCTGCTGTGTCTCGCGATCGGGTTGATCGGGTGCCGTCGCGGCGAGATTGCGGACGAGGGCGGGGATGCGGCGCGGGGCACGCCGGTAGCCGGCCTGCCCGAGGACGCCAATCAGATCATCCAAGAGCGAGGCCTGACGCCCGATGACGTCGCGGCGGCCGTCGCGACGTATACGCCGAGCGGCAAGATGGACGAGTACATCATGTTCGCGTCCGGCGGACACAGCGGCCAAGTGCTCGTGATCGGCTTGCCCTCGATGCGACTGCTCCGGTCCATCGCCGTCTTCACGCCGGAACCGTGGCAGGGCGCCGGGTTCGGCGTGCGGGAATCCCCGTTCCATACCGAAGGCGATCCGCCGATCGGGCGCAAGCATCTGACGTGGGCCGATACGCATCACCCGGCGCTCAGCGAAACGAACGGCGACTATGACGGCCAATTCCTGTTCATCAACGACAAGGCCAACGCGCGGCTCGCCGTCATCGATCTGCGTGATTTCGAAACGAAGCAATGGGTGGTCAATCCCGTCGTCAACAACAACCATGGGTCGACGATGGTCACGCCGAACACGGACTACGTCGTCGAGGGTTCGCAGTACGCCGTGCCGCTCGGCCTCAAATACGCGCCGCTCGACAAGTATCAGGAACAATATCGCGGACTGATGACCTTTTGGAAGTTCGACCGGGCCAAGGGACGCATTGATCCGGCCCAGTCGTTCGCGATCGAGCTTCCGCCGTACTGGCAGGACCTCGCCGACTCCGGAAAGATCGCGAGCGACGGCTGGGTCTTCCAGAACTCGTTCAATACCGAGATGGCCACCGGCGGCATCGAGAGCGGCAATCCTCCGTTCGAGGCCGGCGCTTCGCAACGGGACATGGACTATTTGCACGCGATCAACTACCGGGCCGCCGAAAAGGTCGTCGCCGACGGGAAGTGCGCCGAGATCAACGGATTCCGGGTGATCCCGCTCGCGACGGCCGTGTCCGAAGGTGTGCTCTATTTCGCCGCCGAGCCCAAAAGCCCCCACGGCGTTGATGTCTGTCCGTGCGGGAAGCACATCGTCGTTTCCGGAAAGCTCGATCCGCACGTGACCGTCTATCACATCGACAAGATCAAGGAAGCGGTCGCCAAGAAGGACTTCGAGGGCAACGATCCGTTCGGCGTTCCGATCCTCCGATTCGACGCGGTCAAGGAGGCGCAGGTCGAAATCGGACTCGGCCCGCTGCACACCCAATTCGACGCGCAGGGCTACGCCTACACGAGCCTGTTCCTCGACAACGCCGTCGCGCGCTGGTCGATGGGCGACTGCAAGTACAAAGCCCCCGAAGGAGCGTGGAAACTCGTCGGCACGACGCCCGTCCATTACAACGTCGGACACATTTCGGCCGCCGAGGGCGATACGGTGGATCCGGACGGCCGGTTCCTCGTCGCGCTCAACAAGTGGTCGGTCGATCGATTCGTGAACACGGGACCTCTGCTTCCGCAGAATCTGCAATTGCTCGACACGTCCCGTCCCGGCGACCGTTTTCCGGTCATCTACGACATGCCGCTCGGCAACGCCGAACCGCACTACGCGCAGATCATGAAGGCCGACAAGCTCAAGACCTGGGAGGTCTATCCCGATGTCGGCTGGGATCCGCTGTCGCAGGTCAAGTCGGAGACGGCGCCGATGAAGGGCGCGATCCGCCGAAACGGCGATGCGGTCGAGGTCGACATGATCGCCATTCGAAGCCACTTCGAACCCGAACACGTCCAGGTCCGCCAGGGACAGAAGGTGAAATGGACGATCACCAACATGGAACGCACGATCGACGCGACGCACGGGTTCTGCATACCGAGCTACAACATCGAGGCGAGTCTCGAACCGGGTGAGACGGTGACGATCGAGTTCGTCGCGGAAAAGGAGGGTGTTTTCCCCTTCTATTGTCTCGAATTCTGCTCGGCGTTGCACTTGGAGATGGTCGGATACCTGCTGGTCGAACCTGCGTCGAACTAGGCGCCCGAACGAACCGGCATCAGTGAGACGATCGCATCATGAAGACATCGTCCCCGGAAGTGACACGATGCTGGCCGTCGTGGTCCGGCGTCGCGGCGAGTCTGCTGTTGATCGCCGCGGCATCGGGCATCGCCGTTTCGCCGCGGTTCGTGTACTGGGATTTTCAACTGCGCGCGCCGCAGTATCCGAAGGGGCTGAGGCTGAGCGGTTACCCGGACCGGATCGAAGGGGACGTGCGCGAGATCGATCTGCTGAACCACTACATCGGCATGAAACCGCTGGGCGGAGCGGCTCCGTTCGAACGCCGTGTCGCGAAACCGGCGATCGGGTTGGTCGCCGCATTGACGCTGATCGCCGCGTTCTGGCCGAGTCGCGCGTCGATCGTGTTGCTTCTTCCGGCGATCCTGTTCCCCGCCGCGTTCCTGATCGACCTCCAGGGGTGGCTTCGGTACTACGGCTTGTCGCTCGACCCCCGCGCGCCGCTCAGCAGTTCGGTCAAACCGTTCGTCCCGCCGGCGCTCGGGGACGGGAAGATCGGCAACTTCCGCACGTTCGGCGCGATTGGACCGGGGCTTGGGCTCGCCATGGCAAGCTCGGGCGCCGCGATCGTCGCCGCCGGACTCCGTTGGCGCCGCCGTCGGCGAGCCGTTCCGATCGCGGCCGTTCCGGCGACCCGCGCCGTGGCGACGGTCGGAATGACCGTTCCCTTCTTCCTCGCGTCGGCCGGCGCAGCACTCGGCGCGCCGTGGACCGTTTCGCCGACCGGTCCGATCCGCACGATTGAGGACGCGATCGCGCGGGCCGACGCGGGGGACACGATCGTCGTCGATGGCGGGCGGTATTCGGGGCCGCTCCTCATCGAAAAATCCGTGCGTCTCGTCGGCCGCAACGCGCCGGTGATCGACGGCGAAGGAAACGGGACCGTCGTCACGATCGCCGCGCCCGACGTACGCCTGTCGGGGTTCGTGATCCGCGGAAGCGGCGATGTGCTCGGGCGCGAGGACTCCGGGCTGCTCGTTCGCGCCCCGCGCGCGGTCGTCGAGAAGAACGCGTTCGAGGATGTCCTGTTTGGCGTGACGCTCCAGCGGGCGCCGGAGACCGTGGTCCGCGATAACGATCTCCAAAGCAAGCCGCTCGATCTCGCGCGGCGGGGCGACTTGATCCGGGTCTGGTACAGCGACGATGTGACGCTCGAGTCGAATCGGATCCGCGACGGCCGCGACATGGTGCTTTGGTTCTCGAAGCGGCTCACCGTTCGCGCCAACCGGGCGCATGGAGGCCGATACGGGCTGCATTTCATGTATTGCCAGGACGCGCGCGTCGAATCGAACCATCTATGGGACAACTCCGTCGGCGCATTCCTGATGTACAGCCGCCATGTCGCGATGACCGGAAATTGGCTCGAACGGAACCGCGGCGCGAGCGGGCACGGCATCGGCTTGAAGGACATGGACGCCGCGCAAATCGCCGACAACGTCGTCCTTGGAAATCGGATCGGCGTGTTCGTCGAGAACTCGCGCGGAACATTCGAGCGGAACATCGTCGCACACAACGAGGTGGGGCTCACCATCCTGCCCTCGGCGCGGGGGAATCGGTTTGAACGAAACAGCTTCGTCGAGAACGGGGAGCAGGTCGCGATTGTCGGCGCGAGCGGCCGGATGACGACGAACGCATGGCAAGGCAACTATTGGAGCGACTATCGGGGATACGACGTCGACGGGGACGGGCAAGGTGATCAGGCCTACGAGCCGTCGCGGCTGTTCGAGCGATTGGCGGACCGCAATGCGGCACTCCGCCTGTTTCGCGAGAATCCGTCGGTCGCGGCGATCGATTTCGCGTCGCGCGTCTTTCCGGTCTTCAAGCCGAAACCCACATTCACCGACGCGGCGCCCCGCATGACACCGGTCGCGTCGTCGCTCGAACCGCCGCGGCGGGCCGCTCGCTTGCCTTGGCTCGTTGTCGCCGCCGGCATGCTCTGCTGGCCGACCGTCGTGCTCGTCGGATCGTTGGTCGCGCCGAGATCCCGAACATCGTCGCCGAGCGGAGCGGGGACCAGCGACATCGAACGCGAGGAAACCTCGCGGCATGGAATCGTGTCGGAGAAAGCGATCCGCGCGAATGGTCCTCGCGGCGACTCGACATCGACGGCGTCGGATCCGCGCGGCGCGATCGCCGAACCGACGGGGCGGCCGGACGCCGCGAACGCCACGCGGCCGTTGTCCGACACGGCCTTGCGCGTCGACGGATTGACGAAGCGGTTTCGCCGAGTGACCGCCGTCGATGATCTGTCGTTCGAGGTGCGGCGCGGTGAAGCGGTCGTCCTATGGGGAGTCAATGGAGCGGGGAAGACGACCGTGCTTCGATGCCTGCTCGGCCTCCTTCCGCACCAAGGTTCCGCGACCGTCTTCGGCCATCGATGCCGTGCGGGAGGCCGCGCCGCGCGCCGCATGCTCGGCTATGTTCCGCAAGAGGTCCGATTGCACGTCGATCAAACGGTTGCGGAGGCCGTGCGGTTCTACGCGAGGCTGCGCCGCGTCGACCCAAACCACGCGATGCGGTTGCTCGACGAATGGGAATTGGGCGACGCGCGAAATCGGGCGGTCGGCCACTTGTCGGGCGGAATGAAACAAAAATTGGCGCTCGTGCTCGCCCTGCTCGCCGATCCGCCCATGCTGCTGCTCGACGAACCGACAAGCAATCTGGATGCGCACGCGCGGCATGAGTTCGCTCGACTCCTGCAGCGGCTGAAGCAGGCGGGAAAGACGCTCCTGTTTTGCTCGCACCGCGTCTCCGAAGTCCGCCGGCTCGCCGACCGCGTCATCGTCTTGGAACGGGGCCGTAAGATCGCGGAAGGCGCGCCGGACGCGATCGCGCACCACCTCCGGCGCCCGGGCCTGCTCGCGCTGACGCTGGCCGCCGAGCACGGCGTCGCGGCCACCGCAATCCTCGTAGAGGCCGGATTCCGTGTCGAGACGAACGCCACGCACTTGCTCGTCGATGTGCCCGCGGGTCGACGCGCCGAACCGATCCGGCTGCTCGCCGAGCATCAGGTTCCCATCGAGGACTTCGAATTGGACGACGAACGGCACGCCGACACGGACCGTTTCAACGAGCGGGAAGGGAGCTGACCGCCATGGACCTCACGGCCGTCTGGCTGATCATGATCAAGGAGATCCGGGACGCGCGGCGTAATCGCTGGTTCGTGCTCTTCACGATCGTATTCGCGGGCCTCGCGCTCGGACTCAGCGCACTGGGCCTCGCGGGACTCGGCAGCATCGGCATCGCGGGATTCGGGCGCACGTCCGCCAGTCTGTTGAATCTGGTCATGCTGATCGTTCCCCTCATCGGCCTGATCATGGGGGCGGTGAGCGTCGCGGGCGAGCGGGAGCAGGGCACGCTCGTGACGCTCCTCGCGCAGCCGGTCGTGCCCGAGGAGGTCTTGATTGGGAAATACCTGGGCCTCGCATCCGCATTGATGGGAACCTTGCTCGCCGGATTCGGCGCGACGGCGGCGGTGATCGCGGGCTATCGCGGAATGGAACAACTCGGCGGCTTCCTCGGTCTCGCGGCCCACACGGCCGTGCTGGGGCTCGCCTACTTGAGCATTGGATTCTGTATTTCGGTATTCTGCCGCCGATCGGCGACGGCCGTCGGTCTCGCCTTGTTCGTCTGGCTGATCTTCGCTTTCTTCAGCGATCTCGGTTTGATCGGGACGGCGGTCGCCATGCGATTGTCGCCGCGGGATCTGCTCTGGTTGTCGCTCGCGAACCCGACACAGACGTTCAAGATCGCCTCGGTCGTCGACCTCCAGGGGAATCTCGAAACGCTCGGCCCCGGCGGGCTCTACGCGACGGACGTGTTGGGTGACGCGCTGCGGCCCGTCTTGCTCGGTCTGCTCGGCCTGTGGGCGGTCGTTCCGCTCGGGCTCGCCGCCGTATGCTCGCGATTCAGGGGGTTCGCATGAGTTCGCGCACGATCGTGGCCGCGAAGCGGTTCGCCTTGTTCCTGGCCGCAGGCCCGCTCCTCGCCGCGGGGTGCGGAAGTGACAGTACCATGTCACCACCGAAACTGCGCCCGGGCGAGGAAACGTGCGCGCATTGCCTGATGATCATCAGCGAGGGCCGGTTCGCCGCCGCGCTCGCCGCGCGCGACGGACGCGTCGCGAAGTTCGACGATACGGGCTGCCTGCTCGAATACCTTCCGACGCTCCCCGAGCCCGCGGAGCGCGTCTGGATCGGGAACAGCGTGAACGGCGAGTGGATCGACGCGGAATCGGCGTGGATCGTGCGGTCGGATGCGATCGCCACACCGATGGCCTCGGGACTCGCCGCCTTCGCGACTCGGGAAGAGGCCGAACGCAAGGCGAAGGAACTGAAGACCGACGTGCGCCGATCTGACGCGCCGAGCCGACGCCGACACGGAACCCTCGCCGCCGGCGGATGAGGCGGCGGGTCGGCAATGCCATGAAAACCATCCTATCCGTTCCGAACAAGGGGAATGAACGCATGCGATCGACGTATTGGACACGGGCGGCGGGTCTCGGCTTGGCCGCGGTGATTGTCGTTTCGACAACGGCGTGCGGGCCGAGCGGCGAGCGGGACTCCGAGGGCGCGAAATCCTCGAAGGCGGCGGCGAACTCCGAACGCAAGGCGAGTTCGAGTGCGGACGGCGGCTCGGCGACCGGCGGCGCGGATGCGTCGTCGTCCGCGCCTTCCTCGTCCGCCGCGCCGCCCGCCGATCCGGAAACGGCGCCGGACAAAGGCGCCATCGTCGGCGTCGTCAAGTTCAAAGGGACACCGCCCAAGGTGAAGCCGATCAACTTCGGCGCCGAACGACAGTGCGCCGATCTGCACAAGACGCCGCCCATCGTCGAGAAGATCGTCGTGAACCCGAACGGAACCGTGAAATGGACGCTCGTCGCGATCAAGGGCCGTTTGCCCGGCGAGTTCACTCCGCCCGCCGAGCCCGCCGTCTACGATCAGGCCGGGTGCGTGTTCGTCCCGCACGTGCTGGCCGTGATGGAGGGGCAGGAGATCGAATTCCGCAACAGCGACCCGGTGACGCACAACGTGCGGGCGAACCCGAAATTGGGCAAGGCGTTCAACATGGTGTTTCCGGCGAAAGGATCGCCTCAGAAGGAACGGATGGCGATGCGCGAGGTCGGAATCCCCGTCAAATGCGACATTCACTTCTGGATGTCGGGGTACATTCATGTGCTCAAACATCCCTATTTCGCGGTTACGTCGGAGGACGGGACGTTCACGATCCGGGACGTGCCGCCAGGCACGTACACGCTCGAAACATGGCACGAGGCGCTCAAGCCCCAGGCTCAAGAGGTGACGATCGAGGCCGGCAAGGTCGCGCGCATCGACTTCGAGATCGGCGAGTGACGTGGGCGATTGAGGACAATCGCCCCACGTAGGATGGCCGCTTGATCGGGCCAGACGGCTCCACGAGAATCGGGGCCGTCCGCATGCGTTCGTCCATTCCGCCGCCACGCCGTGGAGCCTCACGCCATGAGTCGATTCGAAAGCCGTCGCCGGTTTCTGAAACACGCCGCCCTTTCCGGCATGGCCTTACCGTGGGCGTTGCGGAGCGCGCGGGGCGCGGCCAAGTCGGCGGCCGACAAGGTGCATATCGCGTGCGTCGGAGTGGGTGGGAAAGGCTGGTCCGACATGATGGAAACATCCGTCGGAAACGAGATCGTCGCCATTTGCGACATCGATCGCGATCGGCTCGATAAGGCCGCCGCGCAGTTCCCCAAGGCCGCAAAGTACACCGACTGGAGAAAGCTCCTCGAACAAAAGGAGATCGACGCGGTGACCGTGTCGACGCCCGACCACACGCACGCGCCGGCGACCCTATCGGCCATCGAGCTCGGCAAACACGTCTTCACGCAGAAGCCGCTCACGCACAGCGTTTTTGAATCGCGCCGTCTGGCGGAGGCGGCCGCCGCCAAAGGCATTGTCAGCCAGATGGGTATCCAGCACCATGCGACAGCCCGGCTCAAGATGGCCGTCCAGGCGATCCATGACGAGATCATCGGGAAGGTGCGCGAGGTGCATGTCTGGACCGATCGACCGGGTTCGTTTTGGAAGCAGGGCCTCGATCGGCCGGCGAAGGGCGATGCGGTTCCCGACGGGGTCGAGTGGGACCAATGGCTTGGAGTCGCGACGGCTCGTCCGTTTGTCGCCGGCATGTATCATCCGTTCCATTGGCGCGGCTGGTGGGATTTCGGGACCGGCGCGCTGGGGGACATGGGGTGCCATATCATCGATCCGGTCGCGTCGGCGCTCGTTTTGCCTCCGCCGTCCCGGATCTGGGCGGAAGGACCGCCGCCCCACGCCGAGAGCGGTCCGATCGCCTGCAAAGTGCATTATGAATTCCGCGGCGCGGAGCACGCGCTTCCCACGATCCGCATGACGTGGTATGAGGCGGGCGAACTTCCCGACCGCGCGCTGTTCCGGGCCCCCGCCGATTGGCCCGGTTCGCAAAACGGCGTCTTGTTCGTGGGCGAAAAGGGCAACCTGTTCGTCGGTTTTCCGGAAATGCCCGAACTCTTCCCCCGCGAGACGTTCGCGGGCGTGAAGCTGCCCGAGGCGGAGGACCATAACCACTACACCGAATGGACGGACGCGATCCTCGGCAAGACCAAGACATCCTGTCCGTTTTCCTATTCGGGTCCGCTTTCGGAAACGGTCTTGCTGGGCAACGTCGCCTACCGATCCGGCGTGAAACTCGAATGGGACAGCGCGGCCCTCCACGCGACGAACGCGCCCGACGCCGACCGATTCATCCGTCGTTCCTATCGCGCGGGCTACGAAGTCGCCGGCCTTTAGGGCTCCGCTTTGCGATCCACCTGCTCCGGGGTCCCCTGCAACCAATAAAAAGTCGCCGCTCGGATCATCCGCAGTGGAAGCTGAAGACGCTGTTCATTCGACATGCGGCGGTGGGCTTCCATCGGTTCGCGACTGAGCGTGTTTTCCCTCTGCTTCGCCCCATTGAGGTGGCACGTTTCTATCGTCGGCTTCTTTCCAAGCCGCATCACCGCCAGCAAGTGATTTCGAATCGTTGGCCCGCACGGCCCCGTTTTGCGCAGGCCGACGGCGACAGTCATCAGCGGGAGTCGGATGGGCCGAGCATGGTGTCGAAGAACGCCTTGCCGAACGCGACGTCGAACACGTGGCCCTCGGCGTGCGTCGCCAATTGGACTCGATCGAGCCGCTCGTCCGCGCGATAGGCGCGTCGGATGTCGGCCATCGCCCGTTCAGCAAGCTCGATCGGAAACCCGCCTGGCAGCCGCTCGCGCAGCCCGTTCTGGCACTGCAGCGCGCGCGGGCTGGTCAAGCTGTAGATATCGGCGAACTCGTAGCCTTCTTGGAGGCCCGGGAAATCCCAGCACATGCAATGCCCGACCCGGAGGTTCTCCATCGTCGTCAAGAACCCGGAACTGACCGTCGCCGCGATCCGCTCGTCCATGGCGCCGAGCCACATGGCCATTTCACCGCCGAGCGAAAGGCCGCCGCAACCGATCCGCCGAGGATCCACCTCGGGACGCGACGCCGCGAGATCGACCACGCGCATCAAGTCCCATAGCCGCTCGCCCATCAGCGTCCGTTCCGCGCCCTGGACCTCGTGCTGGCCCACATCCGTGCTGAGCGTGACATATCCCGATTCGGCGAGCGCCGTCGCGAAGCCGCGATACGGGCTGGAGGGATCATGAACGATGTTCCGATTGCCCCCGTGCCCATGGATGCAGACGACGGCGGGCGTCGCGCGGGGCGAGGCGTTCGTCGGGATCGTCACAACGACGCGGATCCGCCGATCGGGACGCGATGCGATCTCGATCTCGTGCCGCGCAAAACGTCCTCGAGGCGACGGTTCGGTCGATAGGGACCGCGCGTCGAGCGTCAGGGCGCTGCGGCCTTGGTTGTCGAGCCGATGCGCGGCGATCTGATCCTCCATGCGCATCAGCCGGAACAGTTCGGCGCGCGACGCCGCGCGCCACGCCGCCGCTTCCTCGGCGTTTTGCGCGCGAAACGCGCTGCGCCGCGGCGCGGCCGGTTCGATCCCCTCCGCGATTGTCGGCCCGAACAGCGCGCAGGCCGACAACAAGACGCCTATCCGCGAGCCAAGACGCCGTGAATCGCAGTGAACCATGCCGAACGCTCCTGAGTATCGGAAACTCGAAATGCGCATCGCATCGGATGCCGCAGCCGGAATACACGCCCGTCGCTCGCCGAAACAAGGCCGCCGCCGACCGGTTCCCGCGTCAAAGGGGGCGGATGACGAGTCGCAACGGCTTGCGCCGTTCGAGACGAACGGCGAGTCCCTCGGCCAATTCCCTGCCCGAGACCTCGCGGCGCTCGCCGTCCACGTCCCGAACCTCGTAGCGCCGCTCTGCGTCGGGCTCGACCGTGAACCACTCCGGCACGCAATTCATGCGGGGCCAATCCTGCTCGAATCCCATGTTCGCACGATGGCGCGGGATATCGAATTGCAGGCGCCCTTCGTACGGTTCGTCGGACCGCATGTGGACGCAGACGCCGTCGGTCCCGACGGGCGCCGCGCCGAGCTGAAGACCCGGACGCCACGGCCGAGCGATCGTGTTTCGCGTGTGGAGCATCGTGTGGATCAGCACCGAACGCACTGTGTTCGCTTCGAGCTTGTGCGTATCCCAGAGCCGGTCGGGCGCGTTGTGGTCGACCAGCAACGTCGCGATCTCGCGGTCCGCCCAAACAAACGTCTCGACCGTCGGGAACCGATTCAGCAAATAGAGCCCGCCCTCGACCGAATCCGCCGTATTGTCGCGGGACCGATCATCCCAGTGGAACTCGCGGTATTTGGGAAGCAGCAGATTGCGCATCGGCTGCCGGATCGCCTCGGAATAGCGGGTCGTGCCGAGCGCCAGGTCGTAGTCGAGGAAGCCAACGAAGTCGTATCCCCATCCGTCGCGCACCGACACGTTGTCGTGCGGGCCGTCCGTCGGTTGAAGGTCGCCCACGATCAGCCCCTCGGAATTCCGGCCGCGCCGCAGAACCTCGTCGAACATGTACTCGAGGTGCGGCTTGTATTGATCGCATTTTTCAGGCTGCGCCGTGCGGTCGATGGCGAACAAGAGGCCGAGTCCGCCGATGACCTCGCATCCGTGATCCGAGAGCCGCGATGGGACGAACTTGCCGGGCAGGAGGTAGTTGTCGGCCAACCGATGCGCCCAGTCGAGGTACTTGCGGTCCCCGGTCATGGTGTAGAGCCTGGGGAGGATTTGCAGCAGGTCGCCGTTCACTTCGACATTCGTCGACGGGATCTTGCCGTACGGCGTATCGATGCGCGCGTGCAGGAAGATATCGTCGGTAATCGCCTGGAACCGGGCGAACCAGGCGTATTTCCTGCCCGTCAGTTCGACAATCGGCACCAAACCATCCTTCGCATACTCGGCCGCTCCAAAAATCATCGCATCGAAAGAAATCTCCTCCTTATGTCCCGCGTCCATGTCGTAGGCGACGGGGAGCCGGTCGAGATGGTTGCAAAGCCGCTGCTCGGCTTCGAGAACGTCGAGCATAACCGATTCGAGGATTTCGAGATCGGTGTAATAGGCGGCCCACACATAGAACGGATAGCAATCGGCGGCCGTGTCCTGGTAGTTCCATTGACGGCCCGTGGGGCGGAAGAGGCCCGACTTTTCGTCGCGCACGGCGAGGCACCGCTCGCGCAGCCAGCGCTGTACTTTTCCGAGCGCGACGCCGGCGTACCGCGCGCTGCGTTCGGCGCGGGCCCAATCGGGTTCCGAGGGTGCGGGCTGCCAAAGGCGCCGCGTATAGTCGTCGGCCTCGAATCCCAGGCCTTTGGACCAGACGAGCGCGCTGTCGGGCGTCGCGTTCGGCGCGGCGACCGCCACCGGTTTGACCCTCGGGGCCGCTTGGCATTTGCCCGTCACACGGACGCCCGCAAGGAACGCGGGACGATTGGGGCCCGCGCCGCCGTGCAGGACGACCGTGGTTCCAGGCTTCAGCGCGCCCAAGGGCACGGGGAGCCACTCGTAGCCCTCGGACCGCGCTTCGTTCATCGACCCTCGCGCGCCTTGGTATTCGAAAACCAACAGCCGCTTCTCAGGGCCCTTGGTGCCGAACAATACTTCAAACCGATCATCGGGCGCCGCGTCGTCGGGGATCGCCACTTCGAGCCGCCAGTAGGCGAGCCAGTAATAGCGATGGCCGGCGAATTCCTCGGGTCCCGAAGAGAACCGCGTCTCGCCGGCCGACGCGCAGGTACCCGACAACCCGGCGATCATCCCGGCGAAAAGGATGCTCAGCATTCGTCGCCACTTCAAATCGCATCGACTCGACATCGCCTATCCTCTTTCGTTTTCAGCTCTTCTCGCGTTTCAGTTTTTCCTTCGGTTGCACTTCCTCAGCGATGCCATACACTAAGGCGATCTCCGGGAGGATTCAAGCCGATGCGCGCCGAACACCGACGATTCCTGTTGGACCCGTCCATCGATTCCGCCGTGATGACGGAGCGACGTTCGCGGCGCGTTCGATCGATCGCGGGCCGTCTCGCGACGATGACCGCGAGCTCGATCGTGCTCGGCGCCATGGCGGCCGGGTGGTGGGCCCCGCCCGCGAATGCCCAGAATACCCAGGGTGCTTCAGCCGCGGCGTCGCCCGTGTCCTTTGTCGCGCATCGCGTCGGGATCTTCCGTAGCGAGGCATGCGGCGTCAGCGATTTCAACAACGACGGAAAGCTCGACATCGTCGCGGGGCCCTTCCTTTACCTAGCGCCCGACTGGGCGCCCGTCAAGATCCGAGAACTCGAAGGTGAGGTCGACGAGGAGGGGAAAGGGTACTACTGGGACTTCATGAACGCGCCGTGGGACGTCGACGGCGACGGCTGGAACGATGTCGTCTCATGCTCCTGGCACGGCCAGCGTTCCAACTGGTTCCGGAATCCGGGACCGGCGGGAGGACTTTGGGCCGAGACGCTCATCGAACGCAACGGTTTTTTTGAACACGGCGACCTTTGGGACATCGACGGCGACGGTCAGCGCAATGAGATCCTGCCCGCCGTGACCGGAACGCAGTGGTACGAGCTCGGAAGGGACGCGTCGGGCCGGCGCACGATCGTGCGGCACAAGGTGTCCGACAAGACGCTCGAATGGGGCTGCGGCGTGGGCGACCTCAACGGCGACGGCAGGCCCGATCTGCTTCGCCCCAACGCGTGGTTCGAAGCCCCCGCCGACCCGCGCGGCGGTGAATGGAAAGAGCATCCGCTGAAGCTCGGGCACCTCGACGAAGGGACCGTTGACCACACGCCCCAGATCTGCGTCTACGACGTGAACGGAGACGGAGCCAACGATATCCTTACCAGTTCGGCGCACAAGTACGGCCTGTTCTGGTACGAACAGAAACTCGACGGATCGGACGTCGCTTGGAAACAGCACGTGATCGATTCGAGTTGGTCCCAGGCGCACAGCCTCGCGATGGCCGACCTCAACGGGGACGGCGTGCTCGACCTGGTGGCCGGCAAGCGTTTTTTCGCGCACAACGGCAATGATCCGGGCGCATTCGAGCCGCTTGGCGTCTATTGGTACGAGCTGAAACGGAGCAATCCGCCGGTCTGGACCAAGCACGCGATCTCGTACAACGAGCGCATCGGCTCGGGGATGAACATCCCGATCGTCGACCTCGACCAGGACGGCGATCTCGATGTCGTCGTGACGGGAAAATGGGGTGGCCCGGTCTGGTTCGAAAACAAGCGGCGTTAGCCTGTTTCAACGCCGAATCCGATTCGAGTGACAATGTCCAATGCACGGACGGTGGTGATCGGCGGCGGCGTGATCGGCGCCGCGACCGCGTATTATCTGGCAACGAGCGGATCGAGCGTCACGCTCCTCGAACAGGGCGACGTTGGTTCCGGGTGTTCGCAGGGGAACGCGGGCCAGGTGACTCCCGGTCATCTTCCCCTTCCCCAGCCGGGACAGTTGTGGCGCAACATCCGCTGGCTGTTCAGTTCGAAGAGTCCGCTGTACGTCGCGCCTCGGTTCGATCCCGAGCTCGTCCGCTGGCTGGTACGATTCCAGCGTGCGTGCACGGCGGACCATTTGCGCGAGGCGACTCGCATGCTGTGCCGGCTCGGCGCGGCGAGCGAGCGGCTCTACGACGAACTCGCTCGCGAGCTCGGCATTCCCTACACGAAGTCCGGGCGGCTCGAAATCGCGCGGACCGAAAGGTCGCTGCGCGCGATCCGGGAGGAAGCCGACCTGCTTCGCGAGTTTGGATTCCCATCGCAACATCTGAAGGGCGGTGAGGTGCGCGCGTTCGAGCCGGCGATCGGGCGCGATGTGGCGGGCGGCGTCTGTTTCCCCGACTCGGGATCGTGCAATCCGCTCGAACTCGTGCGGCGCCTGATCGCCGGCGCGGAACGCGCCGGCGCCGTGGTCCGGCGCGACGCGCCGGTGAGCGACGTGCGCGTTGAACGGGAACGCGTCGCCGAAGTCGTCGTCGACGGAGAGCCCGTCGCCGCCGACTCGATTGTGCTCGCGTGCGGTTCCTGGACGCCTCGCCTCGCTCGACGCCTCGGGCTCCGATTGCCGATCCAACCCGGCAAAGGGTACCATCTCGACATCGACCGACCCGACCCCTGTCCGGCGATCCCCGTCGTCTTGATGGAGGAACGCATCTTCGTCACACCGATGGACGGGTTCCTGCGGCTCGCCGGCACGATGGAGTTCAGCGGATTCAATCTCGATCTTCGTCCGACGCGCGTCGCGATGTTGGCGGCGGGCGCGGAGCGGTATTTTCTCGGCTCCGGTGTCGCGCGCGAACGGTCCCGATGGTGCCATTTGCGACCGATGACGCCCGACGGGTTGCCGGTCGTCGGCAAGGTTCCCGGCCTTCACAACGCCTGGATCGCCGCCGGACACGGCATGCTAGGCGTGACGCAGGGTCCCTTCACAGGGAAGTTGATCGCCGACTGGATCCGCACGGGAAACCCCGAAATGGACCTGGATTCGGTGAGCCCCGCGCGATTCGCGCGCGGAGGACGCATCGGCCGCATCGAGTCCTCGGCGCACTAACCGTCAGTTCGCGCGCATCGGGACCTGTACTCAAAGGCGATACGAACGGCGCGGCGGCGCGTTCCGTCGGGACCGCGCTTGCCGCGACAACCGGCACGCTCGCGGACACCCCGCGCCGGCGGACGGAGTCCCGATCGAAATTCGCGGCGCGGCAAGCCGATACTTGGATCTTGGATGGACCGGACGCGATCACGGCGCATGGGCATCGTGTGCGGAGGGGGGGAGTCGGCATGTCGAGTGAAGGCGAGTCGGTCCAAGAAGTCCCCGCGTGGATCGCCGTTTCCGGCACGGTCTGCATTCTCGGCCATTTCATCGCCGTGATCGCCGTCGCGCTCGCGGCGCCGAGCGGGCCGTGGCCGTCACCCGCGGGAGGAGGCATGTCGACGCCTCCACAGTTCGCCTATTCGCTCGCGGGCGCCTACCCGGTCCGTTACCTCCACGCGGTCGGCATGTTGAACAGCTATCACTTCCTGTTGAATCGGCCGGCGTTGCCGGGCGCGGCGTTTGAAGTGCGCCTCAAGGACGCGTCGGGGAACGTCACCCAGGTCGTGACCGTTCCGAGTGCCGAATCGGGATACCTCGTCGGACACCGCGAAGGCATCCTTGCGCGAGCGCTCGCGGACGACCAACCCGTCGAGCCGCCGCAAGGGGAAGTCATCGCCGCGCCGGGCCAGGCCGTTCCGAGCACGCGGATCTGGGAGATGGAGGGCGGCGAGCTGGTTCTGCGCGACGTCGCGCAGCACCTGATCCCGCGCGACCGGCCCGTGTTCCGGCCTTCCGAACGATCGTTGCTGCTCGCCCGTTCCTTCGCGCGCTACGCGCTCCGCCGTCACGGCGGGGCGTCGGCGGAAGTCGTGCGGCACACGCGCGAGGCGATACCGCCCGCCGTGTTGTTCCTGAGCAGTCCTCCGCCGCCGAACGCGGAAGGGGTACTCAAATCGAATTTCGGGGAGTTCGCGCCGTGAATGGGCGGAACACGAGAGGACCGGGAACGACGGCGCGCGTGCGCGCGGCCGACCATCCGGCTTGGCTCGGCGCGTGGCGCGCATGGGTCGATTGCTGGTTCCGTCCGATCGACCCGGTGGGCCTGCACGTCCTCAGGGTCCTCGCCGGCATCCTCTTCCTCGCATGGCTCCTTCCGTTCGCCGCGCGCGCCGACGGCCTGTTCGGGCTTGACGGTTGGTTCGACCGGACGGCGTATCGCGAGTCGGCTCGATTGGCCGACGACGCCCGATCGCCGCCGGGCTGGTCGATCGTCTACGGATGCGGCGCGAATCGAGCGGCCTTTTACGCCGTGTACGCCGCCTCGCTCGCCGTCGTCGGGCTCTTCACGCTCGGAGTCGCGACGCGGATCACGTCGATCCTGACTTGGATCGCCGCCGTCTCGTTCACGGCCAATCCCGCGATCGCGCACGACGCCGACGCGCTCGTGGTCGCCGTCGCGTTCCACCTGATGATCGGCTACGCCTTCCTCGGACTCGCTTCGCCTCGATCCGGCCGCATCGCGTGGTTTGGTGACATGAATCAGTCACTATGGCGCGTGATGAGGCGGAAGGGGGCCGGGGATTCCGGCGAGCCGAGCGCGGCGGCGAACGTCGCCCTGCGGATGCTGCAGGCGCACACGGTCATCGTACTCGTCACGAGCGGATTGCACAAACTGCAGTTCGGCGACTGGTGGGCGGGCGTGGCCCTTTGGTATCCGCTCCATCCCCCGCTCGACACGTCGTTCGAGGAGGCTCGTTCGCACGCGTCGCACGGCATCGCCTACCTCACCTTGCTCAGCATCGGAGCGTATGCGACGCTGGCGTGGCAGATCGCGCTCCCCGCGTTCGCGTGGAAGGCGGCGTGGCGGCCCCTCCTGCTCGGAGGCGCGGCGATCGGATGGGCGGCGAACACCTGGATCTACGGCTCGCCGCTCTTCGGTCCGGCGATCGCCGTCGGATGCCTCGCGTTCGTGACGCCCGACGCGTGGCGATGCGCGGCGGCGTTCGGAGGTCGGCTCGCTCCGAGGTCGAAATGATGGTCCGTTCCGGTTATCGCGGCCGCTCGTTGCCTCGGTTCGCCGTGCTAGCCGCGTTCGGCGCGCTCGTTCCCGCTTGCGCGCCGGGCGGCGGCGCCGCCGATGCCTTGATCGAGGACGGCGCGTCCACCGAACAGGTCTTTGCGACCGGCGACGCGGGCGTTGAATCGCTGCCCGCGCCGAGGCCAACGCTTCCGAGCGGACTGCGCGAACGGATCGACGCCGCCATGATGCTCGTCGATCAGCGCGACATCCAATTGAGCAACGGGTTTTGGACCGTGTTCCACGGAATCCTCGGGCAAGGACTCGACCTCCCGCTCACCGACGCGCAAACAGGCCGGCGCGTGAATGCCGTCGAACACATCTCGAAGGGAGGTGAGATCCGCGGCATGCGGTTCATCCCCACCGAATTCGGGCTCGATGTCCAAATGGGTCCGACGTTCGTCGGACAAGGACACATGGACCAGTTCGTCGCGGAGATGATCCAGGTCGGAATGCCCAAAGACCACGCGTTCCTTGTCCACGGCAAACCGTACACGCTCATGGATTTCGTCCGCGAGTCGCAATCCCGCGTCCGCGTGAACGCCGATCAGGAGTTGAGTTGGGCGATCATCGTGATCGGCGAATGCGTGGGGACCGACGCGCGGTGGAAGAACCGCTGGGATGAGCCGCTCGCCTTCGAGGATCTCGTGCGCTACGAACTCGATCAGGATATCGAGAACGCGGCGTGCGGGGGAACCCACCGGCTGTTCGGACTCGCCTGGGTCCGCAATCTCCATCTTCGTCGGGGCGGCGCGGATGCCGGCGTGTGGCGTGAAATCGCCGGAACGACGGCTCGCTACGCCGATCGGGCTCGGGAGTTCCAAAACTCCGACGGTTCGTTTTCGACCAACTCGTTCCGAGCGCCCGGTCATGACGCCGACCTCAAGGCGCGAGTCAGCACGACCGGCCATATCCTCGAATGGCTCGCCCTCGCGCTCGACGACGAGCCTCTGAACGCGCCGTGGGTTCGCGACGCCGCGGACGCGCTGTCGCGGATGATCCTGGATTCGGCCGAGGAACCGATCGAGGGCGGCGCGCTCTACCACGCCGTGCACGGACTACGGCTGTTCCGCGCGCGGCTCACCGACGCGCCCGGGACCTGAATCGACTCGCACGCGCCCGCCTCACGCTTCCGCATACTCCCGGTCCCGCACGATGCCGGGCATCGGGACCGGATAGGTTCCGTCGGGGCGGGCGACGAGCGGCGCGGCGGAAGTCAACGTCAATGCGTCGGCATGCGGCGCGAACTCGTGCGGGCAATCGAGCATCTCCTGATAGGTGACTCGTTGGCCCGTGTGAGCGGCCATGCGGCCCATCGACGTGACGAGACTCGCCTCAGCGCCGCGACGCACCTCGTTGTAGGGGAGATCGCGCCGGATCGCGTCGATCAGGTGATCCCATTCGAGTTGATACGGGATCGGTTCGTTTTCCGATCGCCACGCGATATCGGACGGGGCGATCCGCGTCCCCTTGTACGTCGCGCACAAGGTGGGGATCCGCGGCCCGTTGGAGATCACGGCCGAACCGTTCGACCCGTGCGCGTAGCTTGCGAATTCCTGGTGGCAACCCGGCATCGTGCGGCCGTCGAGATAGAGCTTCGTTCCGTCGGGGAACGTGTATTCGACCGAGTACGTGTCGAAGTTCTGGTCGACCATCTCGCCGCGATAGTGCCGCGCTCCCGTTCCGATCGCATCGACGGGCCACGCGTTCTTCATCCAACAGCATTCGTCGATGTTGTGGATCAGGAAATCGCTGTACGCGCCCCCGCTCGCCCAAAGGAACGCGTGGAAGTTGCGGATCTGGTAGAGCAGCTCCCGTTGGTCGGCCGGCTTCCTTCCCACGGCCGCTGAACCGGTTGGTCCCGCCATGCGATAGGTCCGCATGGCGACGATCTCGCCGATCTCGCCCTGCTCGATCCGCCGGCGCAATTCACCCCGCGCCTGGCAATGTCTCCACATCAGGCCGACGCCGACCTTCAGATTCTTGGCGACCGACGCTTCGGCGAGTTGGAGCATCCGGCGCGTCGTCGGACCGTCGACGGTAACCGGCTTTTCCATAAAGACGTGCAGGCCCTTTTCGATGGCATAGGTGAAGTGAACCCAGCGGAAGGCCGGAGGCGTGGCGAGGATGACGATATCGCCGGGCGAAAGGCAATCCATGGCGTGTCGATAGCCGTCGAATCCGATGAACCGCCGCTCGGGCGGCACATCGACGAGATTCGGAAACGCCTTGACTGTGTTTTCAAGGCTCGGGTTCAGGCGATCCTCGAACACGTCGGCCATGGCGGCGAGGCGGATCGGCCCGTTCTGGACGGAGAGCGCGTTGGCGATGGCTCCCGTTCCGCGGCCGCCGCAGCCGACAAGGGCCACCTGGATCGTGTTGTTCTCGCCGGCATGCGCGAACTGTCGCGTCGCAACGGCGCTTGTCGCCGCAAGAACGGCACTCGAAATACCGCGTCCGGTGGTGTCGTTCCGATCCGGCGTGCGACTCATGGCGTGAATCCTCCGGGTACCGCGGGAAACGGTGGGGAATTGCGTCGCGCCGATTATAGCCCATCCGGGCGACGCGCCCACCCTGCCCGCCTTCCATCCGACACGCATGCGTGTGTGGCTCGGAAGGCTCGAGCGCGCGGTTTCCAATTCCTCGCGAGGCGACAAAGCACTTGAATCCGCGCGCCGCGGCGGTAGACTCGAAATCAAACGCGGAGTCGGCGGGCGAGGCGACGCGGTTCGCACCTTTTTCGCGCGGGTGGTGGCGATGACGACGTGGATCGAAGCGAGGCTCGTTCGCATTCCGCTGGTGGCCGTGTTCGCGTGGGGATCGCTCGACGCCGTTCGACTCGAACGGCTTGGCGCCCAGTCGCTCGACGATTATTCGGCGTCCGCCATCCAAAGCGCGATGGAGGAATTGGCCGCCGCGGAGAAGCGGTTGGCCGAAGGCGCGATCGACAAGGCGGAAGGCGAAGCGAAGGTCGAATCGGCTCGGCAACGGCTCCGGGCCGAACAAGCCTGGGCGGCGCGGCGCAAGGTCGCCGCCGCCGAATCGCACGTGGCATCCACGCAACAAGCGATCACCGCACTGGCCAATCGGATCAAGGCGGGTCAGGCGAAAGTCGCGGAAACGGCCGCGGCCGCCGAAAAGGCGGAAACCGAACGGAAAGCGGCCGACGAGCAACTCAAGGCCGTTCCTCCCGATCAGGAACCGAAAATCACCGAGGCCCAAAAGGTCCTCGCGCAGCGCGAGGAAGCGGCGACCAAAGCGGCGACCGCCGCCGAATCGGCGAAAAAGGCGGTCGACGAAGCGCAGCGCGAAAAAGATACGGCCGACAAGGAACTCGCCGATCGCAAAGCCGCGCTGACCGAAGCGCGCGACGCGTACGCCGTGGCGCATGCGACGGCCATGGGCGGCCTCGTTCCCATCTCGAGCCGCGATTGGGACTATGCGAAAGCCCGCCATCTCCTCTTCCGCGCGGGTTTTGGCGGAACGCCCGAGGAGATCCAAAAACTGGTCGACATGGGGCCGCACGAGGCGGTCCGATTCCTCGTTGACTACCGCAATCGACCGATGGCCAATATCGAAGTGGAATCGGATGTCTACTCGTGGGAACTGCCGCTCGACTACGAACAACGGCTGCACGTCGAAGCGAGGAACGAGATCGCCGAAGTCGACGGAAAGCGCAACGTCGATAAGCACGCGGTGCTGGTCCGATGGTGGGTCCGGCGCTTGCTCGAATCGCCGCGCCCCATGGAGGAACGGCTCGTCCTTTTCTGGCACGACCATTTCGCGACGAGTTTCCGGACACTGAACGATACGTACCTCATGTATCAGCAAAACGAGTTCTTCCGGAAGTACGCCGACAATTTCGAGGCCTTGCTGCACGGCATCGTCCAGGATCCGGCAATGATCCGGTACCTGAACAACGACGAAAACGAGGCGGGGCACGTCAACGAGAACTTCGGGCGCGAGTTGCTCGAACTGTTTTCGCTCGGCGAGGAACACAGCGCGGCGCACACCGAGAGCGGCTATACGGAGAAGGATGTGCGCGACGCGAACACGCGGGCGCTCACGGGGGCTTCCTACGAGCACTATTCGGCCCAGTTCCGCTTCTATCACGGCCGGCACGACGACGAGGCGAAGACGCTGCTCGGTTCCACCGGCGCGATCGGCGCTCATGAAGCCGTTGACATCATGTTGCGGCATCCCGGCACGTCGCGATATCTCGCCAAGAAACTCTGGCAGTATTTCGCATACTGGGAACCCGAGCCGGAGGTCGTCGATCGCGTGGCCCACATGCTGCGCGCCAACGGGTATCGGATTCGGCCGGTCCTCGAAAACGTCTTTCTTTCCCAGGCGTTCTACAGCGATCATGCGATCGCGAACCACATCAAGAGCCCGGTGGAGTTGCTCGTCGGGACGGCACGCGCCGCTGGGCTCGCGAAAGTCGACTATCAAAACGTGCGGTTCCTGCTCGCGAGCATGGGGCAAAGCCTGTTTGATCCGCCGAGCGTTGCCGGATGGGAAGAGGGACGCGATTGGATCAACACGAACCTGCTGATGGCCCGCTACACGGCGACCGTCGATCTGGTCAAGAAGGGTGGCGGCGATTATGTCGCCTTGCTCAAGGACCGCTCGTTCGCAGACACGGAGGCCGTCGTCGACCACATGATCGAGCGATTCCTGGCTCGCCCCCTTCCGCCGGGTAAACGCCGGACGCTGATCGAATTCGTCGGCCCGCTGCCTCCGTCGGCCGAATGGGCGGCGCAGGCCAAGGCGATCAACGCCAAGCTCCAGGCGCTCGTGATCCTGCTCGTGAGCAGCCCCGAATATCAGGTGAGCTGAACGGGACCGGATTGAGCGGACCTCTTGGTTTGGGCCGTGGGAAACCTTGATCGATCGACTGGGAGAAGCGTGCATGGCAAAGCCCATGGTTGCGACCCGCCGGGAATGGATGCGAAACGGCTTTGGTTTGATCGGCGTCGGGACCGCGCTTCCGGATTTCCTGATCCGCACGGCGCTCGCGGGCCCGGATGCCGAACAGGGCCAACGCGTGCTCGTCGTACTGCAGCTCGACGGCGGAAACGACACGCTCAATACGCTCATTCCCTACGGACACGCGGAGTACCACGAATACCGCGGGCCCGCGACGCACATCCCCGAGAAGGAAGTGATCCGGATCGATGCCGAACTTGGTTTCCACCCCTATCTCACCGGTTGGAAGGAACTCCTCGACCAGGGCTGGTTCGCCGGCGTGCACGGAGTCGGTTATCCGAATCCGAATTTCAGCCATTTTGAATCGACGAACATCTGGATGATGGGCGATACGCGGGGGAGGAAAGTGCCCCACGGCTGGATCGGGC
>VGZC01000015.1 GCA_016872725.1 Planctomycetota bacterium
ACGCCCAACGATACGCTCGGCAGTCACACCCGGCAACCGTCGAAAATTCTCATAAATGACTTGCGCCGATTGCTTTTGACGTAAGTCGAGAAAATCTCAACTTACGTCAATGTGATTTTTCCTAACCTTTTTTCGCGCCGCGCGCCGCGACCGGACAGGTATTGCCAAACGGCAATCCGCGCGCACAATGCCGCCCAAACGACCGCGATCGCCGTGTCGGAATGGGCTCGGCGGCGCGGGCATCGCACTCGCGCGATCGAACACCGGATACGTTCCTCGCGCCGAACATTGTGCCGTCGCGTTCACGCTACAGGTCGACCCCGATCCGCGCACCGTTGCCCACCCATACGGCTCAGACCGGTTACGAGGCCGCCAAATTCCGAGAAAGTGAATTCACGACTTGCGGAAAGTAGGGCAAACTCTTTCGCCCCTTGTGGAAAGCTCGCGGTCCTCGACGGGAGGCACTTCGACGCGGAGAGCTAACTCCCGTGTGGCGCGGAGTTCGCGAAATTAAAAAAGTACCCCCGACAGGACTCGAACCTGTGACCTGCAGTTTAGGAAACTGCCGCTCTATCCAACTGAGCTACGAGGGCGTGGCGTTGCGCGGTGGGTGGCCGATGTGAACCCAACGCGCCTTGACGCGTTCGTTGTATCGCAACGTCGTGGTAAAATCCACTCCCGAGTCGATCCGACGCGGGCCGCCTTTTTTGACGGCCCATGGGTTTGCGCCGACAATCGCCTCCGTCGAGACCCATCCGCGCCGCCGCGCGACGCGGGCGGTAACGCGTATCGATGGCTCATCCTCCTTTCGTCCATTCCAGGAACCTCGGCGATGAAGACCGTTCACCGAAATGCCAAACCGATGCCTGGCGCGTCATGCCGTTCCACAGGCGGGCCGCCCCAAGGCGTCGGCAATCCGGCGTTCGGCGCCGGTTCGCCGCCCCCTGTCGTGGTGGAGCTGCGCGGCGAAAAGGGCAGTTTGCGCGAAGGCGGCACGCGCGTTCCGTTCGTGGTCCGCCGGCCCGGAGTCGTTCCCGTTGGAACGGCGTGCGATGTGCCGGCGAAAGGCGCAACCTCGCGTCGGAACTTCCGGACCGCACCCGCGCCATGCATGCGAGGCTGACGGCGCGGCGCGAATCGGTGCGCGCGCCGATGCCGAAACCGAACGAGGGCGCGGCGCGTAGCGCGCGGGAGAAGGGCGGGGCGCGCCCCAGCACGGCCGATAAACGGGAATGAAGCGGGCGACGGCCGCCACCGGCCGCGCGGGCGCCGTTTCGCATCCCCCGAGCCCGTCGGGTTGCGGCGCATCGACGCAGTCGTCACCATGGGTTGGCGTTCGGGCCGCATGGCCGATATTCCACCCTTTCGCGCGTATCCCACGGACTGACGATGGCTCCACTCTTCGCGACCGGCCTGCAGACGGTGGATTACCTCATTGTCTTCGCCTACATGGCGGGGCTGATCGGCGTCGGGGTCGCCATCGCGATCCGGCAGCGGACGGCCGAGCAGTTCTTCGTGGGCGATCGGCACATGCCGTGGTTCCTGGTCGGAGTCAGCATGCTCGCGACGCTCATGTCCACGCTGACGTACCTCGGCGTTCCGGGCGATCTGATCAAGAACGGCTTCGCGATCGGTCTCGGACAGCTCGCCGCGCCGCTCTCGTTCGCCATTGTCGGTTTCGTTTGGCTTCCTTTCTATATGCGTCTGCGTCTGACGAGTGCGTACGAGTACCTTGAACTGCGGTTTGGCCCTCGAACGCGGACTCTGGGGGTCGTGCTCTATTTGTACATGCGGTTCGTCTGGGTCGGCGCCATCCTGTTCACGATGTCGATGGCCGTATCGGAAATGACTCGCGGCACGGGGCCGCAAGCGATCGCCGCGATGACCGGTGGCACGGTCGTGCTCGGGCCAAGCGGCTGGTTCTATTTCGTGCTCTTGACGACGGGCGTCGTGAGCACGGTGTACACGGCGCTGGGAGGGATCAAGGGTCTGATCTGGATCGACTTCATTCATTTCATCGTGTTGATGTCCGGAGCGGTCATCACGCTTCTCGTCATCGCCTTTCAGACGAAGACCGGACCATCGGACTGGTGGACGGAAGCGACGGTGACCACGCACAAGCTGCCGGAGTTCACGACATGGAACTTGAGCACGCCGCGCACCGTGCTCTGGGTTCTGCTCGCCGCGTTCTTCTGGGAGATCTGCACGCACGCGTCGGACCAGGTCGCCCTGCAACTCTATTTCACCACGCGTTCGGCGTCCCACGCGCGCCGCACGGCGATTGTCAATTATGTCTTGAACGCGTCGATGACCGGCTTGCTGGTGCTCGTCGGCATGGCCCTGTTGACCTACTATGTCCGCCACCGCAGCGAACTGCCGCCCGGCGTCGCCGATGTCGGGGACCCCGAGTTCGCGGACCGGATGTTCCCTTATTTCATCGCCCATGCGTTGCCGACGGGGATTGCCGGTCTGATCGTCGCGGGTGTTTTCGCGGTGGCCCAGTCGAGCATCGATTCGGGGATCAATTCGACGGCGACCGTATTGACCGTCGACGTGATCCTCCGACGCACGGGACCGATCAGTCAGGCCGCCGAACTGCGTCTGGTCCGCGTGCTGACGCTCCTGTTGGGCGCCGTGGTCACGCTGGCGGCGGTGGGGATCAGCCTGACGACGGGGAAGTTCAACATCATCGACATGCAAATGCGAAGTTTCAACTGCGTGCTCGGTCCCTTGGGGGCGATCTTCATGTCGGGCATTCTGTTGCCGCATGTCGGAGGCCGAGCCGCGTTCACGGCCGGCATCCTGGGCGCGGCGATCGGAGCGTTTCTCGGATACGGAGGCTTGCTGCCCGGTTTTCCGAGCCCCTCGTCGTTGCTCGTGATCCCCCTTTCCTGGCTCGCGACATTCACGCTGGCCGCCGTGATCGGCGGATTGATGGAAGGGCCTCGTCCCGAACAGGTGCGCGGGCTGACCTGGCAGAGCGCGCGGCGCGGCGAGTCGCGCGTGACGGTTCCACGCGACTATTCCACCGGTTCGCTGCCGAGTCCCTTGTAGCGGCGCAGTCGAGGCGACGTGAAGGCGACGGCCGCGACCACGACGATCGTTCCGACTCCGCCGCTCACCACCGACCACGTCGGCGTCAACAGGCCGGCCACGGCGCCGGACTCGAATCCGCCCAGTTCGTTCGACGCGCCGATGAACAGGCTGTTGATCGCCGACACGCGCCCGCGCAGGTGATTGGGGGTCAGGACCTGGACGAGCGTATGGCGGATGACGACGCTGATGTTGTCGAACGCTCCCGTCAAGAAGAGCATGGCGAGCGAGAGGCCGAAATGGCGAGAGAGGCCGAAGACGATCGTCGCGGCGCCGAATCCGACGACGGCCCATAGCAGGGTCACGCCCGCGTTTCGGAACGGAGGCCTGCGCGCGAGGACGACCGACATCAGGAGCGCGCCGACCGCGGGAGCCGAACGCAGCCAGCCGAGCCCCTCGGGGCCGACGTGGAGGATGTCGTCCGCGTAGACCGGCAAAAGGGTGACGGCCCCGCCGAGCAGCACGGCGAACATGTCGAGTGTGATGGCGCCGAGCACGACCTGGTTCCTTCCGAGGAACGCGAATCCGGCCGCCAGGTCGCGGAACGTGACCGCCTTCGGTTCCCGCTCGGACGGTTCGACGGTAACACCCATGAGACACACGATGAAGCTTGCCGCGGCGAGCGCGTCGAGGCCGTAGACCAACGCGGCCCCGCCGCACCACGCGATCGTGAACCCGCCGAGCGCCGGCCCCAGAACCGACGCGAGATGGAAGCTGCCCATCCCCCAAGTCACTGCGTTGGAGAAGATGGCGAGCGGAACGAGTTGGGGGGCGAGCGACGCCTTGGCCGGTTGCTGGAATGCACGCGCCGTGCCGGTCACGGCGAGGAACGCGTACATCCAGCCGATTCCGGCGCCCGTGGTCGACGCCCAGGCGAGCCCGCACGATGCCGCCATCATCACGAATGCGGAGACCATGGCGACGCGCCGACGATCGAACGTGTCCGCGACGTGGCCGGCGGGAAGAACGAACAAGACGACGGGAAGGAACTGCACGAGTCCGACGTAGGCGAGGCACCAGTTCGATCGCGTCCGCTGGTAGATCTCCCAGCCGACGGCCACGGACTGCATTTGGGTCCCAAGCACGGTGAGGAAATTGCCGGTCAGGAACCGGCGAAAACTCCGATGGCGGATCGCCGCGCAGGGGTCGTGGGGAACGGACATCGGGGTGATCGGCTCCTGAGCGTCGGCGTGCGTCGGTCCGCACCCACTTTCACGCGAATCGGCTTGCGGGTCAACGGCATGGCGTTCCCGCAAGCGGCGCCCGGGTGGCGCAGGCCGCGCCGGTCGAGTACACTCATCGGCATTCGGCCGCCCGAGCACGACGCCGTCGTCGGCCTGCCGACGCTCGCCATTGTGTTGAGATCCGGAGACGTCCGCATGGGAATCCGCGACGCGTCCTCGAATGACCGAATCGTGAGGCACGGGCCCTATCCGGAATTGACGTGGCCCGGGATTCTGGTCGGTTGGGTGCTGGGATCGCTCATCACGGTCTCGATCGGCTACGCGTCGCTCATCCTGGGCTTCTCGATCGAGGGTTCCGAACTCGCCGCGATCCTCGGCTGGGGCATCTTGCGGGGCATGTTGCGGCGCACGAGCATCGTCGAGAACAACATCAACCAGACGCTCGCGTCCGCGGTCAACGGCGCGTCGGCCGGCATGATGTTCTCGATTCCGGCGCTCTTCATCCTGAGCGATCGCCTGCGGATGCCGTCGCTGATCGAATTCGACCGGTCGCTCATGGTCCTCGCGTGCATCACCGGAGGCATCATCGGGCTCGCGTTCGTGATCCCCCTGCGAAAACAGATGATCGACTTCGACCGTCTGGCGTATCCGGGCGGCATCGCGGTCGCGACGATCCTCAAATCGCCGGGCGCCGGCATTCGCAAGGCGATGTTGCTGCTTTCCGGGGGAGCCCTTTCGGCGGCCGCCCATTTCGCAACCATCCATTTCCTCGGAGATCACGCCGAATGGGAGGCGGGCAAGCAATGGGGTTGGCCGTCGTATCTGAACATCACGTTCTTTCTGTCGATGATGACGGTCGGCGTCGGCTTCCTGTCGGGCAAGGGCGGGTTCTGGTTTGGAGCGGGTGGGTTCGTCTGCTACTGGGTACTCGCGCCGCTCGTCGCGTTCGCGGGCCAGCCGGACGCGTCGTTGTCGGACGCGATCCGACTCAACGCGAAAGAAGTGCCCGACCTGCTGCGAGTCGGCCTTTTCCGGCCGGTGGGAATCGGCATGTTGATCGGCGCCGCGCTCGGCGGTATTGTCGCCGCGTTTCCGCTTATTCGCAGCGCGTTCCATGCCTTGCATGAGGCCCGCTCCCAGGGCGGCAAGAGGGCCGGACAGGACGAACTGCCCGTGACGTTGCTTTACGGCGCGATCGGGGTCGGGACGTTGGCCATGATCGGGATCGTGATGGCGAGCGTGGACGATTTGTCATGGCCGCGGGCGACGCTCATGGTCCTGCTCGGGACGCTTTGGATTTGGGTCGCGGGCGTGATCGTATCGGAGTGCCTTGGCCGCACGAACTGGTCGCCCTTATCGGGCATGACGCTGATCGGCGTCACGATCGTGATCCTGGTGGCTCGAAAGGCCGTGCCCGATCCGAGCGCGATTGTCGCGTCGGTGATCCTTGGTGCGGCGATTTGCGTCGCCATCGCGCAGGCCGGCGACATGATGCTCGACCTCAAGTCGGGCTACCTGATCGGCGCGGTCCCGCGGCGCCAGCAGATCGCGCAGTTGCTCGGAGCCTGGCTCGGTCCGATCATCGTGATGTTCCTCGTGTTCGCGCTCCATGAAAAATACACGCTCGGCAGCGAGAAACTCCCCGCGCCGCAAGGCGCGGCGCTCGCCGGAATGATCGAGGGAATCCTCGGCGCGAACGTGCCCGCGTATCGCTATGTCGCGGGGGCCGGGCTGGGCGCGATGCTCGCGTCGAGCGGATTGGGAGGGATCGGCGTGCTCATCGGACTCGGTTTCTACATGCCGTTCAGCACGGTCCTCACCTATACGATCGGCTGCATCGCGCGGGTCGGCATCGACCGCTGGAAAGGCCCGCGTTTCTCGGAGGAAGTCGGCATCCCGTTCGCTTCGGGCCTGATCGTCGGCGAGGCGCTTATCGGGGTCGGATCGGCGCTCGTACAGATTTTTTAGGACGAACCATGTCTTCCATGCGTGTTTTCGGCCAGATCCTGCTCTGGATCGGGTTCTTCGTGGCGGCGTTCGCGGCCGTGGCCCGCGAGGAGAACAGGGACAACAAATGGGCGTCGATCCCGTGGCCCGTGTACGCGGGCGGACTCGCCGTCGGAATCGCCGGCGTCGCCGTCCTGCGTTCGTCGCGGGCATCGCGAGCGGCCGGTTCGGCGGCGGACGACGGCCGATGGGAATCGATCCAATCGGGGTCCGCCGATCTGGTGCGGCGAATGGCCGTTCTGTTCGCCGCGCGGCACGCGATCGATGTGTACGAAGTGCGGACGTTCATTGACGACGAGCTGGCCGAACCGCTGGCGCGGTTCGCGAATGCGAGGCAGGCGATCGCCGACCGGTTCGGACTCGCCGATTACGCGCGCTTGATGACCGAGTTCGCGAGCGGGGAACGCGCCGTGAATCGGGCCTGGTCGGCCTCGGCCGACGGCTATATTGACGAGGTGTGGATGTCGCTCGGCACGGCGCGCGAACGGTTCGAACGTCTCGCGGCGCTCGTCGACGCGATCCTCCCCCTCAAGTCGCCGCAAGCGACCTGATTTCCGACCGAATCCAAGAAGGACGTGTTGCCATGGATGCCGCTCGGACCGGAAGCCGGCCGTTCACCCACCTGCATTGCCACAGCCACTACAGCCTGCTCGACGGCGCCGCGCCGATCGGCCGGCTCGTCAAACGCGCCAAGGAGCTCGGCATGAACGCCTTGGCGCTGACCGATCACGGCAATCTGCACGGCGCGCTGGACTTCTACAAGAAGGCGAAGGCGGAGGGAATCAACCCGATCCTCGGGTATGAGGCGTACATCGCGCCCGGGAGCCGGTTCTCCCGCGAGGCCAGTTCGATGAAAGAGGCCAGCTACCATCTCACGCTGCTCGCCCGCGACCGCACGGGGTTCCGCAATCTGATCCGGCTCGCGTCGAGCGCCATGCTCGAGGGATTCTATTTCAAACCCCGCATCGACAAGGAACTCCTCGCGGCGCACAGCGAGGGCTTGATCTGCCTGAGCGGATGCGTATCGAGCGAGCTGAGTCGAGCGATTTTGCGAACGGGCGATTTGGATGAGGAAGCGATCCGCGACGCCGAGCCGGTCGCGGCGTGGTTCGCGTCGGTGTTCGGCGACCGGTATTTCCTCGAGATCATGAACAACGGCGTCGACGTGCAGCGGCTCGCCCTCGAAGGCACGGTGCGCCTCGCGCGGCGCATGGGCCTGCCGCTCGTGGCGACGAGCGACTGCCATTACGTGAATGCCGACGAAGCCGACGTGCAGGACGTCCTGCTGTGCATCAACACGGGCAAGTTCCGGACCGACACGAACCGCATGCGCATGGACGGTGACCAATACTATCTTCGGGGTCCCGAGGAGATGTACACGGCGTTTCCGGGGCTTGAGGACGCCGTCGCCCAAAGCCAGACGATCGCCGACAGCGTCGACATCGATCTGGAGCTTGGAAAACGCCATTTCCCCACGTTCCGGCTCGAAGCCGGCCAGACGGCCGAAGGCCTTCTGCGGGAGCTTTGCGTCGCGGGTCTGCGCGACCGCTACGCGGACGATCCCCGGAAATGTCCGGAAGGCGAACTTGCCCCGTTTGTCCTCGAACGCCTCGATCATGAACTCGACGTCATCAATCGGCTCGATTTCCCCAACTACTTCCTGATCGTCTGGGACTTCGTTCGTCAGGCGCGGACGATGGACATTCCGGCCACGGCGCGGGGGAGCGGCGTGGGAGCGATCGTGTCGTACGCGCTGTACCTCAGCCATGTTTGCCCCATCGATTACGACCTGCTCTTCGAACGGTTCCTCGATTTGAACCGTCGTGAAGCGCCGGACATCGACATCGACTTCTGCAAGGACCGTCGCGGGGAGATCATCCGGTACGTCAAGGAGAAGTACGGCGAGGAGAACGTCGCGCAGATCGGCACGTTCGGAACGCTCGCCGCGCGCGCCGCGATCCGCGACGTCGGGCGCGTATTGGGGTTGGCCGTGAGCCGGGTCAACCAGATCGTCGCGATGGTTCCCGAGGAACTCGGCATCACGCTCGCCACGGCGCTGGAGAAGGGCGATGAACTTCGGGACGTTTACGAACGGGACGCCGAGATTCGCGAGCTGATCGATTACGCGCGCCGCATCGAGGGCCTCGCGCGCAACGTCGGGACGCACGCCGCCGCGGTCGTCATCGCCGACCAACCGCTCACCGAATATGTCCCATTGGGCCGCGTCACGGGCAAGGACGACGTCATCACGCAATGGTCGATGGGGGATGTCGAGGCGGCCGGGCTCTTGAAGATGGACTTCTTGGGGCTGCGCAATCTCACCGTCCTCGCGAAGGCGGTCGAGATCATCGAGCGGACAACGGGCCGGCGCGTCGATCCGCATCGGTTTCCCCTCGATGACCCGGCGACGTTCGCCCTCTTGTGCCGCGGGGAAACGAAGGGCGTTTTTCAGCTCGAGAGTGGCGGCATCCGCGACCTTCTCCAGCGCATGAAGCCCGACCATTTCCGGGACATCATCGCGACCAACGCCCTCTATCGGCCCGGCCCGCTCGAAGGCGGCATGGTCGACGACTACGTCGCCGTGAAGCACGGCAAGAAGAAGGCCGTCTACAAACACCCCGTGCTGGAGGACATTCTCGAGGAAACACATGGCGTCATGGTCTATCAAGAACAGGTCATGCGCATCCTCAATCGACTCGGCGGAATCGATTTGGCCGCCGCCTATACGTGCATCAAGGCGATCAGCAAGAAGAAGGAGGAGTTGATCGAGGCGAACCACGGAAAATTCACCGAGGGCGCCATCGAGCGGGGGTTATTGAAGGCCGACGCCGAGGAACTTTGGCAGCTCATCATCAAGTTCGCCGGTTACGGCTTCAACAAGAGCCACTCGACCGCGTACGCGCTCATCGCCTACCAGACCGCGTACCTCAAGGCCCATCATCCGGTCGAATTCATGGCCGCCCTCCTGTCGGGCGATATTCAAGGCCGCAACTTCAAGAGGAAGGACTCGCTCGTTGAACACATCGAGGATTGCGGGCGCATGGACATTTCAGTCGTGCCTCCGAACGTGAATGAGTCGGACACCGAGTTCACGGTTCGCGACGGCCGAATCCACTTCGGGCTCTCCGCCATCAAGGGCTGCGGCGGCTCGGCCGCCGATGCCGTCGTTCGCGAACGCAAGGCGAACGGTCCGTTCCGCGACATGTTCGACTATTGCGAACGGGTCGACCCGTCGGCGGCCGGCCGCGCCGTGCTCGAAACGCTGATCAAGGCCGGCGCATTCGACGCCTTTGGCGCGAGACGGCGCCAGTTGTTCGAAGTCATCGACCGGGCCGTTCAGGCCGGCGCGTCGGCCCAGGCCGATCGGCGGCGCGGCCAACCGTCCCTCTTCGAGGATCTCGACGACGACGATCGGCGAGACTCGGCGGCGTCCCTTCCCAACGTCCCCGAATTCGATGAGCGCGAGATGCTCGCATTTGAAAAGGACGTTCTTGGATTCTACCTATCGAGCCATCCCCTGGCCCAATACGAACGCGTGCTCGCACAGTACCGCACCCATACCACGGCCAATCTCGCGCGGCTACAACACCGCGACGAAGTCACGCTCGGCGGTATGCTCTCCGCCATCAAGTTCTCGCATACGCGGAACGGCAAGCCCGGTGCGCCGAACCGGTTCGCGAATTTCGATCTCGAGGACGCCGACGGCGCGGTCCGCTGTATCCTCTGGCCCGATGAATGTGAACGGTGCGGACACCTCGTGCAGCCCGATTCCATTCTCCTCGTTCGCGGCTCCGTCGATCGCAGCCGAGGCGAGGAGGCCAACCTGATCGTCAATGACCTCATCCCCCTCGATGACGCGGAACGACTTTTCACGTCCGGCATCCGGGTTCGGATCGACGCCCGCCACCATCCCCCCGAGACGTTGACGCATGTCCGCGACATTGTGAGGGGCTATCCGGGCAATTGCGAATTGCAACTCGTACTCGCACTCGAGGACGGGACCCATGTGATCATGCGGTCAGGACGATTCCGGATCGCCGTGCAGCCCGAGCTCCGCCAACGGCTCGACGACCTCTTGACGCCCGGCCACTATTCCCTGATCGCCGCACCGCCCCGAAGCGGCCGTTCGACCGGTTCGTATCGCCGACAAGGCTCGACGTAAACCTCGGAAGCGAGTCGGTGGGAAGGGGCCTTTCGGCGTCCCCAACGGTCGGTTGTGGCGAATCGCTTGCCATACGGCGTTTTGCGGTGCCCCCCTCGCCTCCGTCCGGCGGGCCTGGCGGCTCGCCGGACTCGGCTTCGGGTTCCACGCCTTGCCCTACGTCCGACTTTTCGGGTTTTCTTGCGTTACCCATTTTGCCCAATTATCATCAAGTCAGCGAATGCACGGGTGGCCAACCGGCCAACGTATGCCAATGCGCCGATCCCGGCGCGAACCGGCATCCGGGAAAACCGAAAAAGCACCAAAAACACGCCCATGGTCGGACCGCGTTGGCGGAAGTCCGTTGGGCGTACCGGACACGAGAGTCGGCGTACCGCAGTACCGTTGGGAGGAAGATCGCATGTTTCGGGGACGAATGCAGGTCCTGTCCTGGGTGGCGATGGCATCCATGGTATTGACGGGCCATCGCGCGGTGCTCGCTCAGGGCGGCGGTGGCGGCGGTGGCGGCGGGGTCGGTGGTGGGGGCCAACAGCTCGCCGGTGTCGCCATCGACGCGGGCGGCGTGCTCTCGATTCAACTGGTTCGGGATCCTACGGGCGAATTGTCGCGGACACGGATGCGTGAGGCGACGAGCAAACTCGCGCCCGAGCTGGCTCGGCCGAGCACGCTGCGCAAGGTCTCGCTCAATCGTCTCGAAGGAACGCTCGCCGCGCGGCTCGCATCGGGCCAGGACGCGACCGAGGATATGCGGTATCTCGCGGGACTGACGCGCATCACGCACGTTTTCTACTATCCCGAGACGCGGGACATTGTGATCGCGGGGCCGGCCGAGGGATTCTTCCTGGATTTGACGGGCCGTCCGATCGGCCTGCATTCGGGGCGCGCGGTGATGGAGCTGGACGATCTGATCGTCGCGCTTCGTGCCTTTTCGCCCGACGGAATACGCACGCCGCTCATCGGCGTCTCGATCGACCCGACGCAGGAGGGCCTTCAGCGCCTGAATCAATTCCTGTCGGAGGTCGGCAACCGAGTTTCGCGGGGCAACGCGGCGCGGATCGCCGCGGGCGTCAAGCAGGCGCTCGGCCACCAGAACGTGTCGGTCACGGGCATTTCCACCAAGACCCATTTTGCTCAAGTGCTGGTCGAGGCCGACTACCGCATGAAGCTGATCAGCGTCGCCCTGGAACGACCGCCGGTCGAGATCGGCAGCTACGTCGATCGGGCCAATCCGCGGGCCGTTTCCCGTAACGCGCTGGCTCGGTTCTACTTCACACCCAACTACGAGTGCGTCCGCGCCACGGAGGACGGACTGGCCATGCAACTGACCGGGGACGGCGTGAAGTTGGTGACCGAACAGGAATTGGTGACGGGAACGGGCGAACGGGTGGACAGCGCGGGCGAAAACCGCGCGGCCGAGGGTTTCGCGGTGGCGTTCACCGAAAAGTACCCCGAGCTGGCCCAGCGGTCTCCCGTCTACGCGCAGATGCGGAATCTGATCGACTTATCGATCGCGGCGGCGTTCATCCAGCAGCAGGACTACTACGCCCAATCCGGTTGGGAACTGGGCGTGTTCGCGAACGAGTCGGCCTATCCGATCGAGACACACGAGTCGCCCAGAACGGTCGAAAGCGCGGTGAACGCGATGTGGAAGGGCAACGTGTTCATGACGCCGATCGGCGGCGGCGTGAACATCCAGCCGAGGCAGGCGATCCAGGCGGATCGTATCATCCCGGATCGCGATGGATCGCTCAAGGAGCAGCGGGAGCAGATCGGCGCGCCCAAGCTCGGCGACGGCCAGTGGTGGTGGGACTAGCGTTCGCGCGCGGCGAGCACGACGCGTACGTCGCACACATTCGTGTGCGTGGGGCCGGTTTTGATCAGTGTTCCGAGTCTTGCGAAGAAGGGATAGGCGTCGTTCCGCGCGAGCGCGTCGTCCGCGTCCCACCCGTTCCGGACAATCTCGGCCGCGCTCGGTTCGTCGATCCACGCGCCCGCCGCGTCGGTTGGTCCGTCCTCACCGTCCGTGCCGCCGCTCAGGATGACAAGATCCTGGCATGGTGATGGAAGGCGGGATCGCGATCGGGCGAGTCGCGCGTACGCCGCGAGGACCAATTGCTGGTTGCGCCCGCCGACGCCCCGGATTTCCGGCGCGGCCAATCGGACCGTCGGCTCGCCGCCGCTGACGAGGCAATCCGGACCGTCCTCGGCCAGCATGCGTTCGGCGATTTCCGCGAGATGCTCACCGACCGATTCGGCGTCGCCTTCGAGCCGCGTCGCGGCGATCATCGCGTGGCGGTAGCCGAGCCGTTCGGCCTCTTCGCCCGCCGCGTCGACCGCGCGCGCGATGTTCCCGATCACGCGGTTCTCGACGTGACGGACGGCGCGGGTCGGCGCCGGATCCCGCCGCGCGAGACGCTCCAGCAGATCGGTCGCGCACGGCGCGACGCCTCGAGCGCCGAACGCGTCGAGCACGCGCAGCGCGTCCTCCGCCGTCGACGGATCGTCGACGGTCGGACCGGACGCGATGACGTCGAGCGGATCGCCGAGCACATCGGAGATGACGAGCGTGACGAGATGGCCGGCTCGGCATCGCGCGGCGAGACGACCGCCCTTGATGCGGCTGAGGTGTTTTCGAACCGTATTCAGCTCGAGGATGTTGGCGCCCGCCGCCGCGAGATAGCGCGTGAGAGCCAGTTTGTCGTCGAGCGTGATTCCGGCGGCGGGCGCAGGAAGCAGGGCCGATCCTCCGCCGGACAGCAGGCACAGGCACAAGTCGCGCGGGCCCAGCGACTCGACGATGCGTAGGATCTCGCTCGTTCCCTCGACGCCCCGTTCGGTCGGTTCATTCCGACCGGGCGGCCGGGCGCCGAACAACGTGATGTGGGGAAGGGGACGCACGCAGTCGTCGGGAACATTGAGCCATCCGCGAAGTTCCGGTCGGTGGCGGAGCGGATCGCCGAGCGCGTCGACGACCCCCGCGGCCATTCCCGCCCCGGCTTTCCCGCCTCCGACGACGACGATACGGTCGAGTGTGTCGAGCGGAAAGAGCAGGTCGTCGATTCGAAGGGAATCGCCGGTGACCTCGATCGCGTCCCGGACGAGCCGCGCGCTGTCGACGGCGGCGAGGCCCGCGGACCAGATGGCTCGCGCGTCGTCCCGCAATCGCCGCCAGTCGCGTTTCATCGCCAGGGCCTCGCTGTCGGATCGATCGCCGTGCCGTGTCAGGGCGCCGACAAATCGATGAACTGCACGGTGACTTCGTCGATCCACGCTCGTCCGACGCCTTCCAATTCCAGGCGAATGCGCAGCGCGCCGGCTTCGGGAAAGAACCGGTACAGCGTCCACTCGCGCCATTCGCTCGACGGGCCGATTCGGTCCCCCGCGATCACATCACCCGTTTGGTGGTCAAGGCGAAGCGCGACGCGGCCGTCGGCTCCCTCGACCCGCGCCCATCCGCGGATCTGAGCGAGATGTCCGCGCGGAACGGCGATCGGCGGGGATTCCATGGCCGGTCGGACGCGTTCCCATGCCTCCGACGCGAGAACGCCTTCGGAGGGAAGGCCGTCGAGCCGCAGGGACGCCCGCCCAAGCCGCGCCGCGTCCGGCACGACGGCGACACGCGTCCCGGCCGTTTCCGGAGAACGCGTCCATCCCGAGTCGAACAGGCGCGCCGAATCCTCCATGTCTCCGGCGGATAGCCGGTTCTCGGTCCAGGAACGGCCGCGGAGTCGTTCGGCCATCGCCCAATGCGCGGGCAACGACGAGAACACCGCGCAGAACGGACTCGCCGCGGGCGACGGAAACTCCCTCGCCGCCGTTTCCCACATTTCCCGACGCACGGCCGCGAGCACGTTCATGCCCTGGCGCGTCAGGAGCTCGACCGAACGGAAATCCCGCATCGCGAGCAAACGGGACGCCTGCTCCAGGCGGATTGACGCGTCGCCCATGCGACGCGCGTGAACCCCGTCGGTGACCGGACGGCGCGAGCGGACCCGCTCAAGGAGTTCGAGCGCGAGGGCGAAGTGATCCACGGCCAGTTCCGCTCGCCGCCGTCGAGCGGACGCCGTCGATTGAATGAGCCGATTCAACGCGACGTCGTGTTGCGTCGCGACAAGACAGGCGGCGATTCCCATCTGCTCCATCTCGACGAGCACACCGCCCGCGACCCGCTCGGAACCGACCGCGCGCACCCCCGCGTCGGTCAGCTCGAAGACACCGGCCGACGATGAGAGGAACGGGACGAGAATCGATACCGGTCGGTCCGCGTACGGAGCGACCGCGAATTGTTGTTCGGGCGCTCGCCGCATGACGACGAGCAATGTGGCGCGGTCGGTCGCGACGACATGGCCGTTCAATCGAGGATCGCCGACGTCGACGGCGCCCTCGCATCGCCCACCCGAGAGGAACGGATCGAGAACTCCCAGTTCCGTGTTGACGGCTTCCAGCGACCTCGCGCGGAATCGCGTCGCCGCCGCGTCACCGTCGAGCCGGTTCCGCGATTCAAAGAGGATACCGCGAGCTCCCGACACGGCCGCCTGAAGGGCCAAGAGGCGAACCTGTTCGCATTCCAACCAGGCGGGCCCGTCCATGGCCCCAGGACAGGCCGCCCACTGCGCGACGAGCGACTCCGGCGGCTCCGTGGGAATGGGCACGACAAAAGGCGCGGTCTCATTCGACCCGCGGACCCGTTGCCGGATCCGACTCGCCATGTCGTCCAACTCGTCTCCCGTTCCAATCAACGGTAGCCGTGCGATGCGCATGTCGGCTTCGTCCGGATCGGTATTCGAACGGATGTCGGGTTTCCCCGCGACGAGCGGCCGCACGACGAGCGGCTTGCCAGCGCCGGTCGGTGGAATAGGCGTTCGCGGCGAAACGTCGGACCCGAGCGGGGCACGGGTGAGGCCGAGTAGGCATGGCGGCGCGGCGTCGGACAGCTCGACCGATGAATCCGCGATGAGCCACACTCCCTCGCGCGCGGCGTCGCGCATCTGTTCGTCCGTTGCCGGACCTTCAATCCGAATGCAATTGAACCCCAGGCCCTTGAGCCACGCGAACGGCTCACCCCGATGTTCGATGATCCGGAGAAAGAACGGTCGTTCGCCCGCGCGAAGTTCGCCGCCAACAACGCGGACGCGCGGCAGGGAAGCCGCTCCTTCGCCCTGGGATTCGGCATCGACGACCGACGCCCGTATTTCGCCGGCGACGTCGAGATCGTCGATCCAGACGCGCGTGTCGCCGGGCCCGCCGTAGACATTGACCACGATCATGTCGATGTACGCTTCCCGGATATCGATCGACGAACCGAATTGAAAGCGCAGGCTTGCCTCCTGTTGTTTCAGGAGCGACTCGGGGTGCTCGATGCGGAGCCGCTGCCACTGGCCGGCGTCCGCGTAGGACGCCCCTCGAAGGACCGTTCGAATCGGTTTGCCGTCGCGCGGGTGGATCGAACGCGGCAGGACGACGCTCGCGAGCATTTGGATACCCGGCCGGTCCGACCGGACCCACATCCCGATCGACAATTCATCGATCACTCGGCACGGCGGCGCGGTGACTCCGAAATGGACGAATGTGCCCCGATCGGCCGTGATGCGCAGGAATTCGCAGCCGTGACCCGAGTGGGCCTCGTGGAATCGCCGCACATGCTCGCGCATCCGGAACACGTGGCAATCGCGGTCCAGAACGGTCCAGGTCGTCTCGGGCGATTCAAACGGTTCATTCCAATCGCCCCACGCCGTTTCCGTCCATGCGACGCAGGCCACGAAGCCGATCAGCGGCCCGATTGCACGAATTCCAAACATGGGCGAATAGACCATCGGTTGACGCACCGTTTTGGCGACGGGGTGGTCGACGGGGGAACGGGCCGACCGTTCGTCGCCGCGGGACGCGTTGCAAGAAATCCACATGGCGACGGCCGACGACGACTCGATCCTAACGCGGCCTTGTATCAGGATTTGCGCGGAAACACCAGATCGGCCTGTTGACAATCGGCAACAACCGTGGGATCTTCCGTTCGAAAACGGTTCGTTCGGATGCCGGTTCCAAATCTTTTTGCGGAAAGGCTTTGCGCTGTACGCGCGACTCGCCGCGCGCGCCCCGGCACGGGGCCTGCTCTATGGGATCTCTATCCACGACGCCCGCACCTTTGAGGAGTCCCAACTTGACGACGTCGCCTCGATTTCCGACCGCGTCCCATGACGAGCTACCCCGCGATCTGCTGGACTTGGCCGAATCGATCGAGGCCCTTCCGGCGCCCTTTCGAACGAGCCTCGAACGGCTGGTCGCGCGGGTCATGGAAAGCACGCGCCGCCGCCGCCGCATCCTGGCCCTGGTTCAGGACGCGCTGAGCCAGCTTCGACTCGACATGAAGTACCTTGTCTTCGACTTGGAGGCCACGCGGCGCGAGCGGGACGAATACCGCCGCGCCTTGGAGCCGGGCGCCGATGACGACGCGCGGGCGTAAGGGCTCCGCCCGGTCCTGTGCGGTGCCTGGCCGAGCCGTTCGCGTTGCGACCCGGTGGCGGGTTGACTACGATAAACGAAACACGTGCCGCCCTGGCCGGATCGGAGATTCGGTGTGCCGAGGGAGAGGTGCGTGCCCCGGGCATTTGGGAGCCGCAAGCATATGTCGACCATGACGGCCGAAAAGTTTGCGCAGCGCCTCTTTGATCTCGGCCTCGCCGACAACAAACAACTGGACACGGTTTGGGGCGAGTTGGGAACTCGGTCCGTCGATCTCGATGAGTTTCTCGCCACCGCCTTGCGGCGCGAAGTTGTCACGAACTTCCAGGCCGATCGTGTCATCAAGGGTGAACGGACCGGATATTTCTATGGGAAGTACAAGGTTCTCTACCTGATCGGCGTCGGCTCGTTCGCCCGGGTCTACCGCGCGCAACATGTCGAAACGGGTCGCGTGGTTGCCGTGAAGGTGCTGCGGAAGCGGTATCGCGAGAGCCCGGTTGAGATCGATCAGTTCCTGCGCGAGGGCAAAGTCGGCGCGTCGCTCCGGCACATCAACGTCGTGCCGATCTACGAGATCAGCGGCGATGCGCGCGAACCGTACATGGTGATGGAGTTCGTGGAAGGCCAGACGCTGCGCGACATGGTGCGGATCCGCAAGAAACTGGATCTTCCGACGGCGCTCCGGATCATGAACGACGTGCTCGCGGGCCTTCAGTATGCGGTCGACCGAGGCATCACGCATCGCGACCTGAAGATGTCGAACGTGCTCGTGTCGAGCGCCGGCCGTTCAAAACTCGTCGACTTCGGGCTCGCCGCCGCCAAACGCGACGACAAGGAACTCGCCGATTGCCCGAACGCCCGCGCGATCGACTACGCGGCCCTGGAACGGGGGACGGGCGTCCGAAAGGACGACGTCCGGAGCGACATCTTCTTCGCGGGGTGCCTCCTGTATCACATGATCAGCGGCCGCCCGCCTCTCTTCGAGACGAAGGATCGAATTCAGCGATTGAACATCTCCCGGTTTCGCGAGATCCCACCACTGAGCCAGCTCGAGGCGGGAACCCCCAACCACGTCGTGGCGATCGTGAACCGTGCGATCGATCTCGATCCGACCAAGCGGTATCAGTCGGCCTTCGAAATGCAGCGAGAAGTGCAAGCCTCATTGAAACGGATTGAGAACGACGGATCGTCTCCTATCGACGGAAGCGAACGCGCTTCGTCCGAAGACGATTCGGCGGTATCGGACGGCTCGGCCGCGGTCCGCGAGACGCTCGAAGGCGAAGGCCGAACGTTGATGATCATCGAAACGAATCCGGCCATGCAGGACCTCCTGCGCGAGCGGCTCAAGAAGCGCGGATACCGCGTGCTCGTCATCGGCGATCCGCAGCGCGCCATCGATCGATTCGAGGACAAGCCGGACGCGGCCGATTGCGTCCTCTTTTCCACGACCGAACTCGAGGACTCGGCGGTCGCCGCGTTCAATCGGTTCGGTCAAACGGAGACGACGCGCGACGTTCCGTGCATCCTGCTCGCGCACCAGAACCGCCCCGAGTGGATCACGGCGGCCGAAACGAAGGCGCACCGCGTCGTGCTCAAGGAGCCGAAACTCGGCGAACTCCGAGCGGCGCTGGTCCGGCTCATCCGCCAGGCGAGTTCGGCTCCCCGATTGGCGTAGCGCGCGTCGGCGGATTCTTCGAGCGCCCGCTTCCGGTCGTTCCGTCGCCGCGTCTTTTCGCGACGTCGGCATGGCGGCTTGATTTCAACGCCAAGGGCGGCCCCTTCAGACTCGGTGCGCCAAACGGTCGGCGAGCCGTTTCAGCGATTCGCTGCAGTCGTGCGGTTCAAGGTGGACGTGAATCAGGTTCATTTGCGACCGGTCGTCCCACGCCTGGGCAATCGCCTCGAGGAATTCACCCTCGGTCCTCGCGACGTGGCCGCGACCGCCGCCGAGCAGATGAGGGAGCTCGGCGTATCGCCACGGATGGATTTCATTGAACGCCCAGTCGCCCGAGTGCAGAACGCGTTCGGTGCCATAGCCGTGGTTGTCCAGCACGATCACGATCGGACTGAGTCCGCGCCGCACGATCGTCGAGAGCTCCATGCCGGTCATCTGGAAGGCGCCGTCGCCGCAAAGGATGAGCACACGGGAGTGAGGGCGGGCAACGAGCGCTCCGAGACCCGCGGGGACCGAGAAGCCCATCGACGTGTAGTAGGCGGGGCTGATGAAATCGGTGTGCTCCTGCGTGACCAATTCGGTGGCGGCGAAGAGCGCGTCGCCGATATCGGCGATGACGATCGTCTCCTCGTCCAATCGCTCGTTGACGCACGCGATCATCCGGCGGATCGTCAGAGGTTGCTCGCGACACGCCTCGAAGGGAATCCGCTCCGAGCTCGGCCGCAACGCCGCGGGAACGTCGCGGGCCGCCTGTTTGGGTCGGCGCCGGATCAGTTCATCGAGGAAGTCGCCGAGCGCGACGCCCTGGTAGTTGTGGTGGTGGATCCTCAACTGCTCGCTCGTCGCGTAGATGCATCGGCCGGGATCGAGATTCGCGGTATAGATGCCCAGGTTGATGTCGGTCATGAACGCGCCCAGCACCAGGACGCAGTCGCTTTCCTCGACGAATCGGGTCACGTCGTCCCGTCCCATGGCTCCTTCATAGATGCCCACATACAACGGATGGGTCTCGCGCACCACGCTTTTCCCGAGCAACGTGGCGGCGATCGGGATCCTCGCTTGCTCGGCGAGTCGCATGAGGCGTCCCTGCAGGCCGAACCGGTGCAATTCGACTCCGGCGAGAATCACGGGCCTTTGGGCATTCGCGAGGAGGCAAACGGTCTCGTCGACCGCCTCATCCAACACGCGGCGGTCGCACGACACCTCCAAGGGATGATAGCGGTGGGCGACGTGCGGCACGATGTTGACCATGTCCCTCGGCAATTCGATGTAGACGGGCCGCTTGAACCGAACGGCCGCGTCGAGCGCGGCGTCGATGTCGCGGAAGGCGTCGACCGGGTCGGATAGTTCGGCCGCGGCGACGCAGATCTTTTCGAAGACCTCGAACTGCGTGCGGAAGTCGCGCACCTTGTGGTGCAACAGCGGGTTATTGACCCGTTCGTTCAGGCCGGGCGACCCGCTGATGACGACCACCGGCGACTTCTCCGCGTAGGCGCCCGCGATCGAATTGCAGACGCTCAACCCGCCGACGCAGTAGGTCACGCACACGACGCCGAGCCCGTGGATGCGCGCATACGAGTCGGCTGCGAATCCTGCGCAATCCTCCCGAGTGCAACCGATGACCGAAATCGGGCTCTTTTCGAGGAGCGTGTAGAAGGAAAGCACGTAGTCGCCGGGAATGCCGAAGACATGACGGACTCCATAGTCCCGGATCCGCTGAATCAGGTACTCGCCGATCGACGGTTGTTTCGATCTCGCCATGCCTGTCGGATCGCATGACTCGTCGTGGGATATGCCGGTTCGCGACATCGGATCGCTCCATTGGTCCGGACGGGATCGCGGACGGCGCGCGGCGCGCCTTCCGTCCTCAGCATACGGAATCCGGCGAGGGGCGTCAGCGCGGGTTGGGGCCGGGCCGCATCGGGTGCGACGAGCGCCGCCTCCGTCGCCGAACTTCCAGCGCGGCGAGCCAGAGCGTCAGGAATCCGCCCACGAATGCCAGCACGATCAGGCCTCGGAGGGCGTTCGGCGCGAACCGGACGCCGCCCGTTTCCGCATCGATTCCAAAAAGGCCGACACCAATCGACAAGAGCGCGCCCCACGCGAGGACACCCGCCATGACCGCGCGCAACAGGCGGTCCGAATGCGACGGAAAGTCGTTCATGGTCCTTCCTCCAGACGGTCGTCCCACAGGCCCGGTCCCCGACCGCGATCCGCTTCCGGAACCACACCGGAAAACGGCCTCGCCGGAATGCCCGACTCCCGCTCGATGCGTTCGCGGATCTCCTCGAGTTCTTCGTCGTGAAGCGGCGCGACGAACGACTCGGCGGGCCGGCGCGCCACCGTGTACACCTGGACATATCGGATCCGGCCTCCACCGGCAAGGAACGAGCAGAGCCTCCGGATGTAGGCGTCGATCTCTCGGGAAGACGGACGCGCGTCGCGATACCGCAGGAAGAGCGACTGGATGACGACGGGCCGATCGGTCGCGGTCCGCAGGATGTTCCGTACGATCTGGTCGAACGGAACGGGCGTCCGGTTGATCCGCGCGAAATACTCGGCGGTTCCCGCGTCGAGTTTGGCCCAGATTTCGCCGTGGTTTCGGTCGAGCACGCTGAGGCCTCGGAGCACGTGCGGACGGTGCAGCATGCTCGCGTTGGTGATCAGGATCATCGGAAGCGATGGGACGCGCGCACGCTTGATGTCGGCGCACCGCTCGATGACCTCGTCGAAGTTGACATGGGTCGTGGGTTCGCCGTCGCCGGAGAACGCGAGATCGGATAGCCGTCGCAGCGAGGCGGGCGTGTCGCGGAACGCCTCGTGCTCGAAAATCGCGCCGCTCGCGCAATACGGGACCATCCAAGCCAATTCGTCGATCAACCCGTCCAGGTCGACAAAACGCGTGTCACCCGGCACGCTCCGATCGACCTGGCAGTAGACGCAGTCGAAGTTGCAGACCTTGTCGGGGTTCAGGTTCACTCCGATCGAAAGTCCTTGACTCCTCCGACTGATCACCGGGTAGACGAACCGGTTCGCTTCGAACCGTCGTTCGTGGCGCGAGAAGAAGTCGTTCGGCTCGGAGGCGGCCATCGGCGCGCTCATGGGACGGCGATCAGGGGGCCGGGATGCGCCGCAGTTCGCAAAAGGGATCGATCGCGACGGTCGTCAATTCCCCGGAGTCCTTCCGGAGCACGATCAGGTCGGCGAAGACCTTGTCGTCCGAGTTCCGCTGGTAGTGGCATCCATCGCGGCGTCGATCGATCGACACGACCGTGCCGGTGACTTCGCATTCCCAGCCTCGGAAACCCACCTTGAGATGGTGCCGCAGACGGACCCGGTCGCCCGGTCGCAGGCCCCGCCACACCTCGAACGTCTCGTCGCGCGCCGTCATGGGGACGAATCCACTTCCTTCGCGTTGATCCAGGTCATGAGCCGCCGCAAGCGGCGTCCGACTTTCTCGATTTCGAGATTCCGGTCGCGGCGCCGCATCGCCTGGAAGACGGGAGCTCCCGCCCGGTTTTCGAGTATCCACTCGCGGGCGAATTTCCCGGTCTGGATTTCGTCGAGGATGCGCCGCATTTCCTTGCGCGTCTCTTCGGTCACGATGCGCGGGCCGCGTGTATAGTCGCCGAATTCGGCCGTATTGGAAACACTATAGCGCATGTAGCTCAACCCGCCCTGATAGAACAGGTCGACGATCAGCTTGAGCTCGTGCATGCACTCGAAATAGGCCATTTCGGGCTGGTATCCCGCGTCGACGAGCGTCTGGAAGGCCGACTTGACCAACTCGCTCACGCCGCCGCAAAGGACAACCTGTTCGCCGAACAGGTCGGTTTCGGTTTCCTCGGCGAACGTCGTCCGGATAACGCCGCCCCGCGTGCCGCCGATTCCCTTGGCGTACGCGAGACCGATGCGGAGCGTCTCGTCGGACGCGCCGTCGCTCATCGCGATCAAACAGGGAACGCCGCCCCCCCGCACGAATTCGCTGCGCACCAGATGGCCCGGCCCTTTCGGAGCGACGAGCAGCCCGTCGACGCCGGCGGGCGGGCGAACCTGATCGAAGTGGATGTTGAATCCATGCGAGCACATCAGCACGTTGCCGGGCCGAAGATTGTCGCGAATCCGCGCCCGGTACAAGTCGCCCTGGACCTCGTCGGGAAGGAGGATATTGACGATGTCCGCGTCGCGGGTCGCCTCATCAATCGGCTTCGGATCGAACCCATGTTCGCGCGCCAGATCGTAATTCGGCCCGCCCGGCCGCTGACCGATGATCACCGTGCAGCCGCTGTCGCGCAGGTTTTGGGCCTGGGCATGTCCCTGCGAACCGTATCCGAGGATGGCGATGGTCTTGCCCTTGAGAGCCGATAGGTCCGCGTCGCTGTCGTAGTACACTTTCGCCGGCATAATGATGGCAACTCCTCGGATCAAACAGGACGGACGGATCGGATAGGATGGGCAAGGCCGAAATCGAACCTATCGTTCGGAAGCACGCTCCCGGGTAGCACGACCACGGCCGGGAACCCCTTCGCAACGCCGCGCGGCCTGGTCATACGATTTTTCGGATCGAATCCTCGCGACGCGCCGGTCCGGTCTCGGCGCCGCCGACCGCTTCGGCGCTCTTGTTCCCGCCTCGCACCATGGCGATCCGACCGGTCCGAACGAGTTCGGTGATGCCGTAGGGCCTCATTCGGTCAATGAACGCCTCGATCTTCGATTCGCGGCCCGAGATCTCGATCATGACTTCCGCGGCTCCGACATCGACGATCTTACCGCGGAAGATGTCGACCAATTCGCGAACCTCGCTCCGCTTGCCGTTCGCCGGAGCACGCACCTTGAGCAGCATGAGGTCGCGTTCGACGTGGTCCTGGGAACTGATGTCGTCGACGCGGACGACGGTCACGATCTTTTCGAGCTGTTTTCGGACCTGTTCGAGGATACGGTCGTCGCCCACGACCACGAACGTCATACGGGACAGATTCGCATCCTCGGTCTCTCCGACCGCGAGCGAATCGATGTTGTAGCCGCGCGAGGCCAGCATGCCCGCGATGTGCGCGAGCACGCCGGGGACGTTTTGGACGAGCGCGGACAGAACGTGGCGCATGCTCGCGACGACTCCTCGAAATGCGGCGGGTGAAACCGGCATCTTAGTGGGGCCTGGGCGGAAGGACAAGGCGGGAGGCGTCCGCCCCGAGAACGGGGGCGCGGCGTGCATATGCCGATACCCCACGGCGCGCCGAACGCATGCCCGTCCATGGCGTCGGATTCCGAACGGACGCGTCTTCGCCGGGCGAATCCGACGCCGCGCGCCGGCCCGCCGTTGATCCCCGACGAACCGATCAGCTCCAGAATTGCCACCAGGGCCGCTTCGGCTTCCGCTGCGCCTGACCGAATTGGCCGACGCGCTGGCCGTGCGGGCCGATCGCCCCGTCCATCTTGACTCGGCTGAGCTCGGCGTTCGCGAGTTTCGCGTCGAACAGATTGGAGTGCGAGAGGTTCGCGCCCGTCAGATTCGCGCGCGTCAGATCGGCGCCTCGCAGGTCGGCCTGCGACAGATTGGCATCGTTGAGATTGCAGCGCAGGTCGGCCATGGTGAGGTCCGCGTGCCTCAGATCGGCTCCGGTGAAATCGGCATCGGCGAGTTTCGCGTAGCGGCAATTCGCGTTTTGGAGGTTCGCGTCGAGGAATGCGGCGTGGCGGGCCACCACGTCGGTCATGTTCGCCTTCGTCAGGTTCGCCTTGGTGAAGATCGCATGGTCGAGGAACGCGCCTTGCAGGTTCGCTCCGCGCAGGTCGGCCGAACTGAAGTCCGCGCCGCGCAAATCGGCGTTTTGCAGGTCGGTGCCCCCAAGGTCCATGCCGTGGAAGCTGGCGCCGGGGAGTTTGACGCCGTCCAACCGGCTGCCTTGGAGCGACTCGAGATCCCGCTGCCAAAGGACCTCGCCGGATTCGCGATGCTTGATCTGAATCATGACGTCGATCGTCTCCCGCTTGGTCGACCCGCCAACGTCGCCGTTCGTCCGCGACACGGTCGCTCCGGCTTGCCGCGCCGCGCCCGTATTCGAACAACACGTACCTTGGGTCGGGACCCTATGCGATCAGCCGCGGCACAAAGTTCCGATCGCCGCGCGCGGTACCATCGTGCTAAGGAAGACGCGCGCCAGTATAACCAAAAAGGCCCGAAATTCCCAATGCGAATCGCCCGCAAACCGCACGAAACACCCTCTTTCATGGGGGTTTGCGGCACCCTGTCCGCCAATGCGGGCGCGAGACCGGGTTTGGCCTCGTCAAGGCTCGCGCGATCCACTAGATTCGATTGGATTCCAGGGGCGGGGCGATTCCGTTTGGGGGCGTGATGGGGATATTTCAAGTCGAAATCGATTTCTTCCGCGGTCCGCTCGACCTCCTGCTCCACCTCGTGCGGAAGCACGAAGTGGAGATCACCGAGGTCCCTTTGGCGACGATCGTGGATCAGTACCTGGAGCACCTTGAGGTGCTGCGCGCGATCGAGATCGACACGGTGGGGGATTTCGTCGAGCTCGCCGCGACGCTCGTCGAAATGAAATCGCGACTCGTGCTGCCGCACGGCGAGGGACTTCCGGATGGGCACGTGGAGCCGCAGGAGGAGATTGTCCGGAGGCTTCTGGAGTACAAGCGATACCGCGACGCGGCGAGCATGCTGGATGAACGGGGGCGCGAATGGCAACTCCGCTACGCCCGGTGCGCCGACGACAGCCCCGCGCGCCGTCCCGATCCCGCTTTCCAGCCGATCCAGGAGGTCGAGCTTTGGGATTTGGTGAGCGCGTTTGGGCGGATCATGCGGGACAGCCGGACCGTTCAGCCGTCGAGCATCGTCTACGACGACACGCCGATCCAATCGTACATGGAGTCGATCCATCGGCGGCTGGCGGAACAAGGCCAGTTCGCCTTTTCGGAGATGTTCGCGAGCCACATGCACAAGTCGGCGCTGATCGGCGTCTTCCTCGCCGTGCTCGAATTGGTCCGCCACCATTGCGTGGTCACCGAGCAGACGGAGCTCGACGGCGAAATCTGGTTGACGCGAGGTCGGGATTTCCGGCACGACACGTCGTTCGCCTCGGTTGACATCGATCGGTACGAATCGGGGCCGTCCGCCGCGGAACCGTCGCCATCCTTGTCTCCGGTGCCGTCTCGTACGGATCCGTTGGAAGAATCCTCCTCGTATTGAGTCAGGCGGCGACCGATGGTCATGAACGTTCCCGTACACCGGCTTGAGCACGGCACGCTCACCGTGGAGGGCTATTCGCGGGCGGCCGTGCAGACCTACTGGCGCATCCCCGAATTGAAGTTGGGGTTCGACCTGGGATGCCAACCCTGGGACTTCATGGGGACGGGTACTTGGTTCGTAAGCCACGCGCATTTGGATCATATCGCCGCGCTTCCCGTCTATGTCGCGCGCCGCCGCATGATGAAGATGGACCCGCCGGTCATCTATTTACCGATGCATGCGGTCGATCCGGTGCATCGCCTCCTTCGGGTCGTGACGCGTCTGGATCGCGGCCGAGCGCCGTGCGATCTGATCGGGCTGAATGCGGGCGACGAGGTTGAACTGTCGCGGGAATTGGTCGTCACGGCGTCGCCCACGAGGCATACGGTCCCGTCGCTGGGGTATGTCGTGTGGGATCGGCGGAGGAAGTTGCGGCCCGAGTTCGCTTCGTTGACCGGCGATCGGATCCGCGATCTCCGGTTGGCTGGGACTGCCGTGACGGAAGAGCGGCGCGTCCCGCTCGTCGCCTACCTTGGCGACAGCGCGCCCGAAGGTCTCGACGGCTGCCCCGCCATGTTCCAGGCGAAGGTACTGATTTCCGAAATGACGTTTGTGGCGCGGGGACACCGCAGAGAGAAGATCCACAAGCACGGCCATATGCACCTCGACGACTACCTCGATCGCCGGGACCGTTTCGAGAACGAGCGGATCGTGGCCGGGCACTTCAGTACGCGTTACCATGATCGGCAGATCGCGACGCTGGTCCGCGCGGCGATCCCCGACATGTTGGACGGGCGCCTGCACTTGTTCATTTGACTCGGCGGTCGCCTGGGGAATGTCGAATCAACGCGGAACAAAACCACTCGCCGATGCGATCCAAGGCAGTGCCGTTCGACGCGACCAGCTCGGCGCCGCGCGGAGCCATGCCGCGCGCGGCGTACGTCCATGTTCCGTTTTGCCGGCGCCGCTGCGGCTACTGCGCTTTCACCGTCCTCGCCGCGCACGATGCGTGGATTCCAAGGTACCTCGCCGCCGTCGAACGGGAATTGGCCGACCTCGGCGCGCCCCGCGAAGTCGATACGCTCTATTTCGGAGGCGGTACTCCGTCCCACCTGCCGCGCGACGCCATGCGGCGGCTCGCCGAAGCGACCACCGATCGGTTTCCGCTGGCCGAGAACGGGGAATGGACCGTCGAGGCGAATCCAGCCGACGTGACGCGCGATTGGTGCCGTACGGTCCGGGAGCGGGGCGTGACCCGGATCAGCCTCGGCGTCCAGTCGTTCTCGCCCCGCAAACTCCGAGTGCTTGAACGCGATCACGACGCGCGCCGGATCGACGAATCCCTGCGTCTGCTGTTCGACGCGGGCTTGGACGTGGCCATCGATCTGATCTTCGGAGTTCCCGGCGAATCGGTCGAGGAATGGGACGGCGACTTGCGGCGGGCCGTCGCCGCGTCGCCCCACCATCTGTCGACCTACGGGCTGACGTTCGAGCGCGGAGCCCGATTCTGGGGTCGGCGCGCGCGAGGCGACATCACGCCGGAGTCCGAGGATTCCGAGGCCGAACTCTTCGAACGCGCGATCGACGTCCTGACGTCGGCCGGCTTCGAACACTACGAGGTCTCGAACTTCGCGCGGCCCGGCCACCGTTGCATCCACAACGAAACGTACTGGCTCGGCCGCTCCTACCATGGCGTCGGACCCGGCGCGGCGGCGTACGTCGATGGGCGGCGCATGATGAACCACCAAGGCGTGCTCGCCTACATCCGGCGCGTCGAACGAGGCGAGTCGCCGGTCGTTGATTGGGAAATGCTCGACGCCGAATCGCGAGCCAGGGAGCGGCTTGTCTTCGGACTCCGCCGACTCGAAGGCGTTGCGCGCGGCGCCTTTCAGACGCGGACAGGGCATTCGATCGACGACCTCGCCGGCTCCGCCGTCGAGCGGTTCGTTTCGCTCGGGCTCCTCGAAGACGATGGCTCGATCGTGCGGCTCACCCGACGCGGCCTCATGGTCAGCGATGCCATGTGGCCCGATTTGCTGCGCCCCGAGGTCGCCGCGCCGCGCGAACCGGCGCGGTCGAACCGCGCGGAAAACGCTCCCTAGGCCTGAGGAATCGATGCCCATGAAGGAACCGCGACGCCAATTGACCCTTCTGGACGCCGTGAGCCTGATGATCGGCGTCATCATCGGCGCGGGGATCTACCAAAACGCGCCGATGGTCGCGCGGGCAACCACGTCGTCGTGGGGCGTGATCGGTCTCTGGGCGCTCGGCGGCCTGCTTTCGATGATGGGCGCGATGAGCTACGCCGAATTGGCGACCGCCTACCCTCGAGCGGGAGGCGATTATGTCTATCTCACCCGCGCTTACGGCCGATGGGCCGGCTTCCTGTTCGGCTGGTGCCAACTGGTCATCGTTCGCCCCGGCGATATCGCGGCCCTCGCGCTCGTCTTCGCGAACCATGGCCACGCGATCGTGGAATCGGCGACTCCCGGGCTCGCGTCCGTGTTGCCGACGAAGGTCCTCGCGCTGGCGGGTATCGCCGCGCTGACCGCCGTCAATGCGATGGGCGTCCGATTCGGAAAATGGATGCAGAACGCGCTCACCGCCGCGAAGGTCGCGGGCATCGTGTTCATCGTCGTCGTCGGCTACGCCGCCGTGGCTCCCCACGCGGATATTTCCGAACCGACCGTAGCCGTGCCGTGGGAACTCGCGCTGATCCTCGTCCTGTTCACGTTCGGGGGCTGGAACGAGATGGCGTATCTGGCGGCCGAACTCAAGAATCCCACGCGCAACATCGCGCGCGGACTTGTGATCGGAAGCGTGGGTGTCACGCTGATCTATCTCGTGATGAACGGCGCGTTCCTCCACACGCTGGGCCATGCCGGTCTCGCCGCGACGAATACCGTCGCGCAGGATACGGTCGGAGTTCGCCTTCCCCGGATCGCCGGTGTGGCCATCAACGTGATGATCTGCGTGTCGTCGCTGGGCGCGGTGAGCGGCCTTGTCTTCACGGGATCGCGCATCTCGTACGCGCTCGGGCGCGACTACCGGCTCTTCGCGTGGCTGGGCCAGTGGCATCCCCGCTACGAGACGCCCCTTCGAGCGCTGCTCGCGCAAGGCGTCCTGGCGTCGAGCCTCATTGTGATCCTGGGGGATTTCCTCGAGACACTGATCTACACGTCGGCCGCCGTCTACGCGTTCTACACGGCGACATGCCTTTCGGTGCTCGTGCTGCGGGTCCGTGATCCCGACACCGAACGCCCCTACCGCGTGACGGGATATCCCGTCACCGTGCTCGCGTTCGCCGCGACGGCGGCCTACCTCATGGTCAGCGCCCTGCGCTATCGACCGATGCACGCCGTCGCCATGGGCGGATTGCTGCTGCTCGGCCTTTTCCTCTATGCGCTGCATCGGATCGGCCGACTCGCCGGTCCCCAGACCATCGAAACTGGTCCCGAGTCGAACTGAACGACCGGTCTCCTCATCGGGTTTGGCCCCCCCCCCCCCCCCCCCCCCCCCCCCCCCCCCGCGAGCTGAGCTCGCCGTTTCGATGTTGCCGAAAAGCGAGTCCTCCCGGTACACTCGGCGAACACGGATCGGAAATCGCAGCGCCGAGTGATTCGGGTCCGCATCGCACGTCCGGTCGCGAGCCGCGCGATTTGTCGTCTCCCGGGGAATGGACGCCATGGATGTCTCGATCATCGTGCCGGTCTTCAACGAGCAAGACAATGTGCTGCCCCTGCATGAGGAACTGACCGCCGAAATGACGCGGCTTGGACGGTCCTACGAGGTTCTCTACATCGACGACGGTTCCCGCGACGACACGGCCGAGCGCCTACTGCGAATCGCCGGTGGCGACGCGCGGGTGCGCGTCGTGCGGTTCCGACGCAACCATGGGCAAACCGCCGCCATGCAAGCGGGCATCGATCACGCGTCGGGCAAGGTGCTCGTCTTTCTCGACGGCGACCTCCAAAACGACCCGGCCGATGTCCCACGCATGCTCGACGCCCTCGATGAGAGCGTCGATCTCGTTCATGGCTGGAGGAAACGGAGGCGGGATCGGTTTTGGGACCGTCGGCTTCCCTCGACGATCGCGAATTGGGTCATCGCGCGCGTCACGCGATTCCCCGTCCACGACTTGGGCTGCACGCTCAAAGTGATGCGCCGCGAAATCGCGTCCGAACTGGAACTCTACGGCGAAATGCACCGGTTCATCCCGATCCTCGCCCACCAGCGTGGCGCGCGGTGCGTCGAGGTGGAAACACACCATCGGCCCCGCAAGAATGGACGCACCAAGTACGGAATCTCGCGTACGCTGCGCGTTCTCCTCGACCTGATCACGGTCAAATTCCTGCTCGACTACTTCCCCAGTCCGATGAAGTTCTTCGGACTCGCGGCCGTGGGATGCGCCTGCGTCGCCGGCGCGTCGGCCCTCGCCGTCGGGTGGATGAAGATCCGACATGGCGTCGACATGACCGGCAACCCCTTGTTGTTGCTGTTGGTCCTGTCGACTATGGTCGCCGTCCAGTTCCTGAGTCTGGGCGTTTTGGGCGAGGTCGGCGCGCGCACCTATTTTCAGGCCGCGGCGCGGCGCGCGTATTCGATCCGCTCGCTCACCAATTTCCCCGGCGATTCGGTCCAACGCGCCGCGTTTCGAGCCCCTTCCGTGCGCACGGCCCACCGGCTCGTCGATCAGGCCAGGATCTAGGGACGCTTTTTCGCGGGCCCGCCGCACAAACGCTCCCCCGTGGTTGCTGTCGCGTTCGGCGCGAGCCTTTCCCACCGACCCCCGCGTCGTTTCGGTCCGAGCGGGCCATTCGCGCGCTTCGCTCCATTCGCCATTCGCCGTCGATCGGGCTTCTCGCTTGCTCGCCTATCCAAAAAAGGGTACGCTTGCGGCCGTCGCATCAATGCGTGCGGATATGTGGTCGTTGAGGGATTGCCGAGCCCGATCGGGCGGTCGGTTCGCATGTAGGGAGGAGACGTCGTTCATGAGCCAGGTTGTCTTGGGTGGGCCGGCCGCGTCCGGTCCGCCGCGGGAGAATGAGGCCGATCGCAAGGACGAAGGGCCGGCGTGCCGCGATGGGGTCGGGTTTCCCGAGGCGTGGGGAGAGGACGGAACGGTACCGTACGCCGGGATACCCGTAACGTGCGACGGTTCCGACGCGGTCGTCCACGTCGAGACGCACATCTGCCAGGGTACGGGCGCGTATCCGATCACAAGTTCCACGACGATGGGCAGCGGGTTCAACGCGGCCGCGCAGAACGGCAAGACGAATCTGTGGGGCGATACGTTGGTGTTCATGGAACCGGAGAGCGAGCATTCGTCGGCGTCGTTTTGCGAGGGGTTCGCGTTGGCGGGGGGGCGCGTGACGAACTTCACCTCGGGACAAGGCCTGGTCTTGATGAAGGAAGTGCTTTACACGATCGCGGGAAAGCGGTTGCCCGTCGTCTTCAACATCGGCGCGCGGGCCCTCACAAGCCATTCGCTCAACGTGCATGCCGGGCACGACGATGTGATGAGCGTCGCGGACTGCGGATGGGGCATGCTTTTCGCCCGCAACGCCCAGGAGGCGGGAGACCTGTGTCTGATCGCGCGCCGTGCCGCCGAAGCGTCGCGGACACCCTTTCTTTCGATCCAAGACGGGTTCCTGACGACGCATACCGTGGAAACGGTCCGTCTGCCGGAACCCGAGTTCATGAGGGCCTATGTCGGGTCTCCCCACGACAAGCTCGCCAATCTGATGGATCCGGCGAATCCGGTGATGTCGGGCGTCGTGCAGAATCAGGACGCGTACATGAAGGGCAAGATCGCTCAGCGCTCGTATTACGATCAGGTGGCTCCCGCCCTGGCTGAGGCGTTCGAGGTTTTCGCTCGAGCCACGGGGCGCCGTTACGATTTCGTGATGCCGTATCGATGCGACGACGCGGAGTACGTTCTGGTCGGGATGGGCAGTTACATGGAGACCGCGCAGGCGACTGTCGATTACCTGCGCGACACGAAGGGGATCAAGGCGGGCTGTGTGACCGTGTTCTGTTACCGTCCCTTTCCGATGCATGCGATCGTGGCGACGTTGGCTCGATGCGCGGCATGCACGGTGCTCGATCGAATGGACGATCCTCTGGCGACGACGGGCAACCCGCTCGCGCGGGAGATCAAGTCGGCGTTTTGCGACGCGGCGACGGGGCGGATGGGCCATGCGCCGATCGCCCGTATTCCTCGGATCCACCACGCCGCGGCGGGGCTGGGAAGCCGCGACGTTCGGCCGGCCGATATCGTGGCGGCCTTCGAGAACATGATGCGGGGAGGTCCCGATTTCTTTTGTCTCGGCATCGATCATCCATTGGCTCTTCCGAGGTCCGAGGATCCCGACCTGAGGCCGACGGGCGGGTTTTCGATGCGGGGCCATTCGGTGGGCGGTTTTGGGTCGGTGACGACGAACAAGGTGATCGCGACGATCGCGGGCGAGGTTTTCGGAAAGGACGTACAGGCCTATCCGAAATACGGATCCGAAAAGAAGGGCCTGCCCACGACGTACTACCTTACGATCGCCGACGCCCACATCCGAACGCACAGCGAACTCGACCTGGTCGATCTCGTGATCCTGAATGACGTCAACGCGCTCCACGGCAATCCGCTCAAGGGGCTTGTGTCCGGCGGCGCGCTGTTCCTCCAATCGCCGTTCGATAGGGCCGAGCAGGTCATCGAACGCATTCCGGCTCGCCATCGCGAGTCGATTCGGAAGCGGGCGATCCGCGTCCATTACGTCGATATGGTTCGAATCGCGCGCGAGGTCGCATCGGAACCCGACCTCCAAATGCGCATGCAGGGCATCGTGACGCTCGGCGCGTTCCTCAAACTGACGCCCTACGCGCGGGACAGCGGGATGACGGACGAACAGGTCATGGTCGGCGTCGAGTCGGCGCTCAGGAAGTATTTCGGCAAGCGGGGCGATCGGGTCGTCCAGGACAACCTCACGTGCGTGCGGCGCGGCTTCACCGAACTCCGACAGATCCCTCCGGAACTCGTTTGACGCGAAATGCAGATCGCTCCTCCGACGATCCCTCCCGACGCGCCGGCCACTCGGGAGAATCGGTACGGTGCCCGCGCGACGGTGACCATCCCATTCGAATCCTCACGGAAAGACCGACCATGAAATCCGTTCCCAACGGCTCGATGAACGGGGCGTCCGAGCGGGACCCGTACAACAACAACTCCTACGGGACGCTCGTCGACTCCGAATATCCGATCGTGTCGCTTCCCGTTCTCGACGTCGTCGACTTCAACGAGCGCATCATCCGCGCGTACGAGGACGGGACGGCCGAGAACGGACTTCCGGCCGATCCCGCGGTCTCCCGATCGCTCATCCCCGCCGGCACGGCGACGCTGCGCGATTTCAGTTACGTCGCGCCGGAAATCCCCGAGTACGTTCCGGCGAACTGCACGGGATGCATGGAGTGCGTCACATTATGTCCCGATACGGCGATCCTCGGCAAAGTCAAAGGCGAATCCGAATGGGAAGCGATGCTCGGAGCCATTCCGGACGCCGCCGATCGAGGCCTGTTCCGGAGGCAATGGTCCGAACCCCGCAAGTACTTTGAAGGCCCCAGGAAGAAGATCGGCGAGGGCGGGAAGTTCGTGATCGTCATTGATCCCAGCAAGTGCAAGGGATGCGCGGAATGCGTGACGGTTTGCGACGACCAGGCCCTTCGCATGATCCCCAAGGACGAGGATCGGATGCGGGACATCCGAAAGAACCATCGGATGTTCAAGGAAAGCGGACCGTCGGACGAGCGGTTCGTGAGCGACAAACTGCTCATCGACATGATGCTCAAGGAGTCGTCGCATGTCTATGTGGGAGGAGCGGGGAGCTGCGCGGGATGCGGCGAGGGCACGGCGCTGCGGATGCTCTGCGCGGCGACCGGCGCGAAGTACGCGAATGACTGGGGAATCGTCGCGGCGACCGGATGCAATACGGTCTACACATCCACCTATCCCTACAACCCCTACCTGATTCCGTGGAGCAATTCCCTATTTGAAAACGCGCCCGCGTTCGCGATGGGCGTGCGCATGCGATGGGACCAAATGGGGTGGACGGAAAAGCCCCTGTGGTGCATCGGCGGCGACGGCGCGATGTTCGACATCGGTTTTCAATCGCTGTCAAGGTTCCTTGCCTCCGGCCTGAACATCAAGGTTTTTGTTCTGGACACCCAGGTCTATTCCAACACGGGCGGACAAGCGTCGACGAGCACGTACACCGGACAGAACACGAAGATGAGTTTCCACGGCAAGCGATACGGCGGGAAGCAGGAGCGGCGGAAGGAGATCGCGCAGATCGCCATGATGCATCCGAGGACCTTCGTGGCGCAAACGACCTGCGCGCACATCAACCACTTCTATCGCAGTGTCTTGGACGCGCTGGAATTCGACGGGCCCGCGCTGATCGTCTGTTATACGACGTGCCAACCCGAGCACGGCGTGGCGGACAACGTCGCGACGGAGCAGGCGCGGCTCGCCGTCGACACGCGGGCCTTTCCTCTCCTGGTCCACGACCCGCGTAAAGGGGACTCGATCCGTTCCCGCCTGTCGTTGCGGGGAAATCCCGCCGTCTCGGACGATTGGTGGACCGACCCCAAATCGGGCAAGCCGATGGACTTCATCGATTTTTGCCGCGGCGAGGGTCGTTTCGCAAAACACTTCGACAAGCAGGGCCGGCCGAGCGAGTTGCTGATGCGCGCGCGGGACGACCGACTCGAGAACTGGCGCCTACTCCAAGAGCTGGCGGGCGTTCGGCGTTTCGAATTTGCGGTTTCGGCCCGGCGAGGGCCGTCCGTTCAATCGGAATAATCCTCAGCGTTCGGCCCTTTTTCCCCATCTTCAATCCGTCGGCACGGAGCAACCGATTTCAATCGTGCCGCGGGAACGTCCGTGCCTCCGCGCGCCGGTCCGGCGCCGCCTCGCGCGCCGCCGGTTCGCGAACGGGGATGAGGGCCATGATGCTCGGCAATACACTGCGCGCCCGGCGCGCCGGTCGATGGGTTGGACAGGAACGGGACAGGACATGAGGATCGCCGTACCACGGGAATCGCATGCCGGCGAACGGCGGGTCGCGCTGGTTCCGACCAACGTTCCCTCGTTGGCGAAAGCCGGTCTTTCGGTCGTCGTCGAGGCCGGAGCGGGAATCGCGGCCGGGTTTCCGGATGCCGCCTATCAGGAGAAGGGCGCGTCCGTTGTCGAGGACCGGCGCGAGTTGTTCGCAACGGCCGACGTCGTTGTCCAGGTGAGGACCCCGGGCGCCAACCCGACCGCGGGTGACGCCGATCTGGCGATGATGCGGCGCGATCAACTCGTCGTCGGCCTCGGTGATCCGCTCGGCGATCCCGAATCGGCTCGGCGGTTCGCCGCGACGGGCGCGGCGCTGCTGGCGCTCGAACTGATTCCCCGCATCACCCGCGCGCAGGCGATGGACGTGCTTTCGTCGCAGGCGACGATTGCGGGATACCGGGCCGTGTTGCTCGCGGCGCTCGAACTTCCCCGCATGTTCCCGCTCATGATGACGGCGGCCGGCACGTTGACGGCGGCGAAGGTCTTCGTGATCGGCGCGGGGGTCGCCGGGTTGCAGGCGATCGCCACATCGAGGCGGCTCGGCGGCGTCGTGCACGCGTACGACGTTCGGCCCGCGTGCCGCGAACAGGTGCAGAGCCTCGGAGCGCGGTTCGTCGAAGTACCGATGGAGACGGGGGGCGCCGAGGATAAAGGCGGGTACGCCGCCGCCATGTCCGAGGACTTCTATCGCAAGCAACGCGCGTTGATGACCGAGATCGTCGCGGCGAGCGATGTCGTCATCACGACCGCCGCGATCCCCGGAAAGCGGTCTCCCGTGCTCGTGACGACCGATGCCGTACGCAAGATGGCTCCAGGGTGCGTGATCGTCGACCTCGCCGCCGAGCGGGGAGGCAACTGCGAGCTCAGTCGACCGGACGAACGGGTGGTCGACCACGGCGTTGTGATCCTCGGACCGACGAATCCGGCGAGCGACGTGCCGGGGCACGCGAGCCTGATGTACGGCAATAACGCGACCCGGTTCCTGCTCAACATGACCAAGGACCAGCGCGTCCAGTGGAATCCCGATGACGAGATCTGCCGGGAAACGCTGGTCGCGCGCGGCGGCGAAGTGGTCCATCCGCGCGTGCGGGAGCGTCTGAGTCCGCCCGCGACGGGTACGGCGCCGACGCCGCACCAAGGAGCCTGATTGCCATGCGATGGTTCGGACTTGCCTGCGTGCTTCTGGCCATGGCGGCCTTCACGAGCCTTCGCGCGTGGGAAGCGTCGGCTCGACAGGATCCCGCCGGCGCCGCGAATCCGGCGCCCGGCCCATCGGCCAAAGGCGGCGGCGAAGGGAAAGACTCGCCGAGCGACGCGGCCGCGTCGGATTCGTCGGAAAACAAGGCCGATGGGGCGTCCACGCCGGCGCGGGCCCGCGCGCCGAAGGCCGATACGATCGCGAACCTCACGATCTTCGTCCTCGCGATCTTCATCGGATTCGAGGTCATCACGAAGGTGCCTCCGACGCTGCACACGCCGCTCATGTCGGGGTCGAACGCGATCAGCGGTATCACGGTCGTCGGTTCGATCGCGATCGCGGGCGCCGCGAGCTGGGGCGTCGGACCGGTCCTGGGATTCGTCGCGGCGTCGCTCGCGATGATCAATGTCGTGGGCGGATTCCTCGTGACGCACCGCATGCTGATGATGTTCCGCAAGAAATAGGCGATTTGCCGTCGGAAAGGGTTCCTCCGTGGAATCGTACGCGATTTCAAGAATCGGTTACGTGGCGGCGTCGGCCCTGTTCATCTTCGGCCTGAAGATGATGGCCCATCCGCGAACCGCCGTTCGAGGCAACCTTGTCGGCGCCGCCGGCATGGCGCTTTCCATGGCGATCGTGCTTTGGGGCCTGCCGAGCTACCTTTGGGTCGTCGCGGGCCTCCTGGTCGGCGCCGGAGTCGGAGTTTGGCTCGCGCTTCGCACGCGCATCGAGGCGATGCCCCAGCTCGTCGCGCTGCTCAACGGATTCGGCGGGCTCGCATCGGTCTTCGTCGCCGGAGGCGCGCTCGTCGGCGCGAGGATGGGAACGGAGGAACTGTTCGCGACGGCGGCGTCGGCGATCATCGGCGCCGTCACGTTCACCGGAAGCTGTGTCGCCTACGGAAAACTCCAGGAACTCCAACTCTTCAAAAAGCCGTTCCACGTCCCGCACCGCCACCTGATCAATGCCGCCTTGATCGTGGTCCTCCTGCTCATGACGTGGCTGCTCATTGCGGAACACAAGTGGCTCTATGTTCCGATCGTCCTCTTCGCACTGGGGCTCGGCGTCCTCCTCGTGAACCCGATCGGCGGCGCCGACATGCCGGTGGTCATCGCCCTTCTGAACTCCTATTCGGGCATCGCCGCCGCCGCCACCGGCTTTGTGATCAACAACTATGTCCTGATCATCTCGGGGTCGCTGGTGGGCGCGTCGGGGATCATCCTGTCGCAAATCATGTGCAAGGCGATGAACCGGTCGCTCACGAACGTCCTGTTCGCCGTGATGGACGCGAGCAAGTCGCAAATCAGCGCGGACTCGACCTACGCCGCGGTGCGGAGCACGACGGCCGACGACATCGCCATGATCCTCGAATCGGCGCAGCGCGTCGTCTTCATCCCCGGCTACGGCATGGCGGTGGCCCAGGCGCAGCGCGCGGTGCGCGATTTGGGGAAACTGCTCGAAGGCCGCGGGGCGACCGTCGAGTACGCGATCCATCCGGTCGCGGGCCGCATGCCGGGCCATATGAACGTGCTGCTCGCCGAGGCGGACGTCGAGTACGACAAGCTCAAGGAGATGGACCAGATCAACCCGACCATGGATTCGGCGGACGTCGCGATCGTCATCGGCGCGAACGATGTCGTGAACCCGCTCGCCCGAACCGATCCGAGTTGTCCGATCGCCGGCATGCCGATCATCGACGCGGACAAGGCGAGAACGGTGATTGTGATCAAGCGGAGTCTCAGTCCGGGCTTCGCGGGGATCCCCAATCCGCTGTTCGCGAGGGAGAACACGCTCATGTATTTCGCCGACGGCCAGAAAGCCGTGCTCGACATCGTGAACGCGCTCAAGCAACTCTGATTCCGGGAACGCCGCCGACCGGCCGTCCCGCCCGTCGGGGCGCGTCCGGGTCGGCCCGCGACCCCTTCCTCCGGCTTCCGAAGGTGCGTATCGTGCCCAGACCGATTCCCGACTACCTGCGGCTGCACATGGAAACCGGTGAACCGGTCTCCGCTTCGAGTGACAGGATTCTGTCATCCATTCCTGAAACGCTCGCCGAGGCGCTCGGTTGGACGATCGCCTCGGCGGATGACCTGGGCGGGGCGCGGCGCGAGGGAGCGCGGACGGGCGCCGACCGATGGAGGATCGTGGAGGCCGTCGGGGAGGCGGCGAAATGCGATCGGGAGGCGGCGGAACGGGTGGTCGTCGCCGTGAACGAGCTCGCGTCCCGGCTGGGCCGATCGCTCGCGGCGCTCCGCGCCCGCGAGGCCGAGCTCGCCGCGGGCGTTCCCGTCTCGCGGCGAACGGACGAGGAGGCCCATTTGGCGGAGCGGCTCGAAGCGATCCTGCGCGGAGGCGCCGAATCGGTCCGCTGCCAGGCCGCCGGTCTGTATCTGCTCGACGAGGCCACGAGTCAATTGAAGCTGCGTTCCGCGTGGGGCCTCCCGCCAACCCGGTTCGCCGACCCTCCCCGCGCGCTCCGCGGGGCCCTCGCGGATCTCGAAGCCCTCCTGGGCAACGCCGTCGTGCTCGACGACATCCCCCGACTCGGCCAATGGAAATCGCCCGAGGACCGTGCCGCCGCGGTGTGCGTTCCCGTATCGACGCCGACGACGCCGCTTGGAACGATGTGGGTGTTCAGCGATACGCAGCGCGGTTTCGACGGCCACGAGACACAGTTGCTGGAGATCGTCGCCGGCCGAATCGCCTCGGAACTCGAACGCGAAATGCTGCTCAACGAGGCCGTCTCCGCCTCGCAATGGAGTCGCCAGGTCGTACGGTTGGCGGAGCGTCAGCAGCAGCGTCTGCCGTCGTTCCCGCCGCTCGTCGATGGATGGGATCTCGCGTCATGGTCGTCGCCGTCGGGCACGCTCGCCGCCGAGTTCCACGACTGGGGCGTATGCCGCGACGGCCGCGTGTTCGTCGCCGCGGGCCGCGCCGACGGCGCGCCGCTTGACGCGGCCTGGAGCATGGCGTCGGTCCAGGCGGCCCTCGCGTCCCGCATCCCATCCGGCGGCGAACCGGGTGATGTGATCGAATCGGTGAACGAGTCGCTTTGGCGGCACTCGGTGGGCGATCCGGTCGCCTCGCTGTTCCTGGCGTTTCTTGAACCGAACCGCGGCGGCGTCGCGTACGCGCACGCGGGGGATCCGGTCGCGTGCGTGGTCGGCCGCTCGAGCGTGCGGTTCCTGACGCCGCCCGCCATTGGGATGGGAGCGAACCCCGAGGCGCCCTTTGCGTCGCATTCGGTGCGTCTCGCGCGGCGCGAAGCGCTGGTCGTCATCGGTTCGCCTCGCGCGTGCGACGCGCGGGACATCGACGTGGAGCGCGCGGTCGAGCCGCTGGGCGCTGTGTTGGGGGCGCTTCCTCCGGACGCGCCCGCGCGGTCGTGGGTGGACCAGACGCGAAGCCATCTCCTGGCTCGCCACGCGGCGCGTTCCCTGCCCGAGTTCACCGTGCTCGTCGCGCGCCGCCGGTAGGCCGGGCGAGGTCGTCGATCGGCCGGTTTCCGGTTCAGAACGGGCCGCTTGACGGGTGTGGGAAATCGCCTAGACTAGCCGTCGAGCGATCGAGGAACGCGAGTTTTCCGATCGACGGCTCGATTCGCATGCGGGCGTGGCGGAATTGGCAGACGCGCTAGGTTGAGGGCCTAGTGATCGCAAGGTCGTGGAGGTTCAAGTCCTCTCGCCCGCACTGGTCCCGGGACCGCTGAATGGCGAACGAATCGCAAACGACGGATCGATCGCCAGCCGCGCGCTTGGGGTTGCACTGGCGCATTCTCATCGGCCTGGTTGTCGGTGCCGTCGCCGGAAGCGCGGCTCGAGCCATTTACCGACCGCCCGCTCCAGGGCAAGGCACCGATTGGCTCGATTGGACCGCGAACCATGTCGCCGACACGCTCGGCCAGATCTTCCTTCGGTTGATCTTCATGGTCGTGGTTCCGCTCGTCTTTTGCGCCTTGGCGCTGGGCGTCGCCGGCATCGGTGACCTCCGCAAGCTCGGACGCATGGGGCTCCGGACGTTCCTTCTGACACTCGCCCTCTCGGCCTGTTCCGTCGTGATCGGTCTCGGCCTCGCGAACTCCGTACGACCGGGCGCGTCGCTTTCCGAGACACAGCGATCCGAACTGCGCGATCGATTTCAGGCGAACGCGTCGACCACCGTGGCGAATGCGCGGCATGCCAAGTCGCTCAAGGAGATGTTGCTCGACATCATCCCCAACAACCCCCTCCAGGAAATGGTCGGCTCGCTCGACGGCAGTTCCCCCGGGAACGGCATGCTCGCGGTCATGTTCTTCGCGCTGACGGTCGGAATCGCGATCGCCATGTCCCCCACCCGCACCGAACCGCTCGTCCGCGTGCTCGAAGGCGTCTATGACATCGCGATGACGATCATAGGGTGGGCGATGGCCTTCGCTCCGATCGGAGTCGCCGGCCTCATGTTCAAGCTGACCGCGCTCTTGGGTCTCGACATCTTCCGTCCGTTGCTCTGGTATATCGTCACCGTGCTCGCCGGACTGACCCTCCAGATGGGGCTCGTCTATTCGCTGTTCCTGGCCTTCGTCGCGCGCATGGGGCCCTGGTGGTTCTTTCCGCGCGCCGGTGACGCGATCCTGACAGCGTTCGGAACGGCCTCGTCGAGCGCCACGTTGCCGACGGCGATCCGCGCTACCGAGGAGAATCTCGGCGTTCGTCCGGCGGTGGCCCGGTTCGTCCTGACGATCGGCGCGACGGCCAATCAGAACGGAACGGCCTTGTACGAAGGGGTAACCGTCCTTTTCCTCGCGCAGGCGTTCGGTGTCGACCTGTCGTTTTCGCAGCAAATCACGGTGGTCCTGATGTCGGTGCTCGCCGGTGTCGGCACGGCGGGTGTTCCGGGCGGATCGCTTCCCTTGGTCGTGCTGGTCCTGCAGGCGGTCGGCGTTCCCGGCGAGGGCATTGGCGTGATTCTGGGCGTCGACCGGTTCCTGGACATGTGCCGCACGACCGTCAATGTGACGGGCGACATGGCGGTCGCCGCCTGCATCGATCGATGGGAATCCCGGTCGTGACCGGAATGTGTCCTTTGCCTGGGAACTAGAGCCCCCGGATGCGAGTCTCGAATCGGACGCGCTCCTCATCGAGGATCTCGGCGCGGGTGAATTTCCAGTGTCCGCCGATCGGCTCGACTCGGAACGCGGCGTCGTATTGATTGGTCCTCGCGTGGATGTGCCCCCAATGCTCGACCGTGCCGCGCACCGTCCAGGTCGCGTCGACGTCGAACGCGTCGCTCGAATCGACGTTCGCATTGCCCCGCGGGCGCAGCCGGCTTGATACCAGCTTGACCTCTTCGATGCGCGACAGGGCCCCGCCCTGTTCCTCCATGGCTAGCCGCTTCCGGATTTGCAGATAGAAATCGCGGAGCAAGTCCCCTTCGACCGTGCGGGAGAGCGCGTCGTACACCTGGTCCTCCGACGCGTAGTCGAACGCGCGGAACAGATTGGCATGGAGCCGTCGGAAGATCGGCTCGGCCTCCGAATCGGGAATCGCGGGCGGCCGCGCCCAGGGCACGGTCATGGGCCTGTGTCCCCAGGGCGAAACCGCGGCCGCGAAGAGTAGGCACGCGGTCGTCGCCGCGAACCAAACAGGGAGCGTCGCGCGACGCAGTGCCAACGCGACGGCCACGCATGGAATGGCGAGCAGGCCGAGGAGCGATGGAATCGGAATGTTGATGGCCGGCGGTTCGCGGTCCGATACGGCGACCGGTTCGAGCTCGGGAAGCGGAGGCCGTCCCGGGTTCCTCCAACGGTACGTCTGTTCCGATCCATACCGCGAGAAGACGGTCGCGTGCGTCTTGTCGAGCGCGTAGACGACGGCGCGGACGCTGAAGATGTACCGGTTGAATCGGTCCCAAACGACTTCCACGTCGTCGGGCGTCCGCTTGAGCGGATACGTCAGGATGATCCCGGCGCGGGCGTTCGCCATGCTGACGCGGCGTTTCGGAGCCTGCTGCGCGAAGTCTCGGAAATCGACGCCGTAAAAGTCGATGCGACTCACCGTCGGCTTGATCGGTTCGCCGTCCACCCGCACCGGATTGCCCGCGCTGAAATAGGCGCCGATCTGCTCGGCGGCCTCCGGCTGTTCCGCGATCTCCAGGAACGCCTCGTCCTCGCGCGGGATAAGGACGCTCGACTCGAGCGTGGCGAGCGGGGCGAGGATCTCGTGCCGGACTTCCAGGTCGGTGATGTAGATAAACGAGTAGACGGCGCTGTAGCTCGTGATCCCCAGCGTTTCCTCCTTGCGGGCGGCGAGCCACTCCTCCCATTCCGATTCGGATGCGTCGGGCGAAAGGGGCGGTTTGTCCCAACTGAACCGCACGGTGACGGGCTCCCCCGGATTGAGCACCGCGTAGTAGGGGCTTTCGGAACCCTCCTGCTTCACACGAAGCTGCATTTCCGCCGGGATTCCGGCCGTTTCATCGATCATGTTTTGCGAGACCGTGACGAATTCGATCGGCCCGTCGAGCGGGTACTCGAAGCGAAAGCCATACGAGAACGTCATGAGTTCATCGAGCGAAATGCCGTTCTCCGGCATGGTGAACGCGTCGACGCCGACCGGCGTTCCCTTCAGCAACTCGCCCGACGCCGACCGCAATTGGAACCGTTCGAGCAAGAAGGCCTTGTGGGCCTCGCACGCCTCCCCGATGTCGGCCGGTTCGAGCCGGTTCTCGCGATTGGGTTGAAGGTTGTGGAACAGATAGAGGTCCTCGACGAAGACGTTGATCCGGACGGCGATCTTTCCGCGATCGACGAACACGACCGCTTCGGTAATCGAGACGGGATGCGCCGCCGTCGCCCCGCGCGGGGCGGCGGCGATCATGAGCGTGAGGGCCGCGACGCGTACGAGCGTCCCGATCCCGACGAATGAACAGGCGTTTCCGCGACCGTGACGGATCATGCGAGGAGCCATGCGCAAAGTCGTTCGGCCATCGGCGCGGCGTCCTCGGGACGTTCGCCGGACCCTCGGTCGAGCGTGACGGCCGACGCGGCGTTCGCGGCTCGGTAACAGGCGTCGACGAGTTCGAGCGGGGACGTCCCCTCGTTGGCGATCCAAAGCGGGCGCGGCGCGTTGGCGGCGAGCAGTCCGGGAACATCTCCGTACTTCACGGCGCCGGGCCACATCCGGGGATCGCGGATGTCGGTGATCGAGGCGAACCGGAACCGATCGCTCACGACGGCGAGCCGGTCAATGGCGTCGCCCGCCCGCAAGCACGCGGCCGCGGCCCACCATGCCGCCTCGTGCCAGCCCACCACGTGGATCTTCCGAGGCTGATACTCGTGGTGCTTTGCGAAACCGACAAGCGTAAGCACGTCATGCACGCGCTGTGCGAAGACGCAGTGGTTGTATCCGAGCGTGTACGCGGCGATCTGACGGGGGTTCTCGACCGATCGCGCGGCGGTCAGCGGGCCCGCGGCTCGGAACTCGCCCGTCTCGAACAAGTCGGCGCTTCCCACGGCGGCTCCCGCGCGCACGAGCGACGCGATCGGCGCGGTCAAGTCGCCGTTCGCCTGGAAAAGGGCCGACTTGCCCTCGGGATGCAGCCAAAACACGGCCGTACCGTTCCAGCGTTCGGGCAGCAAATAGGAAGCGGGCAACTCCTCGTTCCGCGCCGTGTTTCGGACGAGTCCGCTGATGCGCTGGAAGCCCGAAAACGCCTCTTGCCGGATCGGTTCGAACATCACATCCCCGGCCGCCGGAAGGTCGCGCCCGATCAGGATCTCGTAAGCGCCGTGCGTGATCTCCTGGTATTTCTTGAGGCCGGCCGAGTCGGTTGGAACGAGCTCGCGCCGCTGCTTCTCCGACGCACGATCCCATGCGCGGAGCACGCCGATTTCGGCGTCGTCGTCGCACGCGGGCTTGGGATGCCCGCTGGTCCAAACCGTCATTTCGTCGCGGGTGAGCGGCGCGAAGTCGCGTTCGACAATCGGATCGTCGTGTCCGAGCCGCAGGTGTTTGTTGAAGAACGCGTACATCATCGCTCGACTGACCGCGTTGTAGTTGTGCCCGAACTTGAAATACTTGCCCTCGACGCGGTCGGGGACCTTGAGCAACTCATACAGTTGGCGGATTTCGGGAAGGCCCTTGGTTTCGAGTTCCACGGTCCAGTCATCGGCGGCCGACATGCCCAACGGCCGAGGAGCGCACATCGCCGCGAACTCGATGTTTCCCGTATCGATCCGGAGATAGCAGGCGTTTTCGCATGTGCAGCCGCCCTGCATGGCGGTCGAGACCATGACGGCCGGAAACGCGGCGGCGGGCCGAGGGTCGACGGCGGCGAGGATGAACGTCTGGGTGCCTCCGCCGCTCGCGCCTGTGACGCCGATGCGCTCGGGATCCACGTCGGGAAGCGTCGCGATCCAATCGAGGACTCGCATCGAATTGAACGTCTGGAATCCAAACGCGCTGATCAGCCGCAGTTCGGCCTGCGCGCTGAAAAGACCCCAGCGTTCGGGCGAAGTCCGTTCGGGACGCTGATCGCGCAGGCCATGCGTCACATGCTGCGTGAACGGAGCGCTGTCGGCATAGCCAAGCATGTCGTAATGAAAGACGACGCAACCCATTCGCGCAAGCTGCACGCAGCGGGCTTGGAGCGGATACCGGCCGCCGATCGGGAACTTCTCGGCGCCGTTTTCAATCTCCTTCCCGACCGCTTCCTCGCCGTGATCGAAGAACCGGCCGTTGGCCCAGTGTCCGTGCGGGCAGAGCACGGTCGGTCTGCGCCCCTCGGCGCCTTTGGGGCGATAGAGATTTCCCGTTACAAAAAGGCCCGGCGCGCTTTCGAAGAAGACCCTCTCGACCGTGTACTCGTCGCGGTCCGTTTTTCCGTGCACGGTGGCCGCGACGGGATCCGTATCGGGGAGCGGCCAAAGGCCGCACGCGACGAGAATGCGGCGCCGCACGAATTCGGCCCGCTTCCGCCAGACCGCCTCGGAACGGGGCGGCGTGAACGGGAAATAGCCGTTGAGGTCCCGCAGCGGTCCGAGCCGTCCGTCCTTGGGATATTGCCCTTTGGGGACCACGGCCGGAACGCCCGCCGAGGGTTGGCCGGCCGCGAGTTCCGAGGCGGGAACCCCTCCCGCCAGAACGGCAAGGCCCATCCGCCGCATCAACGCACGACGATCGATACCGGCACCGGTCTCTTCGGACATGGATCGGATCTCCAAGCGGGAAGGCGGGGTGAGTACGCGCTCGCGCGGCGCCGGCTCGTTCGCATGCATGCCGAGCGGGACGTGCGACGTGGTTTCAGATTAGCGTTCCGGCGAACGGGCCGCAATTGCGCGGCCGGAACACCGGCTCGTGCCGAACGGCAACAAGGCGATCGATCCGAAACGCGCCGCGCGAACCCGACCGAGGCGCACCGTGTCCGTCGCCTCATGGACAGAGTCCGATCGCGCGCCGCACGCGGCGCGAACTTGGGGTGCTCGCCGGATCCGATGGCGCATGGTATTCTTCGCCCAAACGGTTGAGCATGACGAAGACGGACGCGAATTCGAACCGGGGCCCGGCGGACCTCGCTGAGGCAACCTGGTGGGACGGGCCCGCCGGTGGTCGCGACGTCCTCCGCCTCGCGCTGCCGCTCGTCGTTTCCAGCCTGTCGTGGACCGTGTTGACGTTCGTCGACCGGATGTTCCTTGCGTGGTGGTCGCACGACGCGCTGGCCGCGTCGTTTCCCGCCGCGCTGCTCTGGTGGACGTCACTCTGTTTTCCGATGGGCATCGCGATCTACGTTGGGACCTTCGTCTCGCAATACCACGGCTCGAATTCGCACGTTTGGATCGGTCCGATTGTCTGGCAGGGCGTGTGGATCTGCCTTTTCGCGACGCCGATCGTGTTTGCGTCGTTGCCGATCGCGGCGATCGTTTTCGATGCATCGGGACACGAACCGGCGGTCATCGCGAACGAATGGGCCTATTTCCGCATCCTGTGCATCGGCTCGCCGGCCATGCTCGTCGCCCACGCCTTTTCATCGTTCTTCAGCGGTCGAGGGCGCACTTCGATCGTGATGGTGATCGACTCGGGCATGACGCTCGTCAATGTCGCGCTCGACTATTGTTGGATATTCGGATATTGCCGGTTTCCGGCGGCGGGCATCGAGGGCGCGGCGTGGGCGACCATCGTTTCGCTGTGGCTTCGCGTGCTCGTCTATCTCGTCCTGATCCTGCATCCCTCGAACCGCGGGATGTTCCACACGCACGAGTGGCGGCCCCAACGTCGTCTCATGGGAAGGCTTGCCTATTACGGAGGTCCGAGCGGCCTTCAGATGTTCCTTGAAGTCGTGGGCTTCACGGCGTTCGTCATGCTCGTCGGAAGCCTCGGCGTCATCGAACTCGCCGCGACGAATCTCGCGTTCAACGTCAGTTCGGTGGCGTTCATGCCCGTATTCGGCCTATCGACGGCCGTTTCGATTCTGGTCGGCCAGTACGTGGGCAGCGGCCGAATCGAGCTTGCCGAACGATCGACCTGGACGACCGTGCGGCTCGCCCTCATCTACATGGGCGTGATTTCCGCTCTGTATTGTCTCGTTCCCGATCTGTTCCTCTTCGGGTTCTTCACGCGGTCGAACGATCCATCCGAGCGCACGATCCGCGCGATCGCCGTCGTCTTGTTGCGGTATGTGGCGGCCTACAACCTCTTCGACGGAATGAACCTCGTCTTCGCCCACGCGGTGAAAGGCGCGGGCGACACGCATTTTGTGTTCTGGGTGAGTTTCACGATGGCCGCCGTGCTCGCGCTCGCCACGTGGATCGCCGTGCGCGTCCTGGAATGGGGACTCCACGGCTCCTGGTGCCTCGTCACCGCTTGGATCGCCGCGCTCGGCTGCGTCTATTGGGCGCGGTTCCACCACGGAGCGTGGCGGACGATGCGCGTCATCGAGGCGACTCCGCGACCGAGTGACGCGTCGGTCCCACCGACGGATGAAGCCAAGCCGCAATCGAGCCCACGGTAGCCAGCAGGGCTAGGAAGAGGCCGATACGCCACTTCCATCCGCGAAGGGCCCGTCCGATCGCGCGGATCGTGGCGAGCCCCGCATGAGGGCGAGGGAAATGTCCCCGTTTGCGGACGGGACGAGCCGTGTCGATCCGGATCGCGATCCGAGGCCCTGAATCGGTCGAGAGGCCGGTCGAGGTCGAGAGGCCGGTCGAGGTCCGCCGACTCGAAGGGAACTCCCCGCGCGCGATCGTCGAGCTCGGCGAGGCCGTGCCCACCGCGTACGACTCGCCGATGCCCGTCAGGCCCGAACCGACCGGGCAGGCCGTCGGTACGGAACGCCGTTCGATGGCCGCCGCGCCAACGTCCGAACCCGATGACGGACCGATCGCGGAACCCGATGACGGACCGATCGCGGAACCCGAGCCGAGCATGACGAACGGCATGATGGTGCTGTCGGCGAGCCCGCGCAAGGATTGGTCACACCGGTGTTCGGCGAGCCAAGACCCCAACTCCTGGATCAACGGTTCGGCGCCGGCAAACCGCTGGTCGGCCTTCTTCGCGACCATTTTCCGGAAGATCCCATTCAACCGGCCATCGTCGAGCGGCAACAAGGGCACGGCCGCGCCCTGATGGGCCATGATGCGCTTCATGGGCGTGTCGTCGTCGTAGATCGGACGCCCCGTGACCAGGTAATACAAGGTGCAGCCGAGGCTATAGATATCGCAGCGCGCGTCGGCCGTCTTCGAATCGATCGCCTGTTCGGGCGCCATGTAGTCGACGGTGCCCATCAACATGCCGGTCGCCGTCAGCCCCGCGGCGTCGCTCGCCATCGACGGCATGAACCGGGCCAAGCCCATATCCAGGACTTTCACCACGCCCGCCATATCGAGCAGCAGGTTCGCCGGCTTGATATCCCGGTGGATCACGCCGCGCGAGTGGGCGTACGCAAGCGCCTGGGCGGTCTGCAGGACGCAATGGACAGCGCGTGCGGACGGCAACGGCCCTTGGGACCGGACGATCGAATCCAGATCGCGACCGTGCACGTACTCCATGACCAGATAATGCACACCCCGGCACGTGCCCGCGTCGTACGAGGTCACGACATTCGGATGGCTCAGCCGCGCGGCCGCTTCGACTTCGCGCTGAAACCGTTTCAGGGCCTTTTCGTCCCGCACCGATAGCGATGACACGATCTTGATGGCGACCTCGCGCTTCATCGTGCGATGACGCGCCTTGTACACCTGTCCCATGCCGCCGTGGCCGAGCTTCCGCAGAATGACATAGCTGTCGAGGACGAGGTGCCTGGCCCGCCCGTTCAAGGCCAGTTGGGCTTGGAACGGCGTCAGCTTCTGGTCGTCGACAAGGCGTCGAGCCAGTTCACCGCCCCCACGCCCGTCGTCGTCCGCGCCTCCGATCCCCGCGCGCACGGCCGCCAACTCGTCCGGCTCGATCAGCCGGTGTCGAACGAGGTCTTCCGCGAGCTGTGCGGCGGTCAACGCCATGGCCGGATATCCGCATCGAGCCGACTGCGGGCCGAACAGCGGACCCCGAAGCGGGGTCGCCCGAGATAGCCCCGCGCGGGTGGGGCACCCGCTCCCATCCCCGCGCAAGGGCCCGTTGAGGGAAATACCCGTTCAACGGCAACCCAAGCGGGCGACGCACCGGAAGCACCCTGTATGAAACGCCTACCCTGTTCGATCGTACTCGGCGCTTCGCACGGTTGCAAACACCGCGCCCGGCCCCTGCATCGAGCGACCCCCTCGGAAAGCCCGATCGGACTAGACCTCGGCGTACTCGCAACCCACCGATCGCGGGGGGCCCCGCGCGCCGTCTTGGAAGTCGGCTCACCCGGCTATTTCGCGGGCGAGCCGCCGGGCGGCGCCGGTTTGACGTCGACCTCATAGGGCGCCGACGCGGGATCGATCCCCTCGAACGGAAGTTTTTCGGGGAGAATGCGTACGGCCGTCGAGACCTTGAGCGGCGCCGCGACGCCGCAGTGGTAGGTCAATTCGACCAGAAACGCCGTCCAGCCGCGCTCGGGAGGTTGGGCCCGTCCGACAAATACGCCGTCGCCCTGGTCTTCGAGGTCTTCGGCTTCGAACTTGCGTCCCAAGGTCATCACCCGGAAATCCCGCGCGTCGGGATTCGTCGCGCGCCACACCTGGACGCGTTCCGGCTTGTCGCGCGTCACGACGCGGATCGATCCGTCGGACTCGAACGTCCATTCATAACGCGGACGCGGCGTGTCGGTCACGATGAGCTGATAATAGGCGAGCAGGCTGGTGATCGCGTCCGTGTCCCGCAGCGAATGGTCACCGTTGGGAACGTATCGCAGGATCTTCTCGCCTTGCAACTGGTCGTAATAGAACCGGGACGAGTCGGGCGTGAAGAACTGGTCGCCGGTCGCGTTGAGCACGAACTTGGGCATCGTCAACCGGTCGAGATAATAGTAGGGATCGACGTGTCGAAAGAGCTCCTGAAGGCGCGGTTCGTGCCACCTCCGCAGAACGCCGTGCCGTACATAATCACCGATGTGCGTCGCCCAAAAGCCGTACGCGGCGGCGTGATGCTCAAGCGACGGGTCCAGGTTGACGACGTCGATCACAATCGGGACGAGGGCGGCCACGCGCCGATCCGCCGCGCCCGTCATCCAGGTCGTCCAGCCGCGCTTGGATCCACCCGCGACGACGAATCGTTCGACCTCGTCGCCTCCGCCCTGCTCGCTCCGCGTGAATTCCTGAAGGCAGTCCATGGCGCGCACGACGCTCTTCACCATCGGGAAACGGGCGAGCCAGATCGGGTCGCCGGCATCGAGGAACTGGGCCCAGCCATAGGCGATCAGATCGTCTTCCTTGCGGGGTTGGCCGTCCTGATGGAATTCGAGCGGCTGGTTCGGGACCATCTTGAGCTCGGCGACAACCGTTCGAGTCGCCTCGGCGATCCGCTGGATCATGGCGTCCGCCTTTTCCGGAGGCGAACCGCCATTGCCGCCGCCCGTCACCATGAGCAGCGCCGTATGGCTCGCGACCTGTTTCGGCTTGACGACGATGAGCCAGTGTTCCCAGACGGTCCGATTCACGTCGGCGGGTGTGAGCCAGCTCTGCGACGTCAGCTTGATCACGTACGTCGTTGTCGGGTTGCCCTCGACCGTTCGGACCAACGACCATGCGTAGTTCGCATCCGGGGCCTGGATGTACCGGTCGAACGCTGTTTCCTGGGCGACAAGCGTTGCGGGCGCCGTGCAATCCGCGAGGAGCGCGGCGCCGAGAATGCACGGGAAAACGCGAGCCGCCGCTCGACCGATTGTCCGACCGAAGGAAGGCGTCGCGGTCGCGACCCGATGTTCATGAGCCGATGGCACGGTCAGTCTCCACTTTCGATCCACGCCTCGTTGAACGCCGCGTGTTTCATACTCTTGCCGCCTTCGACGAAGTAACTGTAGACGACGTGGATCGTGCCGTCCTTCGCCTGAATGACCGCGGGATAATGGAACGACCCGTTCGCCGCGCGCTCGAGGTGCCGTGTCCATTTCCAGGTGAGGCCTTCGTCATCGGACATGGAAACGGCGAGGCTGGATCGGTCTTGGGTCGAGTCGTTGTAGACGAGCAGCCATCGGCCTCCGGCGAGATTGACGCCGTCGAGCCCCGATCCGGGATTCGGCAAACCGCACACGCCGACTTGGCCCCATGTCCGGCCCTCGTCGGACGATTCGGCCGTGCGGATCTTCTCTTGGACGCCGTTTTCGCGCATGAACGCGACGAGCCCACCGTTCTTGCGCCGCAAGAGGGTCGGCTGAATATTGCCGAATCCGAGCAGGGGCTCGCTCGCGTACCACGTTTCCCCTTGGTCGTCGCTGATCGCCATGATCGACGCGGAAAACGTGTCGGAATAGAGCGGGAGCAGAATCCGTCCGGAGGGAACCGAGATCGGCTTGCATCGGGGCTGCCACCCCAATCGCTGATAGAGCTTGTCCGATACGCGTTGCCGAAACATGGCGACCTCGGCGCGGAGCGCGTCATTCAACGCGCCGCCGAACGCGGCCACGAACGCGTCGAGTTCACGGATCGCCTCTTCCGAGAAGTCGTCGGGCTTGAGCAGCACGAGCCCCTCGCGATCCCAGCGCGGGGCGCCGGGCACGTTCGGCCCCGCGAACTCCGACGAAACTCGGAAATTCGTAAGACACGATTCCCACGTGTTGGCGAGGATCGTCGGCCAAAAAAGCCAGAGCCGATCCTGGCCGTCGATCCAGAGGCACGTATTGCAGTCGGGGAAGCCGGGTCGATCGGCAAGCAGGAACGGCTCGCTCCAATGCGATTCGCCGGCGCGCCGCCGCGCGCCGAAGACGGCGACGTCGTCCGATCGCCGTTCGCCCGAACCGCGGTACCAGGAGACGAGCAGGTCTCCGTTCGGACACTCGACGATTCCCGGCGCGTGGTTGTGCTGCGGGTGGAGAGGAAAGACGAGTTCGGCCGAGTGGGCGGGCACATCCGAGCGGGTCGACGACGGCTCGTCGGCGATTGCGGCGGAGAGGCCGAGCGAGCCGGCGCAACACGCAACCAGCGCGACAGAGCGCGCCGAACGGAAAACGCCGTTTCGCCCGCAAAAGCGAAACGGCAGCGTGTGGAACCGGCGCGATGTTGGGGCACGCATGCGCTTCACTTGGTCGAAAGCTGCACGTTGCCCATGTCCGTCGGCTTGCCCGACTCGACCTTGACCTTGATCGTCGAAGTCTTGGGATCGCTGTACTTACCCTTAAGCTTGTCGGGGCCGCCGTATTCCATGCTCAGCATGTTGAGCTGGCCCCACTCGAATGTCAGCGTGTAGTCGCCGGGCGGAACGCCGTCACCCTGATCGTAGGTCGACACGGCGAACTTGCCGGACGCGTCAGTATAGGCGAGCGAAACGGTCGGATTCGCCGCGTCGACGCCCTTGTCGTCGACGAGCACGACCTTGAGGTCGGCGGCGGGTTGGCCATCAACGAGCACCGTACCGGTGAGTGGATACGTTTCCTTCCGATTGGACTTGTCGCCGGAGCATGCGCAGCACGCGGCCGCGAGGATCACAAGCGCGCTCCATCGAGCACGCGGCAAACGGACCTTGGTCATGGACGGATCTTCCTTATTTCGTCTCGATGATGCCTCCTCGAATCGGAGGCGGATAGCGCGGCTTCCGACCGATCACTCGTTCGGAATGACCTCGCCTTTTTCCCGCGTGATTTGTCCGGCGAGCACGAGCCCGGCGACCGATTGGGACATGAACCGCACCGAGCCGTCGCACATCGCGAACTGGCAGCCTTGATTGTGGAACGAGTGGAACCCATACCCCCGCATGTTGGTGCAATTGATGCCGCACGGGCCTTCCTGGGGAACCGACGTGATGCCCGTATAGAGCGATCCGGAAAGCCAGTGTTCGCCGTTGAGCGCGTCGCCCCAGCCGCCGCCGTTGAGGGGCGCGATCGCGGGAATGGACACGGGAATGCGCTTGGCGTAGAAGCTCGGCCCGCCGCCCGTGCGTTCGCCGAGCAGGATCGTATTGGACGTACCGTCGGTGATGTTGGAAAGATTGTTGTTCTTGAAGTCCATGTAATTGGCGAAGAGCAGGTTGATGTGGGGCTGAATCGCGCCGTGCCGCGTACCGCCCGCTCCACCGCTCGCCGCGTAAGCGAGGTTCGCGAACGCGCCGCGCACACCCGTCGCGATGCAATAGTCCGAAGGCGCCGCTCTCCACGTCAGCGTGGGAAGGCCCGGCACCGCGCCACTCGGAATGGCTCCGTTGTAAATCCGCGTGCCGCCCGGAGGCGCGGAGGGGCAGAGAAACGTCTGGATGACCGTCTGGATCACCGTCATGTTCTGAAGGCCCTGCGCGCCGGCCTGATTGCACGCGGGGAACCGGGGATCGTACTGGTCATAGAGCGGTTGCTGTTCGATGAACGGCAGGATCGACGAACCCCACGACTGAACGTTGAAGCTCATGTTCGGCTGGATCGTGACGCTGTAGGCCATCGGAAGTGACTTGAATGTGTCATGGTAGTTGTGGTTGGCGAGCCCCAACTGCTTGAGGTTGTTCCCGCACTGCATGCGCCGCGCGGCTTCGCGCGCGGCCTGAACGGCGGGAAGGAGCAGCGCGACCAGAATGCCGATGATGGCGATCACGACCAACAGTTCGACCAGCGTGAACCCGCGCCGGCCCCGCATGGAACGCAGACCTCTCATGTTTCCCTCTCAAACCCTGTTCTCGAATAAGGACCCGAAAACGACACGTGTCTTCTTCCCGCCGTCGCGACGTCGACTCGCCTCTCTCGGTCGCCATCATAGTCGCCGATCGCGGATCGCTCAACCAACCGACTGGCGTTCGGAGTATGCCCGTAGGATGTCGTACCGGTCCGTTTCGGTGGCCGGCACTCCGCGGAGAACAACAGGCGCCGGGCCAGCCGACTTTCCCGCCGGCCCGGCGTCATCGTGAAGCCGACATGACCGATACGCATGAAGGCGTCGCACGCGGCACGCTCCCAGCGATCCAACGCCCGCGGTCGGAGTCGGCCCGGTTCTCGGGCGCTATGGCCGAACCGGGTCGCTCGTCCATTGGGGCCGTTTGGGCCTACTCGGGCGGCTTCTCCGGCGCGCCGCCCGCCGGCCCGCCCGCCGGTCCACCTTTGCCGCCCGCCGCGCCGCGGCCGGGAGGGATATCCGGAACGGTCCCGGGAGCCGGTTCGGGGTCTTTCTTCTGACATCCCGTCAGCATCGGGCCCGCGCAAACCAGCGCGAGCAGCCCTACGATCAGTCCACGTCGCATGAAAGCCTCCTGAAACGAAAACACCGATTCAAACAGCAAGCAATCGGGAAAAAACGACGCGCGGCATGGCCACCGCGCGTCGTTGATTCGAACAGACGAAACCACTCGACCATGAGCGGACTAGTTGGTCTGATCGACGGTCTCACCGGCCGCCCGCGTCGACATGGCTTCGATCACGGTCGGAACGTACGGTTGGCCCGTGAGGTTCTGCGGGCCGGCCGCCGTGTACGCGATGAAGCGTACGCTTCCATCGGTCAACGCCCAGTTGGCGCCGTTGGGGTGAAGGCTCCAGAAATGGTACCGGTGCAGGTCATTCGGGTCGTTGATCGCACCCTTGCGGAAAAAGTCGGGCTGCGCGTTGGGAGCGCCCGCGCGTTCGAACACGCCGAGCACCACGTCCGAGGTACCGAAGTAGGGATAGTCGCCCGATCCGGCCCATTGCCAGCCGTATTCCAGCGAGCTCGACGGCGGACGCTCGCCGATGATCAACGTATTGCTCGTGCCGTCATAAACCTGGCCCATCGTGATTCCCGAATTGACGAAGAGCATCCCATCCTGACCGTTCGCGGGCGCTTCCTTGAACTGGTTTCGGCCCGTGACGCCGAGGTACGACGTCAGCGCGGCGATCGTCGTTCCCGAACCCCATTGCAAATTGCTGCGCGGATCGGACGGGCATTTGAGCATGGGGCACTTGGCTGAAATGATCGCGCCGCCCGGGCTGACCGTCGTCGGGAATTGCTGCCACCACGGCCAAGCCGCGGAGACGCCGCGCATGTCGGCCATATCATAGAGCGTGTTCATTTCGATGTACGGAGCGATCCGCATCATCCAGCTCCAGAACGGACCTTCCGCGGGATACGAAGAACTCGGCGTGTAGCCGCCGGGCGCATCGTTACGCTGGTACCCGGAATACCAGGTCTTTCCCATTTGATGCGCCGCTGGAAACCGCTTGTACGTGTCGTGGAAGTTGTGGAGCGCCAAGACCGCGTTGTGCAGGTTGTTGATGCACTGGGTCCGGCGCGCCGCCTCCCGCGCGGCCTGCACAGCCGGCAAGAGCAAGGCGACCAAGATGCCGATGATGGCGATGACCACGAGGAGTTCCACCAACGTGAACCCTCGCTTCGACGAGTGCCGACGCATACACGCTCCTCCAAAAAAAGAATCGAAAAATGCCGAACGGCCAAACCGAACTCATGAACCCGCGGCAATAACAGGCCACCGCGGGATAATGACAATGACCTCAACGTGACACGCACGGGCGCCGTCCGCTCGCTCCCCCAAGGCCCACTGCGGCGTCCGCGAATAGCCCTCAGTGTAGGCCGTCCACCGGGAAATGCAACTTCGCGGCGCGGATTTTGCCCTAGAGAGGACTCGCTGAGCGGCCGGCGACCGACGGATCCGATCGGCTCCTGACGGGAGATCGGCCGCGGGCGGCCACCCGTTTGGCAATCCCGTGTGGCAACAGGCGATCCGTGGAGCTAGCATGGCCGGCATGTTGAATCGTGACACGCGCCGCGCGACCTCCCGTCTTGGAGCAACCGCTCGCCGATGGCAACTCCGTGGGTTCTCTCACCATGATCGATTCCCATGATTCGCGGCCAGCCACCCCATCGCGCATGACGACTCGGCGCGCCTTCCTCCAAGCCGGGTCGCTCGGCGCCGTCGGCCTGAACCTGCCGCGGCTTCTCGAAGCTTCCGAGAGGACGGGGGGCGGCGGCCCGGACCGTTCGTGCATTGTCATCTTCAACGTGGGCGGCCCCAGCCAGCTCGACACGTTCGATCCAAAACCCGATGCGCCGTCCGAGATCCGCGGCCCGTATCGGCCGATCGCGACCGCCGTGCCCGGCACGTGGATTTCCGAGCTCTTTCCGCTGCACGCGCGGATCGCCGACCGGTTCTCGCTCGTCCGGTCCTGCCGTCACGGAGCGCCGGCCGCGCATGACGCCGGGTGGCAGATCATGCAGACCGGGCGGTATTTCACGCGAGGCCTGGAAACGCCGCATTTCGGCGCGGCCGCATCGTTCGCGCTCGGCGATCGCGATCGGTCCGCCGCCTTCGCCGTGGTCCCCGAACCGATGGGCCGCGGCGGGGGCAACCTGCCGAACGGCCAATCGGCGGGATTCCTGGGCAGAGGATATGACCCGTGGACGCCGATCGAGGTGACGGGCGGCGGGTCCTGGCGGGGCGCCGCCGATGACGCGATCCGACGACTCGAATCGATCGCCGAACGCCGTCCCCCGGACCGCCATTTCGACCGGGCCTTCCGGATGGTCGCGAACGAACGGGCTTTGGCCGCCTGGAACGTGGCGGCCGAGCGCGATTCGGTCCGCCGGAGATACGGAGTGACACGTTTCGGTCAGTCGTGCCTCGCCGCCCGCCGGCTTGTGGAGGCCGGTGTGCGGTTCGTCACGATCAACACGTTTCCGACGGTGTTCGACGAGCCGACCTGGGATGTCCACGGATTCGCGCCGTTCACGACGATGGACGCCATGCGATCGACCGTCGCGCCGATGGTCGACCAGGCGACCAGCGCGCTGATCGAGGACCTCGATCAGCGCGGCCTGCTCGACACGACCCTCGTTTGCAGCGTCGCCGAATTCGGCCGCACGCCGAGAATCAACGCGGCGGGCGGACGCGACCACTGGCCGCAGTGCTTCACGTGCGCGTTCGCAGGAGGCGGCGTTTCGGGCGGGCGCGTCGTCGGACGAAGCGACGCCGTGGCGGGCGAGCCGGTCGAGCGGCCGGTCGAACCGCCCGACCTGGCCGCGACGATCTTCTGGAGCCTTGGCATCGACCCCCGGCTCGAACTGCCCGGCCCCGACGGCCGCTCCGTGCCGCTCGTCGATTCCCCCCACGCGCCCGTTTGGGAACTTTTCGGCGCGTAGGCGGATCGCGAACGGTGCGAAGAGCGTATCGACGGCGGATCGACGGAACGCCGCGCGCGTTGTCCGAGCCGTCGTCACGGGCGTGGTTCGGGGTGCGCCGATCCGTCTCCCGAGCGGCCCGGATCGCGGAACGCGACCAGGAACAGGAGCATCACCAACGCCGCTCCGGCGGACGGAATACTCCACACCTGTCTCCACTGGACGGTGGCGAGCAGGATCTCGGAGCGTTGCTTGCGCAAGGCGGCGATCTGTTCCAGTTCGGTCGGCCCTTTTCGGTCGTTCGATTCGATCGCGGCGATCCGTTTCGCGATCGCTTCGGCCTCCTTGGCTTTCGCCTCCTGGTCGGCGCTCGTGTGGCGTTTTTCGATTTGGCCGGCGGCTTGGGCGCCGATGAGCATTCCCAAGCCGAGCGTGAACAGCACGAGCATGCCCTGGGCCTGGGCGCGGACGTGCGACGGGGCCGCCTTGTCCGTGTAGATCTGGCCCGTGACGAAGAAGAAGTCGTAGCAGATCCCATGCAGGACGATGCCCGCCAAGACGAGCGGCGCGAGGCCGGTCGTCGCCGTCGCCGCGAAGAGCGCGTATCGAACGACCCACGCGAGCATACCGACGAAGAGCATCCATTTGACGCCGAGCCGCGCGAAGAAGAGCGGCATCACGAGCATGAAGAAGATCTCGGACATCTGCCCGAAGCTCATCTTGAACGCGGGATTGACGAGCCCGGAATGATCGACGAACTTCGCCGCCATTTGGTAATAAAAGGCGAGCGGAATGCAGATCAGGAATGAACTCAACATGAAGACGAAAAACGACGGCTTGGCGAGCATGCCGAGCGCGTCGAAACCGAGCAGTTCGCCGATGCGGACCTGTTTGCCTTTTCCGGCGGGCGGCGTGTGCGGCAACGTGAAGCTATAGACGCCCATGACGGCGGCCGAAACGGCCGCGAGGTAGAAGAGGTTCACGGCCGCGTCCCAACCTTGCCAACTGACGAACACGCCCGCGACGATCCACCCGATCGTTCCGAAGACGCGGATCAACGGAAACTGCTTCTCCGGATTGCGCATGCTGTGCAAGGCGATCGAATTGGTCAGCGCGAGGGTCGGGAAGTAGCAGAGCATGTGGGCGAAGAACAGCAGATTGACGACCGCGGGGCTCGCCGCTTCCCGCGACAGGGCGAGCGACGGGATCTCGACGCGGGTCGCTCCCGCGACGAACGCCATCGGTTCGTGCGAGCCCATCAGGGACGCCGCGGCGAACATGGCCGCGGCGCCCGCCAGATGCATCACGCCGAGGATGCGTTCGGTCGCGAAAAACCGGTCGGCGATCATGCCGACGAAAAACGGAGAGAGGATGCCCGCGATCGGGCCCACCGAATAGGTCCAGCCGAACTCGGGGCCGCCGAATCCGATCTTGCCCAAGAAGAGCGGCGCGGTCACGTACCACGATCCCCAGATGAAGAACTGCAGGAACATCATGATCGACAGACGCGGCATGACGCTCGCGCTCGGTGACTGGTTCATCGCGTTTTCCTCGTCGCGCACGATCGGAGTCGGATCGACCCGGAATGAAAGGGAACGGCCGGCGCATTCTAAAGCGCGGCGCGCGGCGGCGGAAGTTCCGCCTACCGCGATTCGCCCATGCAATAGAGGAACTTGTCCGATCGGATCAGGAGCCGCGGTCCGTCCGGCGCCGGGCTGCCGTTAAAGACACCGCCGTCGCGCAGGTCGTTCGTCGCCAGCAGGCTGAATTTCGGACCCGCTTCCACAACGAATGTGCGACCGTCGCGCGTGAGATAATAAAGTCGACCGCCCGCCAGGAATGCCGACGCGTAGATCTGTCCGGCTCGTTCGAGCTTCTCCTCGTAGACCACGTCGCCCGTCTTGGCGTCCGCGCAGTAGGCGATGCCCCGCGCTTCGTTCGCCCAATAGAGTCGGCCGTCGTGGTGGATGGGCGACGACACGTTCGCTCCCCGTGTGCTCGTCCAGAGCCTGCGCTCGGCCGTCACATCGCCCGATCCGCCCGCACGGACGGCCAGCCCGGCGATTCCGGAACGGCCGCCCAGACAATAGACGATTCCGTCCGACGCGACGGGGCTCGGAACCATATACCATCCGATATCCGTCTTGCACGACCATCGCCGAGTACCCGTTTCGGGATCGACTCCGAGTATTTGTCCTTTGACCGCGACGATCACTTCCGCCTTGCCCGAATCCGGTTCCGTCACGATCGGCGTATTCCACGCCTCATGGACATTGCGGAGCCGCCATCGTTCGGCGCCCGTCGCGCGGTCGAGCGCGACAAGGGATTGGCTCTCGACGCTCGCGTTGATCAGCACCAGATCGTGAAAGAGGACGGGCGACGCTCCGGAGCCCCATCCGTTCGTGCCCGACCCGACATCCGCTCGCCAGGCCAAGTTCCCGGAATGATCGTAGGCGAGTACGCCCGACTTTCCGTAAAAGACATAGACCCGTTCGGCATCGGCCGCCGGAGTGCTCGCCGCGTAGCCGTGGTCGCGAATCCGCTCCTCTTCGGGCAACTCGGCGTCAACCGACTTTTTCCAGGCGATCGCTCCGTCGCGACGGCGAACGGCGATCAAGTGGCGTTTGAGGTCCTCGAGCCTTCCACCCGGTTGACCCGGTTCGAGGTATCCCGTGTACGCCGTCAGATACACATGCTCGCCCCAGACGATCGGGCTTGACGCGCCCGCGCCGGGAAGGGCCGTCTTCCAGACGATGTTCCGGTTTTCCGGGCCGCTCCATTGCACGGGCGGTTCGGATACGCTGATTCCCGATCCGTTGGGGCCTCGGAACCGAGCCCAATCCTCGGCCCTGGCATCGCCGATCGCGATCAGGCAGAGCGAAAGGAAACCGGCATGCCGCATTGCGGGTCGTCGAATCGATATCGATAGGGCTTTCCACATTCCAGGGGTTCTCCCGCGTAGAGTCATCCGCGCAACGGGCCCGGCGATCCGTATCGCCGAAGGCCGAAACAGCTTACCATCGCCGCGACGCGACGGACATCCGCGTGGGACCGTGCGTCGCGCAGGGGACGCGTCGCGTCTTGCCGCCGTTCACGGAAACCACTACTCTGGCCATAGGGGCAGGGCATCCGTCGGATGGAGACCGCCGTCTTTCTTGAAGATTCGTGACCGCCGATGGGTGCCGATCGCGTTCTTGATGCATGGAGCAACAACGCGGATCGACGCGGCCCGTCCCGTCCGGGAATTTCGGCCGCGTGCGGCGAGGTTGGCCCGCGCCCAATCCGATGAACCGCTCGGAATGCGACGGATCGACCCCATCGGTTCCAATCCCATCGAGCAGGAGAACGACGACAATGCCGGCTCACACATGCCCACGGAAACAGGCTTGGTACGCCGAGCCGTCGCTTCGACGCCGAGCCGCTTGCCTGTTCGTGCTCGTCGCCATCCTGACCGCCGCGCCGCGCGCGGGCGCGACGCAGCCGCTCAGCCCGTCGTCGAGCGACAAGGTGATCGCCGCCATCAAGAGGAAAGGATACAAGCGGGTCGCCGTGCTGCCCCAGGCTCTCGTCCGGCAGAAGGAGAAGCGGCCTGACGGGGAAAAAGACCTTGTCGTGAAGAACACGGTCGGACCGCTCAGTACGGTTTGGGCGAGCGAACTTTACGAGGAGCTCGTGAACGCGTCGGGCGAGGGATTCGACGTCGTGCCTCAGGAAGCCGTGCTCAACGCGCTGAACGGACGACGACTTTCCGACGTCGGATCCGAGGAACTCTGGGACCTGATCATGAAGCGCACGGGCGCCGATTCACTCGTCTACCCGACGGTGATCGACCCGGGTCCCGAACACGGCGGAAAATCCGGTTCCGATAAGCTGCCGGTCAAGCTCATCGGCGTCGATCTGAGCCGGAAATCGGCCTTTAGTTCCCAATCTCGGGACCATACAAAATCGCTGAGCGATGCCGCGTATTGCGGCGAGAGTTTCGTCGTGCGCGAATGGAAGGACGGGAAGATCGAAGCGACGGGGTTGCTCGACGGCGACAAATGGGGACTGGGGCTCGCGGCCGAGCGTGAACAATACGCGAACCTGATCGGCGGGCTTGGCCATCCGATCGCGCGCGACGGATTCCCGTACGGCGTCGGCGTGGTGGTCGACGGCGAGACGCGCGATCCGGTCGCGATCGACGGACGTCTCTTTGTGCCCCTGTCGGTGGGCGAAAAGTACCAGCTCCGGATTTGGAACCGCGGGGAAGAGACCACGTACGCCGCCGTCTATATCGACGGCGTCAATACGATCGGCCAGAAACGCGAACGGCCGAGCGATACGGACACGAATCGCACATGGTGGCTCCGGTCCACCAACCGTCGAGCGGCGACGATCGAGGGTTGGTTCAATCACAACCTGGACACCAATCAGCGCGCCAAGGTCGATGAATTCGTCGTGGTTGGAGCCGACAAGTCGATCGCGAGGGAAAGCGGCGACACGCTCCCGGGGAACGAGTCGTTCGGCGCGTCGATCGGCATGATCACGGCCATTTTTTATACGTATGGGACCGAAAACATCCCCGTCACGCGATCGGCCAAACTACCGCCCGAGTCGTCGATCGGAACAGGTCGAGGCGCCGCGATCGACAGCCGGATCTCGGGAAATCCAAGACGCGGAGATCGCGATCTACCGGCAGGATTTCAATCTGTATCCGGCCTTCTTCTGGCACACAGACGAGTCCGCCGACTCAATCGGATTGCGCGAGGCGCGCTACATCGAGGGCCTTTACGCGTATCTCGATGCCTTGACCGATCGCAACCCCGGTCTGATCCTCGACAACTGCGCCTCGGGCGGACGGCGACTCGATTTCGAAATGATGCGACGCTGCGTCGCGCTGTGGCGGAGCGACAGTTGTTGGGATGATGCGAATTACCCGCGCAACGCGCAGGCGATGACGCACGGTCTTTCACACTGGCTGCCCCTTCATGGACTCGGTTCGCGTTCGGCCGACGAAACGGCTCTGAGGAGCGGCATGGGTGCCTGCGTTTCCTACGCGATCGACTTCAACGAGGATTCGCGGGTCGCTTCGCTCCGCCGGCATTTGGATCGTTTCCGCGAGGTCCGCTCGCTCTTCGCGGCGGACTATTATCCGCTCACGCCGTGGACCACGGATCCCAGCAAGTGGCTGGCGTTCCAGTTTCATGATCCCGATCAGGGCAAGGGAATCGTCCAGATCTTTCGAGGCGCCGGTGATTCGGAGGCTCGATTGGATGTCTATCCATCGGGTCTGGAACCCGATCGGCGCTATGCCGTGCGGGACTGGGACCAAGAGGCGGTCGAGGAGCGGACGGGGCGTGCGTTGTCGGAGTCCGGTCTCCCATGCCGTTCCGACGGACGGTCGAATGTGGCGTTTGTGTTTGAGTATGAGGAGGTCCCAAGTCGCTGATCGCTCGGCGATCAGCCTGCCCGCGTATCGAGTCCGTTTTGGGGGTTCGGTGGTTCGCGGAGTGAACCACGACTTTGTCGCTGATCGCTCGGCGATCAGCCTGCCCGCGTATCGAGTCCGTTTTGGGGGTTCGGTGGTTCGCGGAGCGAACCACGACTTGGGGGAGTTTTTCCACGATGGCATTGACGTTGGATCTTGCCGGAAAACGCACGCTGGTCACGGGCGCCGGCACGGGGATCGGACGGGAAATCGCGATTGAATGCGCGCGGGCCGGCGCGGATGTGGTCGTGCATTACGCGCACGATGAGCAGGGCGCGCGGTCGGCGGTCGACGCGATCCGCGCGATGGGCCGCCGGGGCGAATCGATCCAAGCCGATTTCGACTCGCCCCACGCCGCGATCGAGCTCGGCGATCGGGCCGTCGCCGCGCTCGGCGGCATCGATTGTCTCGTCAACAACGCGGGAATCACGTTCAACCGCCCGCTCGCGGATGTCGAACCCGAACAGTTCGACCGCCTCTACGCGGTCAATGTCCGAGCGCCCTTCTTCCTGACGCGGCGCATCGCGGCCGACATGCGGAACCGAGGATCGGGCGCGATCTGCAACATCGCGTCGATCCACGGCCTTTCGGGCGCGCCCGAACACGCCGTCTATGCCGGTACCAAAGGCGCGATCATCGCGCAGACGCGGGCGCTCGGCGTGGAACTCGCCCATCACGGAATCCGCGTGAATGCCGTCGCTCCCGGATGGGTCACCGTCGAGAACTACCACAAGGCGATCCCCGGGTTCACCGACGAGTCCGCGCGAAAAACGGCGTCTGAGAAAATACCGCTCGGCCGATCCGGCGAGAAACGCGAGATCGCCTCGCTTGTGGTCTTCCTTTGCTCCGATCACGCGGCCTACATTGTCGGACAGACGATCGTCGCCGACGGGGGAACGACCGCGCTCATGTCGCTCATATCGGACTTCCGCGCCGCGTCCTCGTCGCGATTCGGAATCGGATACGTGCCGGGGGTCTGATGCGGAAGTTTGTCGAGTCCATCCGGAGACTATGGGCGATTCCCGAGGCGGGCATCCTCGCTCCGCTCGTGGTTTGCGCCGTCGTCTTCCAATCGATCAACCCGACGTTTCTCGGCGAAAGCAGCGTCTCCGCCATCCTGCGCGCCATGGCGTTCGTCGGGATGATCGCCGTCGGGCAAACGTGGTTGATGATCTCCGGCGGCATCGATTTGTCGGTGGGGTCGGTCGCCGGACTCTGCGCGATCACCGCGTCATGGTTGATGAAGGCCCAAGGATGGCCGGTTCCCGCCGGAATCGCGGCCGGGCTGGCGGTCGGAGCGGCCGCGGGGCTGATCAACGGCGTGCTGTCGGTTCGGATCGGCATCCCGGCGTTTATCGCGACGCTCGGCATGCTCTACGTCGCGCGCGGACTCAACTACCTCTTGTGCAAGGGATACCCGATCTATCCGATCCCCGACGCGCTCAAGGAGTTCGGCCGAGCCGAACCGCTCGGCCTTTCCTGGGCGTTCCTGCTCTTCGCGGCTCTGGTCGTACTCGCCGACCTGTGCCTTCGCAGGACGGTGTACGGCCGCATGGTCTACGCGACGGGAGGCAACGTCGAAGTCGCGGCGATCGCGGGCATTCCGACGACGCGTGTCCGGATCGCCTGCTATGTGTTCACGGGCGCGCTGGCCGCCGCCGCCGGCATCCTGCTCATGTGTCAGCTCAACGTCGGCCAGCCCGAGATCGGCACCGGGTGGGAACTCGACGTCATCGCGAGCGTCGTCATCGGAGGCGTCAGCCTGTTCGGAGGCGTGGGTACCGTGGTCGGGACGTTCCTCGGGCTCCTGTTGATGCAGGTTGTCCGGAGCGGGCTCGTCGTCGCCGGCGTGAATACGCACTGGCAGACGGTCGCGGTCGGAGTCATCATGGTCGTCGCGGTCGGCGTCGACCTGCTGCGGCGGCGCACCAAGATCTCGTGATCGTTTCTCGGAGTCCACCATGAAATCGACTCGATCGATGCGGATGTTGGCCGCCTGCTTCTTGTTGATGGCCGTCGCCGCGTGCGGCCCGCGTTCGACCGGGACAAGTAACCCGGCCACGACCAAGAAGAAGTTCTATTGGGTCCAGGGCCTCAAGGGCCATCCGGTCCATCAGTTGACGCAAATCGCGTTTCTCGAAGGATGCCGGGAATTTGGATACGACGGAGAGATCATCGGCGCCGACAATGACGATCTGAGCTCGACGATCGCCCTCGCCGAACAGGCGCTCGCCAAAGGCGACGCGGCCGGTATGGCCGTTTGGACAGGCAATCCGGGTTGGAATCCGTTCATCGAAAAGGCAGCGCGGACCGGATTGCCGATCGTGCTCCCGCATTTTCCGTCGCCTGAAGGATCGGTACCCGGCGCGTCGGGAATCATCAGTTGCGATCCAGCCGCATACGCGGCCGAAGCGGCGAAGGAAATCGGCAAGGCGATCGGGGGTAAGGGGGCCGTCGCCGTGACGCAAGGCTCGTTCAACTCGACCGAGAATCTGGTCGCCGTGACATTCGCGAAGACGTTGGGCGATCTCTATCCCGACGTCAAGGTGCTCGAACCGCAGGAGGAGACGTTCGACGCGCCCAAGGCGATTGCCCGCGCGGTTTCCATTCTCCAGGCGAACCCCGATGTCGTCGCGGCCCTTTCGACTACGGGGAACGGAGCCACGACCTGGTCGGGCGCGCAGCGCGAGACGGGGAAATCGCTTGTCGTGGTCTCGATGGACTACACGCGAGTCAATCTCGACCTGGTCAAGGATGGTTCGATTCACGCCGTGATCGCCCAACCTCTTTGGGAAGAGTCGTTTGGGGCCGCCGAACTCCTCGACCGGATTGTGCGGGGCGAATCGATCCCCTGGTGGACGAAACTGACCGCGCCGTTCCTGACACGGGAAAAGACGGGGCCGTATTACGCATTGATCGACAAGGTCGAGGCGGCCATCGCGCGCTAGGTGCGCCGAGCGATTCCTTCTTCCCTTTTTCATCTTGATCGCAGACCGTGACGACGCGACTCCAAGACGCCGCCGCGACGCCGTTCGCGCTCGAAATGCTCGGGATCACCAAGCGGTTTCCGGGTGTGCTCGCCCTGTCGGATGTGACGATCCAAGTGCGGCGGCGGCAAGTCCACGCGCTGGTCGGCGAAAATGGAGCGGGCAAGTCGACGTTGATGAAGATCCTCGACGGCGTCTACGCGGCCGGAACGTTTCAAGGCTCGATTCGCCTCGACGGACGGCCGATCGCCATGCGGTCTCCGGCCGACGCGAAGACGCTGGGGATCGGTTACGTCCCGCAGGAAATCACGGTCCTCGACAACCTCACCGTCGCGGAAAACGTTTTCGTCGGCGCGTGGAATGGTCGAGGCGCGCGGTTCGTGCGGTTCCCGCGGCTGTTCGATCGGGCCGCCGCGCTGCTTGAGCGAAACGGCATCCAACTCGATCCGCGCCGCGCCGTCGCGACGCTCAACGCAAGCCAACGGCAATTGGTCATGATCGCGCGGGCGCTCGCCGACGATCCGGTCGTCTTGATCCTCGACGAGGCGACGGCGTGCCTGACGCGGGACGAGTCGCGGACCCTGTTCCGGATCGTGGAACGGCTCCGGGACCGCGGGATGACGACCGTTCTGATCACGCACAAGCTGGCGGAGCTGTTTGAAATCGCCGACCGCGCGACCGTGCTCCGCGACGGAACCGTGGCCGCCGAATTCGACCGATCGGCGTTCGACGAACGGCGTATTGTCGCGGCCATGATCGGGCGGACGCTCGACGCGTTCTATCCCACGCGGGATTCGCGGATCGGCGACGGCGAGGCGATCCGGGTCGAGCGGATCACGGTACCCCATCCGCATGTGGCGCGGCGCAATGTGGTCGAGGACGTGTCGTTCTCGGTGTGGCGGGGCGAGATCCTCGGGCTCGGAGGACTTGTCGGATCCGGCCGCAGCGAAGTCGTGAACGCGATCTACGGCCGGATCCCGTCGCGCGGATCGGTGTGGGTGGACGGACGAAAGGTCGTCATCCGGAATTCATTCGACGCGAAACGGCATGGAATCGGCCTCTTGACCGAGGACCGCAAGCGGGACGGTCTGCTGCTCGACAAGTCCATCCGGGAAAACGTGTCGCTCCATGACCTGCGGCGAATCTCGCGGTTCGGAATCATCGACCGCGCGCGGGAGCTCGACGCGGCCCGCGCATTCGTTCGAAAGCTGTCGATCCGAGCGCCGCATGTCGAAACACCCGTTTCGACCTTGAGCGGCGGCAATCAACAAAAGGTCGTGCTCTCCAAGACGCTCTTCGCCGGTCCTCGCGTTCTCCTTCTGGACGAACCGACCAAGGGCGTCGACGTCGGCGCGAAGTACGAGATCTACCGGCTCATGATGGACCTCGCCCGGGAAGGCATCGCGCAGATTCTCATCACGTCGGATCTACCCGAACTCCTCGCGCTCTGCGACCGATTCCTCGTGCTCGCCCGAGGGCGCGTCGCGGACACGTTCACAAAGTCGGAGGCGAGCGACGCGCGCCTGATGCTCGCCGCGACAGGCGGATGAGTGCGCGTCGATCCGATCACGCGACGCAGTCCAGCAGGGGCCAGGCTTGGCCGAGCGCCCGTTCACCGGAGATGCCAAGCCACTTATCGAGGACCGTCGCGTAGAGGCTTCGAAAATCGACGCTGTGCGGGAAACTCGAACCGATCGGCAACAGGTCCTCGGGCTCGAGGCTGGGATGCGTTCCATGGATGCCCGGCTTGACGCCGGGCCCGAACAGGAACTGGGTCGAAGCGGCGGCGTGGTCCGTGCCCTTGTTGCCGTTCTCCTTCGACGTCCGGCCGAATTCGCTGATGGTGAAAAGGAGCACGCGATTCGCCTGGCCGTGTCCGTCGAGGTCATCCCAGAACGCGGTCAACGCGTCGTTCAATTCCTTGAGCAGTCCGTCGTGTTTCGGTTTCTGATTGGCGTGCGTGTCGAACTCGAATCGCCCGTCCCTTCCCGTCCAATAGATGCGGGACGACAATCCCCCGGCGATCAACCCCGCGATCGTGCGCAAGTGGCGCCCGTATGCCGTGTCGGGGTAATTGACTTTCGGGCGATAGGCCATCGCGACGCGGCGGATCTCCTCCGAGGCCGCGTTCGCCGTGATCGCCGTGCTTGTGATCCATTCGAGTTCACCCGCGCGCGTCGCGACGCCGGAGTCGTTGAGCCGGCCATAGGTCGCGAGCTGCCGGTCGTTGTCGGCGCTGCCGTATCCGAAGGTCGACGGGTCGTTGATCAGAATCCCCGAATGCCGCTCGCCGCGCAGCGCCAATCCGGCGCCGAAGCTGTTGCCGACGGCGACGGCGCGTTTCGCGTCGGACGAGTCGGGAAAACCGGCGTCGCACGCGCGGCCGACCCATCCGAACGGGACCTGCCGGCCTCGCGGATCGCCCATGAGCCACGTATCGGTCGCCGTGAAATGGCTGTAGTTCGGATTGGGATAGCCGATCCCCTGCACGGCGGCCAGCCATCCTTTGTCGAGCAGCCTCTTCCATCCGCCGAGATGCGGATGGAATCCGAGCGCCTCGTTGACGCGAATGACCTCGGACTCGGGTATGCGCGTCGCTTCCTTGCGGTATTCGTAATAACGCGGATTGCCGTACGGCACCAGCGTGCTCAGCGCGTCGTTGCCGCCGTCGAGCTGTAGGACGACGAGCACGCGTTGATCGGGCTCGGCCGTCGGGCCGCCGAGCGCGGACCGAACCAGGAACCGGGGCACCGCGCCTCCGATTCCGACAAGTCCCAAACCCCGCGTCAACCACTCACGGCGCGTTGTTACGGCGATCTTCGGCATTTCCCGATTTCCTTTGCGTTCATCGATCCGGATCAAGGACCACCCGGGCGGTTCGCCGCCTCGGTGCGGCTCCTTTCGCGGAACACGAAATTCGGACGTCAACTGACTTGATATTCCGGGCAGCTTACGATCAACATGATCGCTTCCAAGAGCTTCGCCTGAATCTCCTTGGCCTTCGAATCCCATTCGGACGTGGGAGGCAACGGGCCGAGGCACTCGACAAGCGACTTGCGCTTCTCCTCGCTCAACTCGACGAGCAGGAACCGGCGCGTCAAATGGTCTACGACCTCATCCGCATTGCGGAGGGGCGTCTTCTTGAATTCGGCGACGAAGTCGGTTTCCGATTTCTTGATCAACTCGGCGACCGCCGTGTATCGGAGCATCAGGAGGTTCGCGTTGATCCAATGCCTTCCTTCGGGCCATCCCGCGACGCTTGGCGGATCGAACAGCGCCTGGCCCGTATTGGAAAGCGCGTGGCGCCATTGGGGATACTCGGGTTTCGCGATTTTGATCGTCCTTGCCGTGCCGACCATCAGCTCGACGGGGCTCTTGATGTGCGCGCCCATCGACGCGGGATCGTAGAATGCTTCAGACAGAAAGAGGTTTCCCAGCGCGGGGCGCAAGCGATAACCGTTCGCCCGAAGGACGTGCGCGACCCGGTCCGCGGACTCGGGATCGATGTCCCATCGCACGAAATACCGCCATAGTTTGCGGGCCAGGTAGTCGGCGACCGCCGGGTGTTCGAGGATGACATCGACGGCCTCGTGGGGGCCCCACGCGCCGGCCTTCCCCAGGAGCGTCTTCACACCGCCGTCGTGGCGCGACGCACGGAAGCGAAACTGTCCCGAGTACCGCTCGAACGTCGCGCCGGTCAGCGCCCGCGTGTTCGCGTCGCGGACGTCCGTCTCGGTGTATCCATCGGGCCGGTGCGCCGCACTGTTCTCCTCACCGATCGAAAACAGTTCGAGCACCTCGCGGCCCAGATTCTCGTTATGGTTGCCCGCGACGTTCTCCTCGTTGTTCAGGTATTGGATCATCGCGGGATCGATCACGATGCCATGGAGCAGCGCGTCGAAGTTGTCGGCGTAGGCGCGGAACATCTGATTCTGCTGGTGCAGTAGCTGCGCGTTCCGCAGCGTGAGATAGCTCGACGCAAAATGATCGTGCCAGAACAGGACGAGTTTCTCCTCGAGGGGCCGAGGAGACTCGACCATCCGTTTGACCCACCAATCGACGAGTGCCGCGTGCTGTGTCGCATCGCGCCGTTCGTCCTGTTCGGCCATTCGGTTCCGCGCATCGGCGTGCAATCGGTTTTCGTAGTCGAGCGGCCGTTCCCAATCGAGCACGTTGAACTCCAGGTTCGCCACGGGCCTCGCGCGGTATTCAACAAGGAACTCGACGGCCTTATGCGGACCGAGTTCGACGAGTTTCTTCACGTCTTCAGGCGTGCCTCCGAAACCGGCGCGGAACAACAGGTGCCGCGCCTTGGCGTAATCCCATTGCTCGCTCGTGATCGGCCTAAGTCCTCCCAAGGCCTCGGCGTGCGCGGTCGCGGCGCGATCGCGGGCGGCGGCCAGCCGCGTCACCGCATCCGATCGCGATCGCTCGGCGGCGGCGAGCGTCGCGGAGGCCGATTCTTTTTCGGCGAGGACGGCGGCGACCGCGGCCTCGGCCTTCGCGAGCGATTCGGCGGAATGGGCCGCGGCCTTCTTTGCCTCGTCGATCCGCTTGTCGACGTCCGCATCGCCGGCGGCGCGCGCCGCGTCGGCCTTTCCGGTCAGTTCGTCGACGTTCTTCCTCGTGGAGGCGGCGTCCGCGGCAGCCTTGTCCCGTTTCGCGACGGCCGCGGACTCCTGGTCCTTGAGCGCGGCGAGCTTCGTCTTGGCGGCGGTCGCGTCCTTGTCCGCCGCGGCGTGGGCCGCCTCGTGTTCCCCAACCGCTTGCCGCGCCGCCCAGGCTTGCTCGGCGACCAACGTGGCTTGCGCATCGCGCAGCGCGGCCCTCGCTTCAGCCGAATCCGGGTGGCTTTCGAGCGCGGCGCGCGCTTCGTCGACGGCCCGGGTCGCCGCCGCGACGGCGTCCGCGGACGGCTCATCCGTCCCGTCCCCGGCGATCACGCGGTTTCCGAAAAACGGAACAGTGCCGAGCAGTACGGCCCAAGCGAACGCCTTCATGATCGTGTCTCCGTCGGGACCCGGTGAGCCGCGAGGCGACCGCCCCCCTCACCCGTCCCATCGGCTCGCCCTCCCGATGCGCATATGTACGCGCGTGCGATGCGATTGGAGCGGCAGCGGTTCACGCAGCGTGTCGGACGTAGATCATAAGACCACGGAACGGCGACTTCAATCAAACGAGCCGGGCCTCGATCGGCCGCGGCGCGTCGGAATCGTCGGACTCCCGTCCACCCCGGAATTCGCGACTCCATCGCCCTACGGACCGCGGGCGGCGTCGAGCAAGGCCTTCGCGCGGCGCGTGTCGCCGGATTCGACCGCGTCCAACGCGCGTTCGACAGCCAGCGACTGAGCGAGCGAAACGGGGACCCCCTCATCCGGTTCCGGCGGAATCACGCCGAGCCGATCGACGATGCGATCGGCCAGTTCGCCGATTCCCTCCCCCGTCATCGCGCTGACTCGAACATCGAACCGTGCTCCGGTCGGCGCGACGTTGACCGAATGGGATGCCGGAAGATCGATCTTGTTGCGGACGTGGAGCAGCCGAATAGCTCGCGCATCGGGAAGGAAAGGGAGCTCCGACCCGCCGGCGTCCCGTACCAGGACGACGAGATCGGAATCGTCGAGCGCCGCGCGGGCCCGCCGCACTCCCTCGTTTTCGATCGGGTCCTCGGTCGACCGGATCCCGGCCGTGTCGCGCAGCTCGACGGGCCAACCGTCGAACGCCGTGAGCGACGCGACGACATCGCGCGTCGTTCCGGGCCGCTCGGCGACAATCGATCGCGCGTGGCCGAGCAGGCGATTGACGAGGCTGCTCTTGCCGACGTTGGGTGGCCCGACGAACGCGACCCGCCAGGGCGCGACGAGATGGCGTCCGACGGGGATGAGTTGGCCGAGCCGACGGAGGGCGCGGCGAGCCGACTCGTTCCGCCCTTCATCAAGGTGCCGCACGATCGCTCCGACGTCCCGCGACCAAGCTCCGCGGCATTGCGCGAGCAGGATGCCCGCCGTACGGTCGGTCAGGGCTTCGGCGAGCCGCACGCGCAGCTCGCCCGCCGAGCCGCCTTCCCCTTCGGTCAACCACGTCCGCCACGGGACGATGCGGGCGCCGGCGCGGCGCAGGTCATCGAGGATCGCTCGGCATGCCGCATCGCCTCCGTGGCAATGCACCTCGATCGTCGACGCGTCGATGCGGCACACCACGATTTCCTCGCCCACGCGATCGGGACATTTCCTCGAGTCGATATCGTCCGAGCCGCGCGGGTCGAGCCACGTACCGAACCGGATTTGGGAATGCGGAAGCGAGTCCGGCGCCGTCTCGCGTCGCGGTGTGAAGTAGGTGAGGACGATCGCGTCCGCGCCGATTCCCCGCACGCCGATGGTCGCGATCGCGCCGCGTCCCGGCGCGGTGAGCAGGGCCGCGCACACCGGGACCGGATCAGGACACATCGTTCACGCCTCCCGTCGGGCCGCCGCATCCCGCCAGCGCCGTTCCCGCGAGAACAAGCTCGGGAATGAACCGGGGATTCCATTCGGCGAGCCGTTCCAGGTCGTGCCAGCCGCCGGTGAGGAAGAGCTGGGGAGGTTCGGGAAGTTCGTCCGCGATCGCGCGCACCAATTCGAGCACGGCTCCTCGAATGCCGTGAAAGACGCCGCTCTGGATGGCGCCTTGCGTATCGCGGCCGACGGGGGACGGTCGTTCGGCGGGAATCGCGACGCGGGGCAGCCCGTCGGTGTGCTCATGCAACGCATCGGACCACAATCGGGGTCCCGGCAGGATCGCGCCGCCCCGGAATACGCCCCGTTTGTCCACCAGGTCGATCGTGACGGCCGTTCCTCCGTCGACAATCACGGCTCCCCTGCCCGGCGAACGAATCCGGTTCACGGCGGCGGCCGCCGCGATCCGGTCGCGTCCGACCCGGTCGGGACGGCGCACGTCGAGCGTCACGCGGTAATCGGCCGGTTCGAGCCGTCGGTAGGCGTCGCGGGGCCGAGCGCGACGGACCCACTCGGCCAGGTCCGCCTCGCGCCCGCGATGCACGCTCGTGACGCGCCACGACACGGGATCGTCCGGCAGGAGTGACAGAAGGTCGTCACTTGGTCCGTCGATGCGAATCGGATCGCGGGAATGCGATTGTGGCCACGCGCGCATCGGCGGCAAGGCGCCCTCGGAGCACGCCGCGACGTCGCGCTCCGCGTACCGCGCGAGGTGCACGTACGAATTGCCGATGTCAACCGCGATCAGCGACCCGCTCATGGCTCCGCGTTTCCTCGAGAACTTGGACGATGCGGTCCACGAGCCGATGAAGGCCTTCGCCCGTCACGGCGGAGACAGGCAACACGTCGCGCCCCGTCGCCTCGCCGAGCGCCGCTCCCACGTCGGCGGCGTCCGGCAATTCGCATTTCGTGACGACGACGATCTCGGGCCTCGTCGCCAATTCCGCCTTGTAGCGAGCCAACTCCTCGCGGATCACCGCGTAGTTCCGCACCGGATCTCCCCCATCGACCGGGCATGGTTCGACAAGGTGGACGAGCACACCGGACCTTTCAATGTGGCGCAGGAATTCGTGGCCGAGTCCGATGCCCGAGTGGGCGCCTTCGATCAGCCCTGGGATGTCGGCGAGGATGAACGAACGATCGGAGTCGAGCACGACCTGTCCGAGGTTCGGGAACTTGGTGGTGAACGGATAGTCGGCGATTTCAGGCCGGGCGCGTGAGAGACGGCTCAGCATGGTGCTCTTGCCCGCGTTCGGCATGCCGATGAGGCCGACGTCCGCGATCGACTTGAGCTCCAATTCGATCCGCCGGACTTCGCCGTCCTCGCCCGGCGTCCGTTCGCGCGGCGCTCGGTTCGTGGATGACTTGAAATGCGTGTTTCCCCAGCCGCCTTTTCCGCCGCGCGCGGCGATGCACGTGTCGCCCGGCGCGGCGAGGTCCTTGAGGACGAACCGTTCGTGAGCGTCGGTGACGAGCGTTCCGGGCGGAACCAGGATGACAAGATCGTCGCCGCCGCGCCCGTGGCGATTGGCGCCCTGGCCGTGCCCTCCGTCGGTCGCATTCCAGAATCGCCGATGCCCAAGCGCGGCGAGACTATTCACGCCGGCGCGCGCTTCAACGATGACGCTTCCGCCTCGACCGCCATCTCCGCCGTCGGGCCCGCCGCGCGGCACGTACTTCTCGCGCCGAAAGCTCGCGCAGCCGTCACCGCCCCGCCCGCCGCGAACCTCGATCGTCACTCGGTCGACAAACATGGTGCCGCCGATCGCGGGCGCCCCTCCAGGTCCAGCCGAAGCCCGTGCTCACGGGGTCATGACGCTACGGGGTCATGACGCTACGGGGTCATGACGCTACGGGGTCATGACGCTACGGGGTCATGACGTTGATGCGGCGACCTTCGCGGTCGAACGCGACGACGCCGTCAACGAGCGCGAACAGGGTGTAGTCCTTCCCCATCCCGACGTTGCTTCCGGCATGGAACCGTGTGCCGACCTGGCGGACCAGAATATTCCCCGCAACGACTTGTTCGCCGCCGAATTTCTTGACGCCGCGCCGCTGCGCATTCGAATCGCGCCCGTTGCGACTCGAACCTTGTCCCTTCTTATGAGCCATGACCTTGCTTTCCTCGGCGCGCGGCCGCCGGCCGGCACCTTCGAATTCACCCTGCGATCGGGGCCGCGGTCGCGGCAAGGGCACACGGTCCCCACCGCCTGGAATCCCAAGGCCCGAACACCACGCGGACGGCGCGCGGCCCGAACGCGACACGACCACCGGCCGCTCGCTCGACGCACGGGCTTCGTTTTACCGGTAAATCCACTGGTAATCAAGGCGTTCCGTCATGCCTTCGTAGTGCGTGAGCCGCTCGGCCTGCTCCGCCGGCTCGCTTTCGATCGGTACGCCGAATCGGATCTCGCCCTCGTGCTGGAAAACCGAGTCGCCGGGCCGCCAGAAATTGAGTTGAAGGGTTTTGGACCGGAACGTCCGACCCGTGCGGGGCGCGTCGCCCGCCTTGAACAGGCCCTGGGCATCCTCGAATTGATAGGCGTTGGTCAGGCCCCGCACATGGATGGAAAAGAAATTGACCCGCGGATCGATATCGGTCCACGTGACGTAGCCCCAAACGCCCAAGTCGTCCGTGTCCCGCGCCACGGGCACCGCGATATTCGTGATTTCGATCGCGTTGTACAAAGGCACGCCCGGCGCCTCGCGGTCCTCGATCGGCCCCTTGGCCGATGGAATGATCTGATCCAGGTACGACTTGTTGACATCCACGCTCGTGAAAACGAAGTGGGGAAAGAACCGAGGCGTCGGGTTCGATTCGCCGGCCGTGGTCGACGGAAACGTCTCGTTGCCGAACGGGTCCCGTTTGGGCGTGGGTTTCAAGTCGTTCGGGAAATAGCGGATGCGGTAGACCATATACCAGACGAGCTTTTTCTGGAGTTTTCCGGACGGTTGCGGCAGATCGACTTCAACCATGCGGAGCGGTTTGAACGCGAATTCAAGATTCCAGATCGGGCGGCGAAGGACCACGCGCCGCGACAATTCGCCAAGCGTTTCCGTCTTGGCCAGGTAGTTGGGCGTCCAATTCAAGTCGGCCGCATTCGCCGCCAACTCGGGCAACGCCATCGGACCCGTATACGTCTCGGCCGGCAGCGGCGATGGCGGGATGACGGTGAGCACGCCGGGAGCGAGGGAACGCGGCGACTGGCCGAACGCCGAATCGCGCGCGCCGGCAAATCCGGCGGTCGCCGCAGCCAGTGCCAAGACCCCGGCAAACCGGCTGATCCGCGGGGCCCAGGTCGTGCCATGCCATCGGTTCATAAACGGTCCTTGCCGACTCGCCCGATCCGGAGAAGCTCGCCAAGCCCCCTGGATGGTTCGGTCGTATTGGAAATGACGGCTCGTTCGCACGCGGCGGCGCCGAGCGTCGGCGCGCAACCCGAGCGATACACCTTTCCCAGTATAGTTACACGGTGCGCCGGATTTCAACCGACGGACCGGCGCCGAATCGGGGAATGCCGATCACCGGCTCGCCCGCGCTCGACGTGCCGTTTATGACGGGAGGCGCCGGTCGGGTCCGGCGTGGTCACGAAAGGACGCGAACGGATGGCGGCCGCCCGATAGCCCGATTCGGACGGCGGATCACGACACCAAAGGAGCCGCATCCGAGTCGAACGTCGGCCGAGGGCTCCGATGGGGAATTCGATCGTTCGATCCCACGAACTCGAGAATGGCCCGCGCGCCGGCATCCCCGAGTCGGGGCTTCGCGAGTTTCAGGATACGGGTGTACCCGCCGGGTCGGTCGACGAACCGGGGTGCGACGGTCGAGCAGAGCACGCGAACCGCTTTCTTGTCACCCAACAAACGCACAAGACGACGGCTCGCGGTGACCGCGGGCGCTCGAGCTGCGCACCATTGCCGCCATTGGTCGCTCGATCGCCAAGCCCGCCATTCGGCCGTTCCCCGTTTCGCGGCCGTTCCAAACGGCTTGGCCGCTTCCGACGCCGCCACGCTTCCGCAGGCGATCCGAATGCACTTCTCGACCAACGGCCGAACCTCTTTGGCCTTGTGCAGTGTCGTGATGACGCGTCCCTTGACGACGGGCGCGTTATCGTCGAGTTCCGCGTCCCGTTCGGTCAGGAAGAGGGCGCTCGCCAAATTGCGGAGCATGGCTTTACGATGGCTCGGAGAGCGGCCGAGCGTTCGGCCTCGTTTTCGGTGTCGCATGGAGGCGTCTTTGTTTCAAGGAATTCCGTGAAAGGGAAATGTCGCCGAAGCCTCGGCCGCCCGATTCCGACGCGACGGCGGCCTCGGATTCGTCCCGCGGGGCCGGTCACGAGACATGCGTGGAGGTGACCCTCATGCCGAGCCGCAATCCGAGTTCGGCGAGTTTTTCGCGGACCTCGTTCAGCGTCGTTCCGCCGAGATTGCGGACCTTCAACAGTTCGTCCTCGGTGCGCTGCACCAGGTCGCTGACCGTATAGATCTTCTCGCTCTCGAGGCAATTGCTCGCGCGCTGCGACAGTTTCAGTTCGGCGAGACTCATCCGCAGCTTGGAGTCGAGCGCCGGGTCGACGCCGCCTCCGCCGACACGCGGCTGCGAATGGACACGCGGGCCGAGTTCCTGGTATTGCACGAACGGATTGAGATGTTTCCGAAGGATCTTCGCCGCCTCGACGATCGCCATCTCGGGCGTGATCGATCCATTCGTCCAGATTTCCAGCGTGAGCTTGTCGTAGTTCGTCCGCTGGCCAACCCGGGTTTCCTCGACCTGATACCGCACCCGCGTGACGGGGCTGTACACCGCGTCGACCGGAATGATGCCGATCTCGTGGTCCCCCGAGCTGTGTTCGTGGGACGGGATATAGCCACGGCCGTTTTCAACGACCATTTCCATCATGAAATCCACGTCGGCCGTCAACGTCGCGAGCGGATAGTTCGGATTGATGACTTCAACGTCGGAATCGACCTGGACGTCCTTTCCCTGGATGAGCCCGGCTCGGTTCTTTTCGACGGTCAGGACCTTGGTGGAGTCCGAGTGGTTCTTGACGACGAGCGACTTGACGTTGAGGACGATTTCGGTGACATCCTCGAGCACGCCGGGGATCGTGGTGAACTCATGCTGAGCGCCCCGGATCTTGATCTGCGTGATCGAGCTCCCTTCGAGGCTGGACAGCAGGATTCGCCGCAGGCTGTTTCCGATCGTCGCGCCGAACCCGCGCTCGAATGGTTCGGCGATGAACTTTCCGTAGGTGCCGGTGAGCGATTCCTTCTCACAGACGACATTGCTCGGCAATTCCAGTCCGCGCCAACGAATGTGCATGTTTGACTCCGTGAAAAATCGTGCGGCAATCCGTGAGCTCCGCGATCGACGGCCCGTCGATCGCGACGGAGCGATCAGACGCGCCGCTTCTTCCGTGGCCGGCAACCATTATGCGGAATGGGCGTGCAATCCTCGATCGTCTTGACCGACATGCCGGCGGACTGGAGCGCCGTGATCGCGCTTTCGCGGCCGGATCCCGGACCTTTGACGCGCACTTCGAGTTCGCGGACGCCGAACTTCGCGGCTTTTTCCGCCGCCTGCTGGGCGGCGCATTGACCGGCGAACGGCGTGCTCTTTCGGCTTCCCTTGAATCCGCACGTGCCGGCGCTCGCCCAACAGAGCGCGTCCCCCTTCACGTCGGTGATCGTCACCGTCGTATTGTTGAACGTGGCCTTGATGTGGGCGATGGCCGCCGTGACGTTGCGGCGGGCCTTTTTCTTCTTGACCTTCGACACGTCCTACGGCTCCCTCGTGGTTTCGATTCCCAGGCTGTTTCGCGCGCCGCGCGGTGGGCGACTAGCGGAGGTCCTTCACGCCCTTCTTACCGGCGACCGTCTTCTTGGGACCTTTGCGCGTCCGCGCGTTGGTCCGCGTCCGCTGGCCGCGAACAGGCAACCCCAACCGATGGCGGATGCCTCGATAACACTTGATGTCCCGAAGCCGATTGATGTTCTGTGCGACGAGCCGCCGCAGAGGACCTTCGACCGTGTAGTCGCGTTCCGCGAGGACGGCGAGCCGAGCCACCTCGTCCTCCGTCAAGTCGCGAGCCCGCCGACCCGGGTCGATGCCCGCCTTGTGGCAGAGCTCGGCGGCGACACGCTCCCCGACTCCGTACAAATACTGTAGCGAAATCAGCGTCGGCTTGTCGTTCGGGATGTCGACGCCCAATAAACGAGGCATTCCGCTCCTCCTCAACCTTGGCCACTCACCTTGGCCACTCACCTTGGCCACTCACCTTGGCCACTCACCTTGGCCACTGTTTATGACGCGGATTCGAGCAGATCACATAGACGCGCCCTTTTCGCCGGACGACCTTGCAATGCTCGCAGATCCGACGCACGCTCGCACGCACCTTCATGGTCCGATCCCTGATTCCGAACGGTTGGAAAGCGACTGAGTATAGCCACCGGCCCGACGGGTCGGCAAGGGCACGTTGATTTTTCACTCGCGGCGGCGTGGTCGCCCGTGCATCCGCCCAACGGCGCCCTCGGCGGGCAGGGAGCCTTTCGCGCGGAATGCCCCCCCCCCGCCCCCGATCGGCACGCCCCCGATCGGCACGACTGGTCAGTCGGGATTGGGCCGGGCGCGGCGCACCGATTCTTGGATCCGTTCGAAGACCTCGTTCCGCGTCCCGATCGCATCGATCCGCGCGAGGAGGTTCTTCCTCGCGTAGTATTCGACGAGAGGTTCCGTTTGCGAATGGTAGACCCGCATCCGAGCGCGGACGGTTTCCGGCGTGTCGTCGGTCCGGCCCTCGACCCGCGCCCGCCTCAGCATGCGTTGCACGAGGATCGATTCGTCGCCGAACAGTTCGAGGACGAGGTCGAGGGGCGTCGTCCGGCTCGCGAGCATCCGATCGAGGAATTCCGCCTGAGCGATCGTGCGAGGGAAACCATCGAAGAGCCAACCCTCGGCGCAATCGGGCGAATCGAGCCGCCGTTCGACGAGTTGCTGCACGATGTCGTCGGACACGAGCTGTCCGGCGTCCATGCGTTCGGCCGCCAGCCTCCCGACGGGCGTCCGATCGCGGATCGCTCGCCGAAGCATGTCCCCGGTCGAGACATGGGGAATGCGGAGATCGGCGACGAGCCTTCGGCACTGGGTCCCTTTTCCGACGCCGGGCGGGCCTAGGAAAACTATCCGCATCGTGGCCTCGCATTCGATGCCCGGCGAACGGCCGTTTGAGCGGCGTTCACACGGCCAGGGGTCTCGATCGGGCAAGCGGCGATCCGGCCCCGGGGCGAGGACCGGACGGTATGCCGATTACGACTCCAACAACCCGCGATAATTGCGCATGACGAGATGGCTGTCGATCTTCTGCACCAAATCGAACGCGACGCTCACCGCGATCAGCAGGCCCGTACCACCATAGAAGCTCGCGATACTCATGTCCACGCCGAGCAGATCGGAGATCACGGTCGGGACGATCGCGACCACGGCGAGAAACCCGGCTCCGACGTAGGTGATGCGGACCATGACTTTCTCGAGGTATTCGGCCGTGCGCCGTCCCGGTCGATAACCTGGGATGAACGTGCCATAGTCCTTGAGATTCTCGGACATCTCCTTCGGATTGAACGTAATGGCCGTCCAGAAATAGCAGAAGAAGTAGATCATCGCCACGTAGAAGACGTTGTAGGCGAACGAGACGCCGTTGACCAGCGAGGTGGCGGACGCGAAGAACTGTCCCACCGACCCGGGGATGTTCGCGAGCATGCTGAAGAGCATATGCGGGAGCATCAGAAGGCTGCTGGCGAAAATGATCGGCATGACGCCCGCCTGGTTGATGCGCAAGGGCAGGTACTGGCGCGTTCCGCCGTACACGCGGCGTCCCCGGACGTGCTTCGCGCTTTGCGTCGGAATCCGCCTCTGCCCCAGCGTGATAAAGACGACACCGGCGACCACGCCGACGAACAGGAAGATCAGGAGCACGAGCGTCTCGACGCCCATTTCCCCCTGTCCGATGCCGACCAGCCGGAACTCCATGTTTTGGAACTGCTTCATCAGGGCACCCGGCATGCGGGCGAGGATTCCGGCCATGATGAGGAGGCTGATCCCGTTGCCGATGCCGAACTCGTCGATCTGCTCACCCAGCCACATCAGGAACACCGTGCCGCACGTCATGGTGAGCACGGTGGTGATTTGCCAACCCAGATGCAGGTTGTTCGTGTGGGCGCTCAGGAAAGCGGCGTCGACAAGAGGCGGAGGACCTTCGCCCGATGTGTTCATCAGATACCAGCGCACGTAGAAGAAACTCTGCACCAAGCAGAGCACGACGGTCACGTACCGCGTGTATTCGTTGATCTTTTTGCGGCCCGCCTCGCCCTCCTTTTTCAGTTCCTCGAGCGGCTTCCAGACGCTTCCGAGCAGTTGGAAGATAATCGAGGCGGAGATATAGGGCATGATGCCGAGCCCGAACACGGTCGCCTGGCTCAGATCACTCGCGCTGAAGATCGACACTTTCGCGATCAGGTCGCCCAGGCTTCCGCCTCCGCTGACACCCAGCGCGTACTGATCGACGACGGGAAGCGTCACCCAGTACCCGATCCGGTAGACGGCGAGCAATCCGAGCGTCAGGAGGATCTTGGTGCGCAGTTCGGGAATCGTGAAAACGACTCGGAGCTTTTCCCACATCTTCCGTTCCGTTCCTTGCGTTGCGGATCACGTCGATGCCTTGCGGCCTTCGCCTCGCGCGGCGCGCGCGGCCTTGGCCGCTTTTTGCTTGACCGCCACGGGGGTGGGGCCCGCCAGCACGACGGCTTCGCCGCCGGCTTTCTCGATCTTCTCCTTGGCGGACGCGCTGAATCGATGCGCGGAAACCTTCAGTTTCTTGGTGAGTTCACCGTTGCCGAGGATCTTGATGGCATCGAACGCGCCCTTGACGACCCGATGGGCAAGGAGCGAATCGGGAGTGACTTCGGCTCCGGACTCGAACGCCTGTTCGAGGTGACAGACGTTGATCGCCACCACCCGATCGGCGAACGCGTTGTGGAATCCCCGTTTCGGAACGCGGCGCACCAGAGGCATCGCTCCGCCCTGGAACGTCGGATGGGCTTTCCATCCGGCATGCGAGGATTGGCCTTTGTGGCCGCGCCCCGACGTCTTGCCGTGCCCCGAGCCGACGCCTCGGCCGACCCGTTTCTTCTTGCGATGCGCGTGGATGCCCTGATGGACGTCGTGGATATTCATGACAAGGAGACTCCCCGCAGTCGCTCGACGTCCTGACGCGTGCGGAGTTTCTTGAGCGCCGCCAGCGTGGCTTTCACGAGCAGGACCGGATTGTTGCTTCGAAAACTCTTGGTGAGGATATTCTTGATTCCGGCCGCGTCGCAGACCGCTCGAACGGCCGCTCCGGCCTTGACGCCAGTACCCGGACCCGCGGGAACGAGCACGACCTGGGCCGCGCCGCAGCGGCCGATGACGGAGTGGGGGATGGTGCCGTTTTCAATGGGGACGGTCATCATCGAACGCGCGCCCTGCTTGCCCGCCTTCTCGACGGACGGCGGCACTTCGTTCGCCTTGCCGTACCCGCATCCGACCTTTCCGTCGCCGTCGCCCACGACCACCATCGCGGCGAAGCTGAACCGCCGACCGCCTTTAACCACCGCCGCGCATCGTTTGATTTTCACGACGCGTTCGATGAACTTTTTGTCCATGAAGTCGGATGACACGCCCGGTTACTCCTGGTTGAATTCAAAACGACAGACCAGCCTCGCGCGCGGCGTCGGCCAGCGCGGCGACCCGTCCATGGTACTTATAGGCTCCCCGATCGAAACACGCGGCCTTGACGCCGGCCGCGAGGGCCCGTTCGGCGAGCGCCTTGCCGATCGCGGCCGCCGCGTCCTTGGTCGACGTCTTGGCGAGCTGTTCGCGCAGGTTCCGATCGAGCGTGCTGGCGGAGGCGAGTGTACGGCCGCTCGCATCGTCGATCACCTGCGCGCTCATGTGGCGGTTGCTGCGAAAGACCGAGATCCTGGGCCGATCGGGCGTTCCGCGGGTCCGCTTGCGTACCCGGTATTCGCGCCGCCGGCGTCGCGCGTTGAGTGCTTTGATCTTGGACACGGACGTGATTCCTGACTGCGGACTACGTGGCTGTCTTTCCAGGCTTGATCTTGACGTGTTCGCCCTGGTAGCGAATGCCCTTTCCCTTGTACGGCTCCGGCTTTCGGACCGACCGGACGGCCGCCGCGAACTGTCCGACGAGCTGTTTGTCGCATCCCTTCACGACGACGTGCGTCTGGTCGGGGCACGCGACTTCGAGCGTCGGCGGGATGGGCAAATGGACTTCATTCGCGTAGCCGACGCGGAGCTGGAGCGTCTTCCCCTGGACGGCCGCCAGATATCCGACGCCGATGATCTCAAGCCGCTTCTCGTATCCGTCGACAACGCCTTGAACCATGTTCCGCACGATCGACCGGGTCAAGCCGTGCAACGCGCGCGACGTCCGATCCTCGGCCATTCGCCGCACGACGATCCGACGCCCGCCGTCGATCTCGACGGCGACCTCGGGGCGGTGCTCCCAACTCAGCTTTCCTTTCGGGCCCTCGGCGCGAAACGTGCGCCCCTCCACGGCGACCGTCACCCCGGCCGGCACAGGCACCGCTTTCTTTCCAATCCGCGACATCGTCATCCACCCTCGTTCGTTTCCCGCCCGCGTCCGCTAATAGACCTCGCAAAGCACTTCGCCGCCAAGGTTGCGCTGCCGCGCCTCGCGGTCGCTGATCACGCCGCGGCTCGTGCTCAGGATCGTGATCCCCAATCCGTTCAAGACGGGCCGCAAATCGCTCGCCTTGCTGTACACACGTCGACCCGGCTTACTGACGCGCCGAATCGACTGAATCACCCGCTCGCCGTTCGGACCGTATTTCAGCTCGATGCGCAGGCTCTGCGACGGCGTCGACTCGACTTCCTTCCAGTCCCAGATATAGCCTTCGCGCTTCAGCACGTCGGCGACGCCCCGCTTGACCTTCGACAGGGGCACTTCAACGTGCGCCCGCTCGACGCGCACGGCGTTTCGAATCCGAGTCAACATATCGGCGATTGGGTCGGTCAACATGTGCTCATGGTCCCCCTATTCCCGGTCCCCACTTCTCCGGTCCCCACTTCTCCGGTCCCCACTTCTCTGGTCCCCACGCAATGACGGGCGCGCGTTCCCGCGCCGGACCGCACCCGTCGGCTCACGAACGGGCTCACCAACCAACTCACCAACTTGCCTTGCGGACCCCTGGAATCAAGCCTTGATCGGCCATCTTGCGGAAGCAGATCCGGCACAGGCCGAACTTTCGGTACACGGCCCGCGGACGACCGCACAACTTGCAACGGCGGCGTTGCCGAGTCGAGAACTTGGGTTCCCGAAGGGCCATTGCGATTTTGGATTTGCTGGCCACGCTTTGTTTTCCTCAATCGATTTGCCTAGGTCCGGTCCTACGCCGCTCCCGCCGTGTCGCGCCGGAACGGCATGCCCATCAACCGCAACAACTCCCGCGCTTCGTCGTCCGCCGCCACGCTCGTGACGATCGTGACGTTCATGCCTTGGGGTCGAGTGAACTTGTCGGGGTTGAGTTCGGGGAAGACGAGCTGTTCGGCGAGTCCGATGCTGAAGTTGCCGTGATGGTCGAACGCCGTATCGCTGACCCCCCGGAAGTCGCGGACGCGCGGGAGGGCGAGCGTGACGAGCCGGTCGAAGAACTCATACATCCTGCGGCCCCGCAGCGTCACCTTGCATCCGATGGCCACGCCTTCGCGGAGCCGGAATCCGGCGATCGCGACCCGCGCCTTGGTAATGATCGGGCGCTGACCGGTGATCTGGGACATCGCGTCGGCCGCCGTCTCGAGATCCTTCTTCTCTTGGACGGCGCTTCCGACGCCCATGTTCACGACGATCTTGTCGATGCGCGGAAGCGAGTGCCGGTTCGCGCGGCCCAGTTGGGCCGCCAGAGCGGGCAGCACTTCCTTAACGTAACGTTCCTGCATTCGCGGTACGGCAGCCATCAATCCGATCCTACACCTTGCACTTTGAAACCCACGATCCGGAAAGCCACGATCCGGAAAGCCGTTGCGGTTCGCGACGCCTCGCCGATCGCGCGCCGCGCCCGGCATGCCTAGACGACCTCGCTCGCCAAACTCACGATCTTCATGTAATTCCGATCCCGCAGTTCGCGGGCCACCGCGCCGAAAATACGCGTGCCGCGCGGATTCCCGTCGTTGTCGATAATCACCACCGCGTTGCTGTCGAACCGGATATAACTTCCGTCGGTCCGGCGAACTGGTTGACGGGTCCGTACGATCACCGCGCGGACCACGGCCTTCTTCTTGATATCCGACCCGGGAATGACGCTCTTCACGCTGCAGACGATCACGTCGCCGATACCCGCGTATCGACGGCGCGAACCGCCAAGCACCTTGATGCACATCACTTCCTTCGCGCCCGTATTGTCCGCGACGGCCAATCGGGTTTCTTGCTGAATCACGGCTCGTTTCTCCCTCAATCATCCGGCAAGGGCCGTTCCGACGCGCGGCCCTTCGACTAACTCGGCGCGCCCCGCGTTTCCTGGGAAGCGTCGGATTGAGCCCGCGCCGCCTTCAGCGCGGCCACGTCGATGTCCCGCCCCTTTTCGACCACCCGCACCAGCGTCCACCGCTTGGTCCGCGACATCGGTCGGGACTCCTGGATCTCCACCTTGTCTCCGACCCGCGACGCGTTGTGCTCGTCGTGCACATAGCAAACCGTGCGGCTTCGAAGGATCTTCCCGTAACGCGGGTGGCGCACCGATCGGGCGATCTCGACGCGACGCGTCTTGTCCGTCTTGTCCCCCTTCACGATTCCGACTTCAGTTCGCTTGGGCATGGGATTCTCGAATCCGATTGTGTGGTCGATTCAGGCCAATCTCACTCAGGCCAATCTCACTCAGGCCAAATGGTCGCTTGGCTCCGCAAGGCCGGTGCCGACGCCTACGGCAATCGCTCCATTCCTTTCGCCCGATTCCGGTCCCGCATATGGCGGACCGTGTGGATTCGGGCGATCAGCCGCCGATGCCGCCGCAATTCGCTCGGCGCGTCAAGCCGTTCGGTCTGGGCCTGCATCCGGAGCTTGAACAGGGCCCGCGCGGATTCGTCGAGCGTCAACTGCAACTGCTCGTCACTCATTTGCCGCAGTTCCGAAGCGTTCATGGCAACCACTTTCCTCGCAACGACCCTCATCGCCGCTATCTATTCCGCACACACCTAGCACACCGATTTCCGCATCCGCCAATCCACATCCGCCGACTTCAGGGCCCTCGAACGGCATTGCTCCTCGAACGGCGTCCGTCCCGCCGAAGGGTCGTGGCCGTGTCGTGGCCGGTCGACCCGGCAACCTGGCTTACGCGGGTCTCCGGCGAACGAATCGCACGCGGATCGGCATCTTGTGAGCGAGTCGCGCGAGGCAGACCCGCGCCTGCTCCTCGGTCACGCCGCCCAATTCGAACAGCACGGTTCCCGGCTTCACCACGGCCACCCAGTACTCGGGTTCGCCCTTTCCCTTACCCATGCGGGTTTCGAGGGGTGTCGACGTCACCGATTTGTGCGGGAAAACGCGGACATAAAGCCGGCCTTCGCCTCGCACATACTGCTGGGCCGCGATGCGTCCCGCCTCAATCGTCTGCGCCTTGACCCATCCGCCCTCCACCGCCTGGAGTCCGAATTCGCCGAAGACCACTCGATTGCCGCGGGTCGCGTTACCTTTTAAACGTCCTCTTTGGCTTTTTCGATGCTTGACCCGCTTCGGCATTAGCGCCATCGTCGTTACCCTCGTACATGCCTTGGTTGATCCACACCTGAACGCCGATGTTCCCCTGTGCCGTCGCCGCTTCGGCGAATCCGTAGTCGATCTTCGCGCGGAGCGTGCTCAGCGGAAGCGATCCGGCGTTTTGTTTTTCGCGACGGGCCATTTCGGAGCCGCCGAGTCGACCGGCGAGCTGGATCTTGATGCCTTTGGCGCCGGCGTCGAGCGTCTGTTCGATCGCGCGCTTCATCGTGCGGCGGAAGCTCGCCCGTTTCGAAAGCTGCTCGGCGATGTCCTCGGCGACAAGCTGCGCCTGGATCTCCGGCCGTCCGATCTCTTCGATCTTCAAGTTCACGCGCCGTCCGATCAACGACTGCAGTTCCTCTTGAAGGACTTCGACGTCCTGCCCCTTCTTGCCGATGATCAGGCCCGGTTTCGCGACGAACAGCGTAACCTTGACCTCGTCCCGCGTCCGCTCGATCTCGATTCGGTCGATCCCCGCGCGCCGGTACTGCGATTTGCCTTTGATGAATTTCCGGATCCGGACGTCCTCGACGAGCAGATCCGAGAATTCCTGTTTCGCCGCGTACCAGCGGCTCTTCCAACCGAGCATGATGCCCGTTCGGAAGCCGACCGGATTGACTTTCTGACCCATGGAATACTCACTTCGGCTTGCGAATCAACGTGCAGGAAACGACGTCACAGCGAATCGATATCCTCGACCGCGATATGGATATGGGCCGTCCTGCGCAGGACGGGAAAGGCCATGCCGCGCGCCCGGGGTCGGAACCGTTTCATGATCGGCCCGCCGTCGACGCGCGCCTCGACCACGATGAGCCGGTCGGCGTTCGCCGTTCGGCCGCGATTTTGCTCGGAGTCCTGTGCGTTGCCCACCGCGCTGCGCAGGACTTTTTCGAGGAGCCGCGCGCCGCGATGCGGCTGGTATCGCAGCACTTCGATCGCCTCGTCGGCCAGTCGGCCGCGAATCAGGTCCGCGAGCCGGCGCACCTTGCGGGCGCTGATGCGCGCGTACCGATGTGTCGCCTGAAACGCCATTTCTCGACTACTCCTGAACGCCTACTTCCCGCCCTTGCCGCCGTGCCCGCGGAACGTGCGCGTCGGGGCGAATTCGCCAAGCTTATGTCCCACCATGTCCTCGGTCACGAACACCTTGACATGCTGGCGCCCGTTATGGACGAGGAACGACTGTCCGACGAATTCGGGAACGATCGTGCAGGCCCGCGCCCAGGTCTTGATCGGTTCCTTGTCGCCGGCCTGCTGAGCCCGCTGGACCTTATGGTACAGCTTGGGATCAACGAACGGTCCCTTCTTCAGCGATCTGCTCATGACATGCGCCTAGTTCGTGACGTTAACCGTTAGGTGGGCAGTTTGAGTTGTCCATACCGGCGCGACCGACGGCGCCGCACGATCGCCTGGCTCGACGGCTTCCGTCGCTTGCGCGTCGCGCCGCCCTTGGCCGGTTTTCCGGTCGGGCTGACGGGATGCCGTCCGCCTTTCGTCCGACCTTCGCCACCGCCGTGGGGATGGTCGATCGGATTCATGGCCGTACCGCGCACATGCGGGCGGCGACCGAGCCACCGTTTGCGGCCGGCCTTGCCGAGTTCAATGTTCATATGGTCCGCGTTGCCGACCTTGCCGATCGTCGCGCGGCAAACGGCGGGAACGCGTCGGATCTCGCCGCTGGGAAGGCTGAGCTGGGCCCATTCGGCCTCGCGCGCGACGAGCGTCGCGGCCGTTCCCGCGCTGCGGCACATGGAGGCGCCTCGGCCGGACACCATTTCAATGCAATGCACGTCCATGCCGACGGGGATGTTCTTGAGCGGCAGGCAATTACCCGCGACGGGGGGCGCGGTCGCCCCGTTCTCCACCGTGGCGCCGACCTTGAGTCCGTCGGGAGCCAGGATGTAGGCCTTGTGCCCGTCCGTGTAGTGCAGCCGGGCGATCCGCGCGCTGCGGTTGGGATCGTATTCGATCGCCACGACCTTCGCCGCGACACCGTCCTTGCCGCGCAGGAAATCGATCAACCGGTATTGCCGTTTGTGGCCTCCGCCGCGGTGGCGCGCCGTGATCTTGCCCTGGTTGTTTCGACCGCCTTTCTTGCGTAGCGGACGAAGGAGGCCCTTGACCGGCTCCACTCCGGGCGTCAGGTCGGCGAAGTCGCTCACCGACGCTCCGCGCCGACCGGGCGAGGTCGGATTGTATTTTCGAATTCCCATCGTATTTGGCTCGTGCTTGGGACCGTGCGTGCCTGATTCGTACCGCCGCCAATCGACGCGCGTCAGAAGAAATCGATCCGATATTCGTCGTGAAGGGTCACGATCGCCTTTTTCCATCCCGCCGTATGGCCCATCTTGTATCGATAGCGTCTCGCCTTGCCCCGGCGGGTCTGCGTGCCGATATGGCGGACTTTGACGTGAAACAGGTCCTCGACCGCCCTCCGGATGTCACCCTTCGTCGCTCGACCATCCACTTCGAACGCGTACTGATTGTGCCGCGTCGCGGCGTGCGTTCCTTTTTCCGTGACGAGCGGGCGAAGGATCACCTGATGCAATGCGAGCCCCGATCGGGTCGGCGAGCTCGTTTGGGTCGTTTCGGATGGGTCGTTCATCATCATCACCGTTATCATCACCGTTCCTGTATCCGGTTCGCCTTTCCGGCTCGGCCTTGGCTCAACGCCCGATCGGCGTCGGGCGCCTGCCGCCGACTCAGACTTTTCCCTTGTTCCGAACGGCATCGAGCGCCGCACGGGTCATGAGGATTTTCCGGGGCGAGAGCACGGACAGCGCGTTGAGATCGCCGACGGCCGCGACCTGGACGTTTTCGATGTTCCGCGCGCTCCGATAAACGTTCGGGTCGTGCGCGGCGGTCGCGACCAGCGTGCGCACGCCCTGCAGGCGGAGCACCTTCAGGATCGAAGCCATGTCGCGCGTCTTCGGCTCGGCGAACGACAGCTCATCGATCAATACGACGCTTGCGGACTGAATCTTGGACGCGATCGCCATGCGCGTCGCCAACCGCAGAGCCGCGCGAGGCATTCGATACGAAAAGTCCCTCGGCCTTTTCGCGAATGTGTGCCCGCCGCCAACTCGCTTGCCCGTCCGCCGCGGCCCCACCCGCGCGTTGCCGGTCCCCTTCTGGCGATAGAGCTTGCGTGTCGAGCCGGCGACTTCGCCGCGGCCTTTCGTCTTGAACGTGCCTTGCCGCGAATTGCATTGGTACATGACCACCGCATCGTGCAGCAGTTGTCGATTGACGCGCGGCGCCAACTCCGCGGGGTCGATCTCGTACGTCCCCACTTCCGCACCGAGGCGATCAAAAACCGGCAACGTCGCCATTTCCCATGACCCTTCGTAATGCCAGGCCGTAATGCCAGGCCGAGATGCCAAGCCGAGCCCCACGCTCAACCAACCCGATTCGTTTCCCGTACCACCACCCAGCCGCCGTTCGGTCCGGGAATCGCCCCGCGAACCAACAGCAAGTGGTTCGCCGCATCGACCCGAACGAGCTTCAGATTCCGCGCGGTCACCCGCACGTTGCCCAATTGGCCGGGCATGCACTTGCCCTTCTTGGGTCGGCCGCCGCCGCGCCACGCGGCAAGACCTCCGGACGTTCCAGGGTGCCGATGGACCTTCTTGACACCGTGGCTGGCCCTCTGACCGCCAAAGTGATGACGCTTGATGACGCCGGCGTACCCCCGACCCTTCGAGACGCCCGTCACGTCGACCGCCTTGACCTCGGCCAGATTCTCGACCGTAACGACCTGCCCCACCGAATAGCCCTCGGCATCGCCCCGCAGCTCGCGGATGAACCGTTTCGGTTCGCAGTTGGCCTTGGCGAGCGGCGTTTCACCGGCCTCCTTGCGGCGCTTGCCTCGCTTGCTCGAAATATCCGCGACGCGGCCCCGTTCGGCTCGGCTGGCCTGGCTTGCGCGGCTCCGAGCGCGTCGCGGCCGCTTCTTGTCGAGGAAACCAAGCTGAACGGACGCATACCCGTCCCGCTCGATCGTGCGGATCTGCAGCACATGGCACGGACCCGCTTGGATGACCGTCACCGGCACGACGACGCCCGCCTCATTATAGACTTGCGTCATGCCGACCTTGCGGCCCAGTATACCTTTCACCATGGGTCTCGTGCCTTCGCTGCTTGTCTCGCGGGATCCTCGAAGGACCCCCGTGGGCCGGGTCGGCCCTATCGACCTTCGGGATTACCCGCGAAACGTCCCGTGCATATTCACCTGTGCCGCGAAACTCGACTGGAACCCGGTCCCGGGGCTCGTCCCCCTGGGCTCGGATCCCACATCCACCACCGCCTAGCGCGCCGAAGCGCGGATCTTGATGTCCACTCCGGCCGGAAGACTCAGTTTGTTGAGCGCCTCGATCGTCTTCGCCGTCGCCTGTACAATATCGATCAGCCGCTTGTGCGTGCGGATTTCGAATTGCTGCCGCGCCTTCTTATCGATGTGCGGGCCCGACAAGACGGTATACCGCTCGATCCGCGTCGGCAGGGGAATCGGGCCGTGGACTTCCGAGTGGGTCCTTTTGGCCGTATCCACGATATCCCCAGCGCTTTGGTCGAGGATCGCATGGTCGTAGGCCTCCATGCGGATCCGAATTACTTCATGAGCCTGATTCGCCACGTCGCACCCGCTCCCGTTTCGCCCGCTCGTCCGCCGGCGTTTGTCCATTTCGGCCTGAGGGAATCCACGTGAAAAAGGGGCCTCGCATGGACAATCCACGTCAGGCAAACCGCTGAGTTTAGGAATGCGGCCGCCGTTCGTCAACTCCTAATACGCGAAAGGCGAACTTTGCGTTTGACGGAACCATCGACACGCGATCCACGAATGCCTACGCGCCGACATAGCGGGCGTGCAACGACCGGGCTTCCGCGATGTCGCTCGTCCCGCCGACGATTGTGCGGCCGTCCCGAAATACGGTCAGCACGTGCGGGCCGACTTCGAGCCGCAGCAGGAATCGATTCATCGTGACGCGCCCGACGGTTTCGAGCTTATCGCGCAGTTGTTCGAGCGAAAGGTCGGCCGATTCGGGGAACGAGAGCTGAACGGCGTTGCGTCCGCAAAGCACGGCGGAATGGCTGCCGCGCCGCCGATCGAGCCACGGGAAATCGCGTCCTTGGCACGCGCATCGCCCGAAACCGGGAAAGGCGTCTCCCAGTGCGATCCGCCGTGTCTCATTCGTCCAGAGATCGAATACGACCAGGTCCCGGCTCACCGCGTCCCATTGACCGGTCAGGATCTTGATCGCCTCCATCGCCTCGATCGACGCGATGACCTGGATGATCGGCGCGACGATGCCGGCCGCGTCGCAGGTCGGCGAGGCGCCCGGAGCCGGCGGCTCGGGGATCACGCAGCGCAGGCACGCGGTCGTGCCGGGCAGTATCGTCATCGTCTGCCCCTCGGCGCCCAGGCACCCGCCGAAAACCCACGGGATGCCGTACCGAATGGCCGCGTCGTTGAGCAAATAGCGGATTTCAAAATTGTCCGTGCCGTCGAGGATCACGTCGACGCCCTCGACGAAGGCCTCGATATTGGACGCATCGATGTCGGCTACGATCGGTTCGATCTCGATGGTCGAGTTGGCGGCTTGGAGTTTCGCCTGCGCGGCGATCGCCTTGGGCAGGCCGGACCGCGCGTCCTCCTCGTCGTAGAGCGACTGCCGCTGGAGATTGCTGAGTTCGACGAAATCGCGATCCACGATTCTCAGCTTGCCGACCCCCGCCCGCGCCAGCGTGCCGGCGATGACCGATCCGAGCGCTCCGCATCCGCAAACGAGCGCGCGGCTCGTCGCCAACCGCCGCTGGCCGGCTTCGCCGATCGGCGCGAACCGCATCTGGCGGCTGTAACGCGTTTCCAGGTCGTCGCTCGTTTCTCCCATCGGCGGTCTCTTCCTTTGCGGCTCGGACGGATCAATAGACGAGGACCCCCGCGAACGGACCGGACGCCGCGCCTTCGGCGCTCAACCGTTCGCACGCCTCCCACGCGCGATCCGTGTCCTGACCCGTACCGCCGATCGCATGCGCGAGCACGGCGGGTCCATTCCATTGGGGTGGACCTGCTCCCCGTCGATCGGACGCGTTTCGGGTCGGAACGACCATTGCCGCGGAGCCGCTGGGCATCGGCCGATCGCTCCGCGCCCATGCCGCGCACACGAGATTCGGGGCGAGGCGTGTGGGCTGAAACGCGGCGTTTTCCGGCCAGTCCTCGACGATCGCAAGCACGACGGAGGGCCAGCGCGCGAGCCGCCGGAGTTCGGCGGCGAGCCGCTCGCCGGTCCGCCCGCACCGCGCGACGAGCGGCACGCCCCATCGTGTCGCCTCGTCGAGAAGACAATCATCGGGATCGCGAACGACCCGCGCCGCGCCGCGCGTTCGCCACGGACTCCAGTCTCCGGCCGGGCTCTCGCCCGCGAAGCCGAGCATCGAATAGGCGGCGCCGTTCCAACGGAACGCTTGACCCATGACGGCGAACCGCGCGGCGCCCCACGTCCGTTCGACGCGCGCGACCGGTCGGCCCCGTTGAATCCATTCCATGTCGACGCGATAGACGTTGGGACATTCGGGGGTCCACGGCGCGAGGTCCGGAACGACGCACCGCGCCAGAATCGTCTCGCCGGGTCCGAGGTCGTCGAAGCGGAACGAAGCCGGCAGCGTGCGGACTCCTTCCCGAAACGGGCCGATCATCCGACCGGCCGCCGCGCCGTCGACCGTTTTCCTCGGAAGCCGCGCGTAGACCGTCGTCGCGACAGCCGACGATCGGCCGTAAAAAAGATCGAGATCGCGCATCGACGCGTCCGGCGTTCCGTCCGCCGCCTCGCCTTCCAATTCCGATCGACTTGGGATGTCGCTCATCGCATCGCCATGCTCCTCGTCGGTTCGCCTCTCGCCGTCCGGTTTCATACGATTTTCCTTCCCCGCGCCGCGTACGGAGTGCGCCGCGCACGGTGGGTCACCGTTCATGCGCGGGCTCCATCGAGCGCCGCGGCGATCCAGCGCCCGGTAATCGACTCAGGCCGCGACGCGACTTCCTCCGGCGTTCCGGCCGCGACGACCCGCCCTCCCAGCTCACCGGCCCCCGGCCCCAAATCGATCACGTGGTCGGCCGCCTTGATCAACTGCAGGTTGTGCTCGACGACGATCAGCGAGTGACCGGCGTCAAGCAGCGTCTCGAAGCAATCGAGCATCCGCACAATGTCCGCGAAATGCAAGCCCGTCGTGGGTTCGTCCATCAGAAACAACGTGCGTTTTCGGCTGGCCGTCGCAAGACAGCCGGCGAGCCGCAACCGCTGCGATTCACCACCCGACAGGGTATTGGCGGGCTGGCCAAGCCGCAGGTAATCCAGGCCGACGTCGATCAGCGGATTGAGCCGTGCGAGCACCTTCGCGTGGCCTCGGAAGAACGAGGACGCCTCGCGCACGGTCATTTCGAGCACATCGGCGATCGAACGGCCGCGGTAGGCGACGGCCAGAATCTCTTTTCGGTAACGGGCGCCGCGACATCGCGCGCATTTGCGGTAGACATCGGCGAGGAACTGCATGTCGATTGGGATGAGCCCTTCGCCGCGGCATTCCGAGCACCGTCCCTCCTCGCAGTTGAAACTGAAGTGCGACGGCCCGTAGTTGTGCGTGCGCGCGTCGGTCGTTTCCGCGAATACAGCGCGGATCGAATCAAAGGCCTTGACGTACGTGACCGGATTCGAACGAGGCGAGCGTCCGACGGAATGCTGATCGACGAGCACCGCGTCCGCGATCGGGCCGAGTCCGATCAGATCGTCGAACGGCAGCGGAGCCGGACCGTCCTTCCGTTTGCGTCGGCGGACGGCCCCAAACAGCGTGTCCTGGACGAGCGAGCTCTTTCCCGCTCCGCTCACCCCCGTGACGACGCATAAGACGCCGAGCGGAAAGTCGACGGAGATGTTTTGGAGGTTATGGCCCCGAGCACCGGTCAATCGCAGCCAGCCGTTCTTCAGGGGCCTGCGCGAAGCGGGAGCGGCCGCGCCGCGCCGGCCCGCGAGATAGTCGCCCGTCATGCTCCCCCGGGCGTCGAGGATCGACCGGGGAACACCCGAGAAAACGACCTCGCCGCCTCGATGGCCCGCTCCGGGCCCCAGTTCGATCAAGTGGTCCGCCGCGCGCAGGATCGACTCCTCATGCTCGATCACGACGACCGTGTTGCCCCGCTCCCGGAGCTCGCGGACGGTGCCGAGCAACCGTTCGACGTCGCGGGGATGCAGGCCGACCGACGGCTCGTCGAGCACGTACAGCAGGTTGACCAGGCTCGTGCCCAGCGCCGTCGTCAGCGCCGCGCGATGGGCCTCGCCGCCCGACAACGACCGCATCGGCCGGTCGAGGGTGAGGTATTCGAGTCCGACCGATTCGAGGTAGGCGAGCCGCGATTGGACTTGTTCGAGCGCGGACCGGGCGACCTCGCGATCGAACGCGTCGAGCTCGATCTGCCCAAGAAACCGCCGCGCCTCGGTGACGCGCAGCGCGAGGACTTCGGCGATCTGCTTCCCGCCGACCCGGTAGTTGAGCGCCTCGGGCCGCAGACGCCTTCCCTCGCATGCCGGACAAACGGCGTCCTCCGTTCCGGATTCGGACGCCGCGACCGTACCGATCCCCTCGCAGCGCGGGCAGGCGCCGAGCGGGCTGTTGAAGCTGAAGAGGCGCGGTTCGGGTTCCTCGAAGGCCATACCGCACCGAGCGCACGCGCGCGATTGTCGAAAGTCAAAACGCCGCCACGTCCGCCCGTCGATCGACATGGGCCGCGACGCGGGGTCCTCCCATCGTTCGTCCTGTTCACGTCCGTCCGCCTCCATCAGGACCACGCATTGTCCGTCTCCCTGGCGGAACGCCGTTTCCAGGGAATCGCGCACGCGGCCGCCGGCCTGTTCTCCGGCGATGAGCCGATCGATGACCACCAGTACCTCACGCGACATGTCCCGCGCCCCGTCGACGGCCGTGTCGGATCCGCGGTCTTCGAGCCGAACAACGCGGTCCCCGACGATGACGCGAATGAACCCCGATTCGCGGAGTTCGCGCAGCGCCGCGTCGGAATCACCGCCTTCCGGACCGGCGGCCCGCGCGAGGGGCGCCGCGATCATGAACCGCGCGCCGGGCTGGACGCCTTCGATGCGTCGACCCACCGATTGCGGCGATTCGCGGCGCACGTCGATCCCGCATTGGGGGCAAACGAGCCGGCCGATCCGCGCGAATACGAGGCGAAGGTAGTCGGACAACTCGGTCGACGTGCCGACCGTCGCGCGGCTCGACCGCACGCCGGTCGTCGCGGCCACCGCCACGGCGGGCGGGATATGATCGATCCGTTCGGCCGCCGGCTTTTCGAGCCGATCGAGGAACTGCCGCGTATAGGCCGAGAAACTCTCGATGTACCGGCGCTGGCCCTCGGCGTACAGCGTATCGAGCGCGAGGCTCGTCTTGCCGCTCCCGCTCACGCCACATACGACGACGAGCTTGCCGAGCGGAATATCCACGTCGACCTGTTTGAGGTTGTGGACCTCGACGCCGCGCAATTCGATTTGTTGGGGAAGCAAGGCGGACCCCGGCACCCTGTCCTGGTTGGCAAAACCCCTATCTTAGGCCTGTTCGCCGAACACCGACAAGCCATCGTCGGGGGCCGTCGGCTGGTCGCGCGCGGTGTGTCCGAGCATACTGGAGCCTGTGTTCGCTCCTCCCGCGCCGGTCGCCGCCGCTCGCGCGTCGAGGCCTTCTCCACGCGGCGCCCCGCCGCTCCATCGAGGCCGTCATCATGATGAACGGGATTACGGGATCCGGCTCGAACGGACGCGATGCCGAGCCGCCGCGCCGCGTCCGCGCGACCGGCGGGTCGTGGTTCCGCGCCGCGGCCGTTTGGATCGTGACCTTCGGAGCGATGGCGTCGAGCGGCGTTCGAGCGGCCGACGATCGCGACGACCCGTGGTCGGCGTTGCCGCCGGGCGAGCGCGACGCGCATATTCCAACTCCCGAGTCGTACTTCGGGCGCGGGTTCCGGATCGGGGGCCGTCATCTCCGTCATCACGAGCTGCTGGCGTACCTCGATGAACTCGATCGCGCATCGGACCGCGTCCAATCGTTCGAATACGCGCGGTCGCACGAGGGCCGCCCGCTCAAGATCTATGTCGTCACGCACCCCGCGCGGCATGGGGAACTCGACGAAGTCCTCGCCGCGCGCCGAAGATGGCGAGACGCTTCGGCGAGCGGATCGTCGGATTCCCCGACGCGCCCGCCGCTCGCCGTCTTCCTCGGCGCGACCGTGCACGGCAACGAGGCGAGCGGCGCGAACGCCGTGCCGCTCGTCGCGTACCACCTCGCGGCGTCGCAGTCGTCCGAAGTTCTTGAATGGCTCGAACGGTCGGTGATGCTCCTCGATCCGTGCCTCAATCCCGACGGATATGACCGATTCACGTCATGGGTGAATCAACATCGAGGCCGGATCCCGCGCGCCGACCCGTTCGACCGCGAGCACCGCGAGTCCTGGCCGGGCGGCCGAAGCAACGCGTATTGGTTCGACTTGAATCGCGACTGGCTTCCGGCCCAGCATCCCGAAACGCAAGGCAGGCTGCGTATTTTTCGGGAATGGCGTCCGAATGTGGCGCTCGACTTCCACGAGATGGGCACTGCGTCGACCTACTTCTTCCAGCCCGGCGCGCCTCGGCGCAAACACCCCCGGATCCCCGACGAAAATGTCCGCCTGACGCGCGAAATCGGAGCGTTCCACGCCAAGATCCTCGATGAGGCCGGATCGCTCTACTACACCGAGGAGTCGTTCGACGATTTCTATCCGGGAAAAGGCTCGACCTATGTCGACCTGCGGGGTGGAGTCGGGATCCTGTTCGAACAAGCCAGTTCCCGAGGCGTCGTTCAGGAACGCGAAAACGGAAAACTCACGTTTGGGTTCACCGTCCGCAATCAGGTTTTCACGGCCCTTTCGAGTCTCCGGGGCGCGATGCGATTCGCGGACGCCCTGCACGATCATCAGCGGGCGTTTTACGCGGCGTCGCGGGAGACCGCGAGCCCGTCGCCGGTGAAGGCGCACCTTTTTCGAGCCGCCCATGATCCGATGCGGCTCGCCGCGTTCCGCGATCTGCTCGCGCGGCACGGCATCGCATGCCGCGCGCTGAACGAAGACATGGTCGTGAACGGAACCGTCTTCGCGCGAGCCGACTCGCTGCTGGTGCCCGCCGTCCAGACCGAGGCCACGCTCCTCGAATCGCTGATCGAGCGGAGGACCCAGTTCGAGGAATCGGTCTTTTACGACGTTTCGGCGTGGAGCGTGCCGCTCGCGTTCCATCTCGACCATGCGGCGGTCGAGGAGGATCCGAACGCCTTTTCACGACCGGACGGCCGATACGAGCCGCCGCGACGCGCGTTCGCGGCGGCGGATGGCGATGTGGCCTATCTGATCGACTGGCGCGGCTACTTCGCGCCGAGGACCCTCCACCGCCTGCTGCGCGCCGGGATCGGCGTTCGCGCCGCGCGGAAACCGGTGACGATCGCGACGGCCGGGGGGCCCGAGTCGTTCGAAGCCGGCGCGCTGATGGTGCCGATCCCTCCCGAGCCCCTTCCTGGCTCCCCCGATTCACCCAATCCGACGCCATCGCCCCGCGCGGCGATCGAACGCATCCTGAAAGCGGCCGCGGAGACCGACGGCGTCCGCGTCGCCTCCGCCACGAGTTTCCTGACGCCCGAAGGCCCCGACCTCGGCAGCAATCAGTTCGTCCGGATCGCGCCGGTCTCGGCCGCCGTCGTTACGGGACCGGGCATTCGGTCGAGCGAAGCGGGCGAGGTCTGGCACCTGCTCGAAAACCGCTACCAGATTCCTGTCACTCTGCTCGATATGAGCGATTTGGGCGCCGCGCCCCTCGACCGGTACACGGCGATCGTGTTGCCGAGCGGACGCTATGCCGACCTGTCGGAGTCGACGCGCGGACGGATCAAGGCGTGGATCGATGCGGGCGGCACGCTCGTCGCCGTCGGTTCGGCCGGATCATGGCTCGCCGAAACACAGTGGGTCGCCCTCAAGACCAAGACGCGCCCGAAGTCAACGGATGCTCCGGAACGCCGCCCGTTCGACGCGGCGGAATCCGACTCGGCCGTCCATCGCGTCGCGGGCGCCATCCTGCGAACGGAACTCGACACGACCCATCCGCTGTGCTACGGCATCGCGCCCGGACTGCCCGTAATGCGGGACCACGCGACCCTGTTCGAGGCGCCGGCCGGATCGCTGTCGAGCCCCGTCGTCTATGCGGCCGAACCGCTGATGAGCGGGTATGTCTCGCGCGACAATATCGAGGCATTGAAGGGGAGCGGCGCGGTGATCGTCCGCACGCTCGGGAACGGCCGCGCGATTCTGCTCGTCGATAACCCCAATTTCCGCGCGTTCTGGTACGGTTCGAACCGCCTCTTCCTCAACGCCCTGTTTTTTGGCCCGACGTTGCGGGCAAGCGGCTCGAGCGATAGCGGTGCGGATTCGGATGATTGACCCGGCGTCCAAGATCAACATTGAAGAGCGGCCACGGAATCACACGGAAGGCCACGGATGGATTCCTCGTCCACCGTGGCATAGTCCAGTAGCTGTCCATTCTACGGCGCCGTCAGGAAGGCCTGGCGGCCGATGGCCGCGTTCGGCGATAATTTCGAGGGGGGCCGTTCGTGCCCGTGCTCGTGCTCGTGCTCGACTGGAGAGGGGGCGATGATGGAACCTGTCTTGGATCACGGCAAGCTCGATGTCGATCGGCTCTCGATGGCATACGCGGCGGAATCATTTCGCGTGGCGAAAGGGCTGTCTGGAATGCATCGAGATGCCCGAGATCCGCGGCTGCGTGCGGCGCAATCGATCGCGTGGTCTGGCGTTCCGACGGCATCCCCGCACGCGAGCCGGAAAGCGACGCTCCATCCATCGTTGATGCGAATCGCGCCGTGCGAGGAAACTGGCCGCCGTCCGAGCAACCGGCGGTGGACGGTCGTCACCGCGGTGATCGTCCTGACAGCGTGCGACACGCGGCGCGCGGAAATTGCTCGCGATCCGATGGCGCAGGGGCCGCTTGTCGTCTTCACCGACAATTATCCGCTCGCCTACTGCGCGCGGCGCATCGCGGGCGACTTGGCAAAGGTCGAATTCCCCGCGCCCGGCGACGTCGATCCGGCGTATTGGAACCCCGGCGCCGACGTCATCTCGCGATACCAGTCCGCTGGCCTGGTACTCTTGAGCGGCGCGGGATACGCGAAGTGGGCCGAAAACGCCCCGCTTCCTCCGTCGCGGATCGTGGATACGTCGAGCGGATTCCGCGGTCGGCTAGTGCGGGTTCCCGAGGCGATCGTCCACAAGCATGGGCCCGAGGGCGAGCACGCGCACGAAGGGATTGCGTCGCATACGTGGCTCGACCCGAATCTAATGCGGCTCCAGGCGCGGGCCGTCGCCGACGCGCTCGCCAAACGCATCGACCGCGATGCCGTCGAAAAGGCGTGGAGCGAACTCGATCGGGACCTCGGGCAGCTCGCCTCGGA
>VGZC01000016.1 GCA_016872725.1 Planctomycetota bacterium
CAACCTCGCCGACACGCCCGATTGCGGCTTGCCGACTTCTGGAAACCATGCTCAGCGGGGCCAAAACACCGGGGGCACCTCAATCGCCAGCCGCTCCGCGAAGATCCGCTCCTTCCTGGACTGCCAAAACCGCGCATTTCCTCGGCCTTCCCGCCGCAAGTGACCTGGCCAAAGTCTCTTCTTATCAGGATTCGCGAAGCCGCGCATGTCGCCCGTCTTGCCTCGACGAGTGACCTGGTCAAAGTTCGAGTTGGGAGTTGGAGTCCAGGTTGGGGGGGGGGCGAAACCGACGTGCGCGGCTAAACTTTTTGTGGTGGTGTGGTCGAAGAGAGGAACGAATGGCTTGAATGCGCCGGACGTGACGCCTAGGATGCCGCGTGGACGCGGTTGGGCGCCGCCGTGCGGAGTGCGGCTTCGCCCGCCGACGCGATAGGGTGTTGTCGATGTTCCGTTTGCTCTGCGGTTATCGCTTGACTCGCTGCGCCTGTCGATGTCCGGGAAACCGGACATCCTCTCTCGCAGACTAACCCCGCGTCGCCATCTCAAGACTGGCCCTTTTTTGTGAACCGCGCCAGACGCGGTCGCCCAGGAGCGCCACCATGGTCTCGGACGTTCGTCTCAAGGAACAACTTCCGCGTCTGACGGACCGCATCGTTGAGACCTATCGAACGGTCGGTTCCATCAACCATCTCGGCCATTGTCCGTTGCCGCGCTACGAGGAGGTGACGAGCGCACTTTCGGACCTCAAGGAGATCCTGTATCCGGGATACCGTCGGCGCGAGGGGCTCCATCTCGGGAATATCACATACTACATCGGTGAGTTGATCGACGGTTTGCACGACAAACTGACGGTGCAGATCGCTCGAGCTCTTCAACATGAGGACCGAGTGACGACCGAGGCGAATTGCGGCGAGACGAAGGTCGACTATGAAGCGAAAGGCCAGGCGATGGCCATCGACTTTCTCGAGCGGATCCCCGACCTCCGGGCGCTGCTCGCGACCGACGTGCGAGCCGCGTACGACGGGGATCCGGCCTGCCGAACGGTCGATGAGGTCATATTCTGCTATCCGGGACTCGACGCAGTCACCGTCTACCGAATCGCGCATGAACTGCTCGACATCGGAGTCCCATTCATCCCTCGCATGATGACGGAATGGGCGCACCGCGAGACGGGGATCGATATCCACCCAGGAGCGCGCATCGGAACACACTTCTTCATCGACCACGGTACGGGTGTCGTGGTCGGCGAGACGTGCGTCATCGGCGACCACGCCAAATTGTACCAAGGCGTAACGCTCGGCGCGCTCAGCTTTCCGCGCGATGACGCCGGGAATCTGATCCGGAACAAGAAACGCCATCCGACGCTCGAGGATCGTGTCGTGATATACGCGAACGCGACGGTGCTTGGCGGCGACACGGTGATCGGACACGACTCGGTCATCGGGTCGAATGCGTGGATCACGTCGAGTGTCGAGCCCCACACGTCGGTCGTCCTCGAACAGCCTCGATTGCGGGTGAAGTCGAAACAAGAGCGCCGCGTGGGCGAGCCGAACTACCAGATCTGACCCGCGAGCCTCACCGCGCCCGACAGGCTCGACGCTATTCCTCTTCGTCCTCCTGCACCTTCGCCTTCGCCATGATCTCCTGCTGCACGTTGCCGGGCATCACTTCGTAGTGATCGAACTCCATCGTGTAGCTTCCCTGACCACCGGTGATGCTCGACAGGGTCCTCGCGTACGTCGTGACCTCGCGCAGCGGCACGACGCATCGCACCGTCTGAAGATTGCCGCCGGCGGAATCACTTCCAACGACTCGCCCTCCGCGGCTCGACATGTCGCTATAGACATCGCCGACATTATTCTCGGGCACGGTGATTTCCATATTGACTACCGGTTCGAGCAAACAAGGCTTGGCTTCCAGAAACACGTTCTTGAAGGCCATCGATCCGGCCGTCTTGAACGCGGCTTCCGAACTGTCGACGGGGTGGTGTTTTCCGAAATGGACTTCGACGCACAGGTCTTGAACCTGGTAACCCGCGATGACGCCTCGGGTCAGCCGATCCTTGAATCCCTTCTCGATCGCGGGCAGGAAGTTGCCCGGAATGACGCCGCCGACGACCGAATCGACCCATAGGAAGTTGTTGACCGCGTCATAATGGTGGGACTTATGGGAAGGAAACCGTTCCTTCGTGATGTACGCCTCGATTTCGGTTCCGCGCGGCAGCGGGAACATACGGATATGGACCTCGCCGAACTGCCCGCGTCCGCCCGTTTGCTTCTTGTGCCGGTACATGCCCTCGGCGTTCTGCTGAATCGTCTCGCGGAACGGGATCTTGGGTTCCTTGGTCTCCACTTCGAGCCGATCGCGGCGCAGAAGGCGTTCGCGGATGATCGTCAAGTGCAATTCACTCATTCCGGTCATCACGAGTTCCTTGGTCTGAGAATCGCGGTCGAGTCGGAACGTGGGATCCTCTTCGACGATCTTGTGGAGCGCGCCGGACAGTTTCGTCTCGTCGCCTCGGCTCTTGGGCATAACGGCGAGTCCGACCATGGGCGTCGGAAACTCGACGGGTGGGAGCTCGACATCGCCGATCGTGGACCCCGTGTGCAGATCGTCCATTTTCGCGATCGCGATGATGTCGCCCGGCCCGGCCTCATCGACCGCATGGGTTTCGGAGGCCTGCACTTCCAGCAGGGGGCCCAGCTTGACGGGTTTGCGGGCCGTCGAGACGTTGACCGACATGTCTTTCCTCAGCACGCCCGAGAAGACACGGATGAAACTCAGCTTCTGCACGAACGGATCGACGCGTGTCCGGAAGACCTGTGCGACGAGCGGTCCGTCGGCGACGGGCGCGATGTCGACCTCGTTGCCGTCCTTCGTCCCCGCGCGGCGCACGTCGGCGGGAGAAGGGCTGAACTGCTCAAGGCCTTCGAGCAGTTCATCGAGCCCCACTCCGGATTTCGCGGAGCAGCAGAGGATCGGGACGACGGTCCCCGCGACCACGGCGCGCCGGGTCAATCGCGCGAGCTGTTCGTCATCGGGCATTTCTCCCTCGAAATACCGCTCCATCACCTGCTCGTCGACCTCGATGATCGACTCGATCAGCGGGTCACGGATCACATTCGGGTCGATCAGCGCGCCCGTCGTGTCGGCCGGCGGCTTGAGCGTGCCCATCACGCCGTGAAACGAAGCGCCCTGCCCGACCGGCACATTGAACAGCGCGCAGCGGTTCCCCCAAAGTTCGCGAATCGAATCGACGAGAGCCGGGAAGTCGAGGTTATCCGAGTCCATCTTGTTGATCAGTATCGCGCGGGGGATTCCCGCCTTGCCCGCCTCGTCGAACACGCGCCGCGTATTGACCTCGATTCCCGAATGCGCGTTGATCACGACCAGCGTCAGTTCGACCGCCCTCAGCGAGGCGATCGTCTGTCCGATGAAGTCGGGATAGCCAGGCGTATCGAGCAGATGGAACCGGTATCCCGAATGTCCGAAATGAACAACTTTCGCCTCGATCGTGTATTTGTGGTGTTTCTCCTCGGGATCGAAATCGCAGACGCTCGATCCGTCGTCCACGCCGGGATTCCCCGAAACGGCTCCCGTCTTGACCAACAGCTTGTCGACGAGCGTGGTCTTTCCCGACGAGCCGTGTCCGCAGACCGCGATATTCCGGATGTTCTCGACATTACCTTTCGACATTCCTGAATCCCTCGTTTGCCTAAGCGTGTCGTCTTGATCGAGTCGATCACGAGCGGGACCGCGTCGAATGACGCCGGACCGCTCATCGAATCAACGGATAGTCGTTGACTCCGTCTTGGATACGGCCGCCGCCGCGCCCCAACGGAGGGCATCGGCGAGCGGGATGGCGTTCTCGTACAAAGCGCGGCCGATGATGCAACCGGCGATCCGCAATTCGGCGAGCCGCCGGACATCGTCGATCGTGGTCACTCCGCCGGAAGCGACCAAGGGCAGAGCGGTCCGATCGCGCATGACGCGGATGGCCTCGATGTTGGCGCCCTCCATCATGCCGTCCCGCGCGATGTCGGTGTACACGACGGCGGCGATCGGCTCCTCGGCGAACTGAACCGCCAAATCGGCGGCCGTCACGCGGCCCATCTCGCGCCACCCGTCGGTCGCGACGATGCCGTCCCGCGCATCGAGTCCCAACACGAGCCGCCCGGGATGACAACGGCACATCGCCCGAAACCAATCGGGGTCACGCACGGCGCGTGTTCCGACGACGAGCCGGTCAATGCCGAGATCGAGCCATTCGCCGATTGCATGGGCATCGCGAATTCCGCCGCCGAGTTGGCAAGTGAGGCCCGTTTCGACAACGATCCGCCGAACGACTTCGCCGTTCGCCGCGCGGCCGTCGCGGGCGCCGTCGAGGTCCACGAGATGGACGTGCGTGGCTCCCTCCCCGCGCCAACGTCGAGCCACCGCGACGGGATCGTCCCCAAAAACGGTCTCCCGGCCGTAGTCGCCTTGCCGCAAGCGGACGCACTTGCCTCCTCGAAGATCGATTGCCGGCCAAATCTGCATGGGAATCGCCGCACGTTCGCGAGCCGCCGAGTGATCGGCCGCCCCAAGAAAAACGAAACCGGCAATATGCCACACGGGGCCCACGGTGGCAAGTCTGCGCGGGCGTTCTAGACCGGACGCGCGACACGCACGAACCGTTCCAGGAGTTTCAGCCCGGACGCTTGGCTTTTTTCGGGATGGAACTGGGTCGCGAAGAGGTTCTTGCGGCCGATCATCGAGCAGAACGGGCCGTCGTAGTCCGTTTCGAGCGCCACCAGCGACGGGTCCGCGGGCCGCACGTAATAGGAATGGACGAAATAGCAATAGGCGCCGTCGTCCTCGGGTTCCATCAGCGGCGTGCGCGATCGGATTCGGACTTGGTTCCAACCCATGTGGGGAACCTTCAGGCCGGGCCGCGGAGCGAAACGAGCGACGTCCCCGCGCACAATGCCGAGCCCTTCGTGTTCGCCATCCTCGTGGCTGACGTCGAAGAGCAGTTGAAGGCCGAGGCAGATCCCAAGAAAGGGTTTGTCTCCTTCGATCGCGGCCCGCAGGGGTTCCGTCAATCCCCTCCGCCGCAATTCGGCGATCGCATCGCGGAACGCGCCGACTCCCGGCAGGATCACGCCATCGGCGCGCTCCATCTCACGCCAATCCGATGTGACGACCGCCTCCGATCCCACGCGTTCCACGGCCTTCTGGACGCTCCGGAGGTTTCCCATTTGATAGTCGACAATGGCGATCATGCGTGCTCCGGCGCGTCTTGGGGTCGGCTCGCGCGGCGCGTGCCGCGGGCCAAGCCGTCTATCCTAGAACGGAGGCCCCGCTGTTCTCAACAGGCCTCACCGATCAGAATGAGCCCTGAAGTCAGGCCGGGGTTCGCGGCCGCCGCGCGATGAAGAACCGGCGCGAGAGGGCCTTCCATCTTCCTGGATCGTCGCATGGATCACAACGAATACGCAAGTCCGCTCAATACGCGGTACGCATCCGCCGAAATGAGGCGGCTTTGGGGCGAACAACGCAAGTTCGGCACATGGCGCCGCCTCTGGGTGGCGCTCGCCGAGGCCGAACGGGAACTCGGGCTCGACATCACCGACGAACAAATCGCCGAAATGCGGGCGCAGGTCGACGCGATCGATTTCGAATCGGCTCGGCAATACGAGCGGAAGTTGCGTCACGACGTCATGGCTCACGTGCACACGTTCGGCGACGCCTGCCCCTCCGCTCGCAAGATCATCCACTGGGGAGCGACGAGTTGTTTCGTGACGGACAACACGGACCTGCTCCTCATGCGCGACGCGCTCGTCATCGTCCGGCAGCGGATCGCCGACGCGCTCGCGCAGCTCGCCCAATTCGCTCGGCGGCACCGCGAAACGGCCTGCCTCGCGTTCACCCATTTCCAGCCCGCTCAGCCGACCACCGTCGGCAAACGCGCGTGCCTCTGGGCCCAAGACCTCGTGCTCGACGTGACCGAAATCGAGCATCGCCTCGCGCGGCTCCAAGCGCGGGGCGTCAAAGGAACGACGGGCACCCAGGCGAGTTTCCTCCAATTGTTCGATGGCGATCACGAAAAGGTGAGGGAACTCGAACGGCGTGTCGCCGCCAAGATCGGTTTTGAATCGACCTTTGCCGTAACCGGCCAGACCTACCCCCGCAAAGTGGATTCCCAAGTCCTCGACGCGCTCGCCGGCATCGGCCAAAGCGCCCATAAGGCGGCGACCGACCTCCGATTGCTCGCCGGCCGGAAGGAGATCGAAGAACCGTTCGAGACCGACCAGATCGGATCATCGGCCATGGCGTACAAGCGGAACCCGATGCGATGCGAGCGTATCTGTGGACTTGCCCGCTACCTCATGGCCCTTCCGCCGGTCGCCTCGCAAACCGCCGCGACACAGTGGATGGAACGCACACTCGACGACAGCGCCGCGCGCCGGATCGTCCTTCCCGAAGCGTTTCTCGCCGTCGACGCGATCCTCATCCTGTACGTCAACGTGATGTCGGGCGCGGTCGTCTATCCCGCCGTCATCGCGCGGCACTTGGCCGAGGAGCTTCCGTTCATGGCGACCGAGGGCCTTTTGATGGAGGCTGTAAGGGCGGGCGGGGATCGCCAGGACTTGCACGAGAGGATCCGAAAACACAGCCTCGCGGCGGGTGAGGAAGTCAAAGTCCACGGGCGTCCCAACGATCTCGTCGCCCGGCTTCAAGCCGACCCCGCGTTCCAGTCGCTCGATCTCGATGCGATGCTCGATCCAAGCCGCTATGTGGGTCGAGCGCCGCGGCAGGTCGACGAGTTCCTTGATGAGATCGTCGCGCCCATCCTCGCTCGCCTTCCCACGGGCTTCGCGCCGACCGCCGAGGTTCGCGTCTGATCGAGTGGTCCGGTCATTTTCGGATCTGGAAGGAGACGGCCGTCGATTGCCCGAATTTCTTTCCCTTTTTGTCCTCGAGCATGACTCGGATCTTGTACGAACCCGGTTCGAGGTCCTTGGGAAGGAACACGCGATAGGGAATGAAATAGTCGGTCCGCAGGTTTCGGGAGACCTGCTTGTCGTCCGGCAAGTCGTAGTCCGCGATCGGATGGCCGTCGCTCGTCAGGATCTGATACGCGCCGTGCAATTCCGTCTCAAATCCCTCGGCCGATGATTCGAATGCGAAATTGAGGACTTCGACATAGAGGATCACCTCCTGCTCGGGCGCGAATGCGTACGGTTCAAACTCCTCGAATTGGCCGAAGCTGTCGACCCTCCTGCAGATCGCCGGATTGCGCACTTCGAGCGGGCTCGTGGCGGCGAGGTGTTGAACGGCCTCGCGGAAGTGGTGGATGGCGAGTTTTGATCGGCGGGACGGAATCGGAGGCCCGTTCGGATCGGTCAGCTCGTACAAGCCGGCAAGGGCCATCTTCCAAAAGTCCTGCCCTCGCGCATCCAGTCCCTCGATGGGACGCGCCGCATCGTCGCGACGCCCATCCGTCACGTACAGCATGCGAAGGGCCGCTTCGAGCCGATTGCGCTCGTCGGATTCCACCGCGGCATCGGCGAGTTCCTTTTCGAGCGACGCGATCGCCTGTCGCAGATCCCGACGCCATTGCCCAGGCTCGACGCCCCCGGCGTCGGCCTCGGTCGCCGCCGCGCCGTTCGACGAACCGGTTTCGTTCGAACTCGGTTTTCGTTCGGAATCGGCCCCCTGCGCGATCGCCGTGCTCGACTCCGCGGACTCGGACCCCGATGGCGGTCGCCGCGTTTCCGGTTGACTTGATGAAACCGAGTCCGTTCCGCCCGATGCGGTACTCGTTTGAGGTGCGTTCGGCGAAGCGTTCGGCGGAGTGGATTCCCGGCTCGGTTCTCGCGTCGCGGCCGGAGCCGTCGATCGAGGCGAAACGCCCGGCGGCGGAGGCGTCGGGGAAGGCGCGGCAATCGATCGAGACTCAACCGGCGGAGTCGGCGTCGACGATGACGAAGCGGGGTGAGTCGCGGGCGTCTGGGAATCCGGTCGCGGACTCGCCGACTCGGGCGTGTCGGAAACCGTCCCTCGGGCCGTATTCGCCGAGAACTGATCGGCGAGCAGTTGCCGCTGTTCGGCGGTCAACCTGTCATCCGCCACGATCGCCGATCCTCCGTCCGTCGATAGTCTGTCCGGGACCGCGCGAGCCGCCGCCGATGTCCCCGCGGCTGGTTCCGAGTCCGTCGGTTCCACCGGCGCCTTGCGCGCCGCGTGCGATCGCGATGACTCGGACGACGCCGTATTCGCGTGCGGCGTCGACGATGCGGACGCGCCGTGTTCAGACTCGACGGGAGGCCAGATCTGCTCCCACGGCCCGTCCATCACGAGCTTGGGCGCGCAGCCCGCGACCCAAAGCAGCGCAAACCACACGCTCCATACCGGGGCGTTGGCGAAGGCCGACGCGATCGCGACGGGTGAACGCGGCATGCGAACGATCTCGACAAGGAAACAACCCGAACCGGCCAAGCTCGACGCGAACAGACGCCTCGCCCCGCGCGCGACGCGTCGAAACCGTCCGCATGGCGCGCGGGGACGGATCGTAGGCGAACGGTCCCTTCTCCGCAAGCGAAACGGGGCAATTAGGGAGAAATAGGCTTGAATGAACCGCCGGCCTCGGCATCACGCCGTCAATCCAGGAAGAACACCTTCCTCGCCGTACGCGGTGCCGGCCACGCCGCGGATTCCCCATCGCCCTTTCGCTCGCCTTCCTCATCCTCATCCTCGTCGGCCGCGTTCCACACGGTGGACCGCGCGTGGGCCGAGTCGATCGCCGCGTTCCGCGACATGTCGATCGCGGGGATCGCGAACGATACCGCACGCGACTCGGGCGCCGTACGCGTCGATTCTCCTTCGCCTCCGGGCAGCCTGCGGAGACGGCGGAGGATGAGCGTTACGTCGGATACGGTCAATCGTCCATCGAAGGTAGGATCGAGATAGGGTGGCGGCCTCCGATTGGCCGGAGGCGGAACGGCCAACAGGCCTCCTTCTCCCTGGGCCAACCGCCGCAAGAGATGGAAGAGATCCCCCACGACGATACGGCCATCGTCATCGATATCGAGCGGTTCGCGCGGATTGAAGTAGGGATAGAGATCGGCATTCAAGAACGAGATTTCGATCGGTTCGGTTTCCGTCACATGGCCGCTCACATCGATGGCCCGCGCCTGAATTCGGGTCGTCCTGGCGGTATACGGAAACTGCGCCTCGCCGTAGTAAATCGCGCCGGCGCCGAAATCCCGCGAACCAAAGTCGTCGACGTGAACAACGGCCCCATCCGCGAGAAATTCGACTCGCGCGATCGCGACGTCATCGGTCGCGAAGGCCTCCACGAGGATTTTCTCGCCTTCGATGAATGCGTCGCCATGAATGGGCGCGACGATCTCCACGCGCGGCGGCTCATCCGACACGACGTCGAACGACTTGGGGGCGGATGAGCCGACGTTTCCGGCGAGGTCCGTGACTTGGCCGGTCAGCGTGAAGGTGCCGAGCGGCAGAGGGCGAGGGAACTTGAACACGTCGAAAAACCGCTTGATTGGCAAGAGCTCGGGTTCGAACCGTAGCGTCTCGTCATAGCCCGGTCCGACCAGCCGCACATCGACCGATCGGATCCCGAGGTTATCTTCCACTTCGAACGCGCCGTCGGGAAAACGCGTATCGCGGTTGATCGCGGCCTGAGTCATCGGATCGATGAACCGAGGCGCTTCGAGTGCGTGCAGAATGCCTCCCCCCAGAAAGAACGGCGAACTCGGATCAGACGCTAGCCCTTGCCGTAGGGTGAACTCGAACGGATCCCATTCGTCCAATCGGCGGATCCCGACGGTTGTTTCAAACGGGCCTCCCTCAGAGAGCGGATTGGTCTCAATGATCCAAACGTCGGTCGCGCCCGGCGGAAGGACGGTCGGCGATGGAGGCGGAACGATGGTGAACTCGCTGCCGTTGCCGTTGTCCCACGTGTCGAACGTCACGTACAGGCCGCCCGAGTTACGGACGTCGATTTGATAGAGGCCTTCGGGATCGGCGTTGGAGGGAGAGTAGACCGTATCGGGCAAGACGATCGTGGATCCGTTGAGAATCGCGACCGGCGGCGCGCCGTCGTGCCCCCTGAGCCGGACGCTCAGGTCACCCGCGCGATGAAGACGAATCGCATCGGCCAAGACGGCGAAGTCCGTTAAGATATCGACGAACGAATCGACCATCGCGCGGCCATCGAGACCGACCTCGAGACGCCCGACCCGTTCCCATGCGACGCCTCCGGTTACCACGTCATCCGGTGCGACGCGCTGGTCGACTCGAATGTCGAATGCCGATTCGGACGTCTCGCCATGGAACGGCGCGCTCGACGCGTTCGCGGGGTTCGGCGGCCACGTCGCGTACACCATGTACGAACCAGGTTCGAGCCCCAGGAATTCGTAGCTCGCCGAAGAACCGACGGTTCCGCCGACCCACGCGTCGCCGAACGCGCCTCGGCCCGACGCGTTGTTCGCGAGCGCCCGGGGCGCGAACCCGGTCGCCGAAAAGCCGGGATCGCCGTCGTCGATCACCCACGACCGTCGAACCGGTTCGATCCGAATCGCGTCCGCCGCAACATACTGGTCGGCGCCGATGTCGGTCAATTGAACGGTCACGGTATGTCCCGTGACGGAAACGATTGCCAAGTTGCGGAACAGGATGGACTGTCCGTCATCGGTCGGATCGAACTCGCCGGGATTCTGTTCTTGATTCACGAGTACCGAAGCGACGATGGGACCTCCCGGTCCGCCGTCGCGGATGACGAACGGCGAGTTCTTCGCGCGATCACCGGCGAATGTCCAGGTCGCCGACACCATGTACTCGCCCGGCGGCACCTGATCGAACGTCCAAGTCGCCGTGTGGCCGGAACCCGACGCGCTGAATCGCACGTCGCTGTTGTAACCCTGGGTCGTTTGGATGAGTCCAAACCCGTTATCGGAGTATCCCGCGCCGCCGTCGTCGACATACCGGGGCGCCGCGTTGAATACCTTGACTTCCTCGAAACCATCGACCGTCACGTCGCCGACACCGGGGGATCGTAAGCGCGTGCCGTCGAATTCGACGGGACGGCCTTTCGCGTCGAAATGCAGCATGTCGGAGCCGGGGCCGCCTTGGACATGTCGCGGAACGGGCGCGAACACCATGTAGAGCGTGTCGTCAAGAGGACCGCCCACGAAATTCTCCCATTGTCCGAGCAATCGAACGGTATTGCCCGGCGGATCGACGCGTTGGACGGCCGAACTGTCCAAGTCGAGCGAGATGGGCTGGTCGTCCTTGGCGAAACTGATCGTGTCGTTGCCGTCGGTGTCGGAAAACAGATCGTCGCTGCCCGGTGTCGAGAAGATCGTGTCGTCGCCCGCGCCGCCTTCGACGACATCGTCACCCGGGCCATCGTAGATGATGTCGTCGCCGTCACCCGCATCGATCGTGTCGTCGCCGGCGCCGCCGTGAATGAAGTCACCGAGCGGGCTACCGACGATGTAGTCGTCGCCGCCGTGGGCGCGGATCCGCGTCGTGGGAACCGCTGCGAGATCGAGGGCGCGCGACCGATCGTTGAAGTCCAAGGAAAGGGTGGTCGGGGACGGAGTCGAAAAGACGATCGAATCGACATCGCCCGAACCGTGCACCATCCAAGGCATGTCCGCGAGGTGATAGTCGGCCGTGAAGGCGGCGACATTGTCCTCGTTGAACGGGTCGACGTCGTCCTCCGAAACGGTATCGAGGTGGTCGACGACGGCAAGCAGCGAGTAATCCTCGTCGTCCTCGGCAGCCCCCGCGCCGGGAAGCGGCGAGGCCGCGCCGAGGCTATACACAAGACCGGCAATGGTCATCGCGAGGCCGCTGCCCGAGCGTGTGAAGTACGGGCTGCCGTCGCCCGCGTCGAATGCCGTATCGGTCGATCGATACACGCCGATTTCAAAGGGACCGATCAGCGCGGGAAAAACGCGGCTGTGGATGAAGCTGATCCGCGACGCGTCGGAAAGCGACGACGACGACGCGACGGCGACGAGATCCGGATCGCCCTCGTAGACGAAGACGTCGTGCTCGCCATTGGTGTCGACCGCCACGAGATCGCCGGCACGGCCACGGAACGCGATGATCGAACCGTCCGGCGTCATCGTCTGCTGGAAGCCGACGGACGTTTCATTGGGGCCGTCGTCTCCCGCGTCACCTCCGCCGATATCGGCCGAGACGAGCGCGTGACCCCGGCGGTCAAATCACGGACGTACAGATTCCGTCCGGCGACGGTAAGCCCTGCCGCGAGATCCTCGGCGAAACTCTCGAACACCACATACCGCCCGTTGCCGCTGATGACCGGATTGATCGATGCGCCGAAAATGCCCGGCGTCGAGCCGATCCCGGACGCCGTGCCGATTGCATTGATGCTGACCAGCGCCGTCGTGCCGAAAAGCGTGTCGCGGGCATAGATGTCGGCCACGCCGTTCCCATCGACGACACCGGCGGCGAGCTGGTCCGGATCGGTGATCAGGTCCGACGCCAGACTTTCGAACGCCACAAAGCGCCCCGTATCGCTGATCGATGGATCCTCCGACGCGCCGCTCCCCGTCTTGCCCAGCCCGTTCACGCTGATGAGTTCGACCATTCCGCCCGACGCGCTCGCGCGAAAGACATCGAAGGCGAACCCGTTCGTATTCACTCCGGGCGCGGTCAGGTCGGTCGACGCGCTTTCCCAAACGACATAGCGGCCGTCGGCCGAGAGATCGGGATCGTCCGAATCGGCGTCGCCACCGTCCGTAGCCGCGAAATTGCGGCTCACGAGCGTTGTCGTGCCGGTGGTGAAGTTGTGGACGTAGATGTCCTCCTCGGTGCCGACTTCGGCGTCCTTGACGAGATTGTTGGCTTCGCTCACAAACGCAACAACCGATCCGCTGAGGCTGATATCGGGGGAATGGGAAGCGGGAAGGGGCGAGCCGTTGCCGCCCGAAAGGGTCCCCGTGAAGTCGTCGCTGATCATCACGGGGGACGCTCCGCCTCGTGTACCGACCCGGAAGACGTCGGTCGTGAAATTCGCATCGGTGATACCCGCCGCGAAATTGTCGGCGAAACTCGCGAAGGCGGCCTGCTTGCCGTTCCCCGCGATGCGGGGCCGTGACGTCGCGACACCGTATCCAAAAGGGTCGCCGCCCGATGGCCCGCCAAAAATACCGTCGCCGTCCCCCAAGCCCGACGCGCCAAGGCTCAGCAATCGCGTCTCCGTCGCGCCCGGTTCGTCGAATACGCCGTCCGAGTCGGTATCCCGGTCGTGCACGTAGACATTGATCGGCGCGTCGATGATGAGCGGAGCGGAGATCAGATCGTCGGCGGAACTGCTGAACGCGACATAGCGCCCGCTTTCGCTGATCGACGGGTCCATCGACCGGCCGCTCGCCGTCCTGAGCCCAAGCCCGGCCGCGAGGCTGATCGGGATCGTGACGTCGAGGAGGCGGTCCCGCACGAAAACGTCGTTTTCCCCGTTCGTGTCGACCAGCCCCGCGACCAGGTCGGTCGCCGCGCTTTGGAAGGCCACATGCCGGCCGGTCGCACTGATCGCAGGATTCTCCGCAAGAACGGGAAACCCGCTCCCCGCGCTGTCACCGGTCGTATCGATGCTAATGAGTTCGATCCCGGCGAGCAGGCGCCGCGTCTCGAGCATTTCGATTCCATGACCGCAGCGCCTCCCGCGCTTGGCCGCGCGCCGACGAGCTCGGATTCGGTTCGCGATGAGACGCATGGCCGACACCTCCGGCGCGCAAGAACCGCGCGAACTCAAAGAGACTGACAGGTTTACGACATCCGCGCAGGACGTCCATCGTAGTTGAACGCGGCAAGGGCCGCAAGAAAAAGGCGTGCATTCAGGGCGAGTCCGGCGCGATCGTTCGCCGTTGCGCCCGCGTCGGCGCTCGAACGTCCCCACTCCCCGCGCTGACACATCGGAGCTCGATGTGGGAACCGCCGACCGAAACCCGACGCGTAGGCGAGGGGAAACCCGACACCCACGCGGGGCGGCGGAACAACCGGAAAATCCCCTCCAGTTTACCGAACTTCGTGCCGATGATTAGGGACGAAGGAGGCGAACCATGACGGGCCGGCGACGCGCATCGATCGATCGGACCGCCGACTCGGTGCCGGCCACCGGCGACGCGGGGCCGTCCCCGTGCGCGGACCTTCGGGCCAACGATTGCCCCGCATCGCCGCCGCCGCACGCGGCGGAGCGGCAATCCGAGCCGAAGGCCGACGCGCGCGATGTCGACCGGTTCGAAGCCGAATGGCTCGCGGCGTTCTCCGAGGCCTCTCCCGCATCAGGTGACGAGCCGTCCCACGAGACGCCTTCCCTGCACGACGATGTCGCATGGGAACGCGAGTCGGCGCGGATTGAACAGCTTCTTGCCGAACTGGAGTTGACGGCGATCGACACCTCGGGCGAGCCGATCGGCGGCGGACTGCGTATCGATTCTCCGCATCGGGACACGCGGTCGACGTCGCGGGCCGCCCGCCGTCATCCGATCATGGCGACCGATTCCCATTCCGAATCCAAGGACCGGCACGTGTCCGCGTCCTGGACCCGGGATCTTGCGCCTCGGATCAGTTGGCCGTGCTGGATCACGATTTCCTTTGGGCTCATGTTGTTCGTCTGCGGCGGCGTGCTGGTCGGCTGGTCGTACATATCGGCGCGGGCCGAATTGATGCGGATCGGCTTGCCGCTCACGCTGAGCGGCCAAGTCCTGCTCGTGCTCGGCCTGATCCTCCAGCTCGAATTCCATTGGAAGCACACCCGGCGCACGAACGCGGCCCTCGCGCGGCTGCACGGCGACTTGCATCGGCTCGAACACGCGACGACGCTGCTCGCCGCGACGCATTCGATGCCGGCCCAATCGTTCTACGCGCATTTGGCGGAGGGCGCCGGCCCGCGCCTCCTGTTGGCCGATCTAAAGGGCCAGTTGGATCTGCTCGCCGCGCGTCTCGCGCCGGCACACGCCGAACCGGGCGAATTCGACGCGTAGACTGCGGCACGGGTCGATGCCCCGCGCGACTCGACGCGACTCGGCATGCCTCGCAATCCGCGACCGGACTCACGCGCCCCCGATGCGGGTCTCGATTTCCGAGACGCAGTCGTCGATCCGGATGCGGCATTGTTCCAGCGAGTCGCGGTCGCGCAAGGTGACCGTGCGGTCAACGAGCGTCTGGCCGTCGACCGTGATGCAATACGGCGTCCCGGCCTCGTCTTGTCTTCGATAGCGCCGGCCGACGGCTCCTTTCTCGTCGTAGAAGACGGAAAGCCGGCGTTTGAGGGTCGAATAGACTTCCTTGGCGATCTCGGGCATGCCGTCCTTCTTGACGAGCGGGAAGACGGCGGCCTTGATCGGCGCGAGGCGAGGATGGAACCGGAGCACGGCCCGCTTCCGCATGACGCCGTCCTCGTCGGGTGCCTCATCCTCGTGGTAGGCCTCGCAGAGGAAGGCGAGCGCGGCGCGGTCGGCGCCCGCCGACGGCTCGATCACGTGCGGGACGAACCGGTCGTTTGTGAGATCGTCGCGATAGCTCAGATCCTTCCCGCTTCCGCGCCAGCGCGGTTTGCCGTCGGAGTCGACTTCGAGCCGCAGGGGGTTGGTCGCCGGATCGAGCTTGCCTTCCATGTGGCTGCGCAGATCGAAGTCGCCCCGGTGCGCGATGCCCTCGAGCTCGCCGAATTCGCCGGGCGGCAGGAAGGGGAACGCGTATTCGATGTCGGCCGTTCCCGTCGAATAGTGGCTCAGTTCGTCGCGATCGTGCTCGCGGAGCCGCAGGCGATCGCCGCCGAGCCCGAGTTCGAGATACCAGCGCATGCGCCGATCGCGCCAGTAGCGATACCATTCGGCGGACGTCGTGGGCCGGCAGAAAAACTCGATCTCCATCTGCTCGAACTCGCGCGAGCGGAACGTGAAATTGCGCGGCGTGATTTCGTTCCGAAAGCTCTTGCCGATCTGGGCGATTCCGAACGGGACTCGGACCCGCGTACTGTCGACGACGTTCTTGAAGTTCACGAAGATGCCTTGCGCCGTCTCGGGGCGAAGGAACGCCGCGCCTTCCTCGCCCGACAGGGCTCCGACAAACGTCTTGAACATCAGATTGAATTCGCGCGGCGGGGTGAGCGTACCGAGCGACTTGGCGTCCGGCCCGAGCACGCGCGTCATGTCGTCGACCCTGTCGAGTGACGTGAACGTGTCACTCAGCGCGAGCCGCTCGGCGTCCTTCGGGCGCAGCTTGAAGTGTTTCATCGCGCGGCGCCGCGTGTCCTCGTCCTCCTCGGCCGCCTCGACCGTCGTCGCGACGAAGATCCGCTCCCCCTCGAACTCGGCCCATCGGCCCCGCACCTGGTCGTGGCGGTACCGCTTCTTCGATTCGCGGCAGTCGACCATGAAGTCGTGGAACAGGTCGTAATGGCCCGAACATTTCCAGATCTGGGGATGCATGATGATCGTGGCGTCGAGGCCCGTCATCTCGTAGGCGGACGGCGCGCCGGCGGGCGCGTCGAGCTCGTTGTGGCCGAGCACCATGTCGCGCCACCAGGCGTCCTTGATGTTGCGTTTGAGTTCGACGCCGAGCGGACCGTAGTCCCAGAATCCGTTCAGCCCTCCGTAGATCTCGCTCGACTGGAAAAGGAAGCCGCGCCGTTTGCACAGCGCGACGATGTCGGCCATCCGTTTGGCCATGGGGGGGGTGCCGCTCATGTCGGGTCCGTGGCTCCTGCGGGAATTCGTGGGAAACGCGTTCCGCGCGCCTCCCGGATGCCGACAATGTAACGATTCGGCCCGATTCGCCCAACACGAGTAGCGCCGCGCGATTCGGAGGATTGGGAACCGGACGGAATCGGTCTACAATGGTCCTTCGGCGAGATGCCGATATGACTTCGACCCTGCGTGAACTCGAATTCCGGCAAAAACTGGCCGACGCGCGGCGAGGCGACACCGACGCGCTCGACTGGCTCTTCCGGGAGATCGCGGGCGCGGCGGAGGTCTGGTCGCGGCGCGTTCTCGGAGCCAAACTCCGCGCGCGGGTCGATCCGCGCGACATCGCGCAGCAGGCGATGTTCGAAGCCCATCGCGACTTCGCGGCGTTCCGCGGCGCCTCGCGAGCCGAATGGCGTCATTGGATCCGGTCGATCGTACGGCATTCGGCGCTTACCGCCGGGGAATTCCACTGCGCCGCCGGGAAACGCGCGCTCGACCGCGAACGATCGCTCGACGCGGCCGTCGAACACCAGGGGCCAAGCCCGTTCCTCGCCGCCGATCAGACATCGCCGAGCGGCCGGGCGATGCGGGGCGAAGCGACCGAGCGTCTCGAGCGGGCGATCGACCACCTTCCCGCCGATCAACGCGAGGCGGTCCGGTTGCGGCATATCGACGGACGATCCCTGCACGAACTGGCGGCCATCATGGGCCGTTCCGAAACGGCCGTCGCCGGACTGCTCAAACGGGGCCTTCGCAAACTGCGCGAGGCCTTCCGCGCGGTGGAGCCATGAATGCCTCAACCGGGTCGCATTCCTCGTCCGATGACCTGATCGATGCGGCGTTCGCCGAGTTCCTTCGGAGGTCCGACGGTCCGGTACCCCCGGACATCGAGTCGTTCCTGCTCGAGTACCCCGTCGAACTGCGGCCGGCATTGCGCGCGGCGATCGACGGCGACGAATCGGTCGGCCGCGCGATGCGCGCACAGGCGCGCGCGAGCGTGTGCGAGGAGGGAGGCGCCCAAGAACGAGCGGTTCTGGACGAGGGCGCCACGCGATCCTGGCCCGATCGCGGAGCCGCCGCGCGGCCGCCCGCGCCGGGCGTCGGCCAGTGCATCGCGGGCGAATACGAGCTGCTCGAACTGATCGGCCGAGGCGGCATGGGGGTCGTCTATCGGGCTCGGCAACGGAGTCTGGACCGGATCGTCGCGGTCAAGATGATCGCGACCGGAAGGCTCGCCGACGACGAGGACATCGCGCGATTCCGCGCCGAAGCGCAGGCGGCGGCGCGGGTCGATCACCCGAACATCGTGGCCGTTTATCAGGTCGGCGAGTTCGAGGGGCACCATTTCTATGCGATGGATTTCGTCGAGGGCACGGACCTCGCGCGGCGCCGCGCGCAAGGGGCGATGCCCGCGCGCCGCGTCGCGACGTATCTCCGGGCGATCGCCGACGCGATCGATGCCGCGCATGAACGGGGGATCCTCCACCGCGACCTGAAACCGGCCAACATCCTGATCGACGCGGATGACCGGCCGCTCGTCGGCGACTTCGGGCTCGCCAAGCTCGCCGCTTCGGCGCGGAACCTCACGACGAGCGGCCGAGCGATGGGCACCCCCGCGTACATGCCGCCCGAGCAGGCCGCCGGCAAATGGGCTGAAGTGGCTCGGACGAGCGACGTCTATTCGCTCGGCGCCGTCCTCTATGTCATGCTCACCGGGCAGCCTCCGTTCCGCGGTTCGTCCGATCTCGACACGTTGCTCGCCGTCCTGCATCAGGAGCCGGCGCCGCCGCGCGACGTCGATCCATCGGTGGACGCCGATTTGGCGACGATTTGCATGAAATGCCTGCGGAAGCAGGCGTCCGAACGGTATCCGACGGCCCGGGCGCTGGTCGAGGACATCGACCGTTACCTGCGCGGGGAGCCGATCCACGCTCGGCCCCGGTCCGCATGGAGTCGAGCCGCGCGATGGGTCCGCGACATCCCCATCGTCGCGGCGATCGAAGGCCGGTACTCCGTCGCTCCAACGCGGGGCCATCGGCGAGCGCAGGCGGGGATCATGCTGGCCGTGATCGGACTGATTGTCGCGATCGTTCTTGTGGCGCGGCAACCGGGGCGAGGCGCGTCCGCGCCGATGCCTCGCCGCATCGTCGTCGCCGCCGGGCGATCGGACGGAGTGTACCACGCGCTCAGCCGCGCGATCGAATCGCGGATCGCCGCCGAAACCGGACGCGACGTCGATGTCGTCGCGACGGGCGGGTCCATGGACAATCTGACCGAGCTGCTCGCCGGCCGCGCGCATCTCGGCTGGCTTCAGGCGGCCGCCCTGCACGGCGACGAATTGTGCGTCGTCGCGCCCGCCTATTACGAATATGTCCACGTGATCGCGCGGCGCGATGCGGGGATCGCGCGAATCAACGATCTCGCGGGAAAAACCGTGCGACTCGGCGACGCGCACTCCGGCAGCCGGCTGACGGCCGAGGCGGTTCTCGCCCAGTACGCGCTTGGCGGCGCGGTGACGATCCGCGACGGGGACTGGGTCGCGTTCGCCGCCGATCCGTCCTCGCACGCGGCGATTTGGACGGTCGGCCTCCAGCCCCAAGGCCTCCGCGCGATGCTCGATTCGGGCGCGTTCGTCCTTGTTCCCGTCGTATCGGACGGAGACGCCGCGAATCGCACGCTCGAACCGGCCGTCATTCCCCGATCAGCCTATCCGCGAGCGATCGATGGTGCGGCGGGATGCCCAACGCTCCGCACGCCCGCGTTCCTCGTCACGGCCCGCTCGACCTCCGAACGGCTCGTCACGGCCGCGCTCGCCGCGCTGTACGACTCGGCGCGGGAGCCGGGCATGCCGGAACTGATCCCGCGCGAGGTCGCCGCGACCTGGACGTTCCTGCCGTGGCATGCGGCGAGCCGCGCGTTCCACGAGCATCCGTGATCGAGGCGGCGGCCGGTCCGCGTATCGGGCGTCAACCGCGAACGGCCCATCGGATCAGTTGCGCGAACGTCGGCGTGTTTCCCTGCGACAGCATGGCGATCCGGAAGACGCGCGCCGCCGCGACGACGCAAAGGTAGGTCGCCGCCAAAACGATCGCGATCGAAAGGGCCACCTCCCAAACGGGAACCTCTCCCATCGCCGCGAGCCGCAACGCCATGATCATCGGGGCCGAAGGAGGAAAGAACGACAGCCCCATCGCGAGACTTCCGGTCGGCTCCCGCACGACGTTCATCCAGGTGAAGAACGGGACCATGATCAGTAGCCAGACCGGCATCAAGAGGCCCTGCGCCTCCTTCAGACTGTTCGACGACGCGCCAATCGCCATGAATATCGAGCTCACGAACATCACGGCCAGTATCTGGAAGACCAGGAACATCGGGAGGATATGGAACGGAATCCGATCGACCACGTCGAAATGCCGGGCCGCCAGGAACCCCACGCACAGGTATACCACCAGGATCGTGATCGAACCGGCCACTCCGCCGAGCAGCTTGCCGAGCATGATCTCGAAGGCGTTCGCCGTGCCGAGCAGGACGTCCGCGATCCGGAACTGTTTTTCCTCGAGTGCCGTTTCGAGCGCGGGTTGAGCCGACATGAAGACCGTCATGAACATCAGCATCATCACGCCCATGGGTAGAAAGATGGCCGTGAGTCGATCCACCGGTTCCGCAGCCTGGATCGATCCGTCGGGAGTCCGCGTCAGCAGGCTGACCGGCACGACGGGCGGCGCGGCGTTCGCCCATTGGACCACGCGCGGCGCGACGCCGGCCTCTTGAAAACGGCGTCCTGTCACGAGCGTTCCGATCGTCCTTTCGAACCAATCCCGCACGTCCGACAAGGCCGCGTTCTCCGCATAGTACGATATGGAAACCCGTGGGGCCGAGGAGGGATCGCCCGTCGGCGGCTGGAGACCAGAGGCGATCGCGGGCGGGATTTCGAGGAACGCGTGGTATTTCTTCGCGCGCACCTCGTCGGATAGCGCCAGGCGGGCCGCGTCGTCGGGCGCCGGTCCGGAGATCCGGGTAAGCGCGTAGCTCGCCGCGCTCGGCTTTCCCGTTTCGGGATCGACCAGCGCGGCGTTGCGCGCCTCCGCACTCGACTTCAACGCGTCGAACAGCCAATCGGTGCCGTCGACCACCGCGATGGTCCGCGTCCCCACGTCCGTTTGCTTTTCCACGAATCGGGCGATGACGATGCCGCCCATCATCATGACGGGCATGATCACCAATCCGATCAGGAAACCTTTGGTGGCGACGAGCGAGAAATACTCGCGTCGCGCGATGATGAGCGGTTTGATCACGAGTCGTGAACTCCCCGAGCCGCGGAAGGTTGACCATCCGAACCCGTGTCAGGGACTGGCCCCGCGATGCGCACGAAAATGTCGTGCAACGACGGATGGGTGATTTCAAACTGATGGACCGTTCCATGATCGGCGAGCGCCCGCAGGATGCGGCGCGGATCGGCGGAGGCGGCGAGCCGCAACTCGGCGTACGGCCCATAGGCGTTCACTTCGTTCACGCCCGGCAAACTCCGATAGAAGGCGATGTCGCCGTCCGCGCGCAGGCGGATCGTATCCTCCGCGAACCGGCCTTGGATTTCGGCCAAGGATCCGTCAAGCACCTTCTTGCCGCGGTGGATCATGCAGATCGTATCGCACATCATTTCCGCGACCGGCATGTCATGCGTCGAAAAAATCACCGTCACACCGGCGGACCGCAGGTCGACCACGATCTTGCGCAGCGCGTCGCGATTGACGGGGTCCAAGCCGCTGAACGGTTCGTCCAGGATCAACAGCTCGGGGTTCCCGATCACCGCCGCGATGAATTGGACTTTTTGGGACATCCCCTTGGACAGGGCCTCGACCTTGCGTCGCGCCCACGCGGTGAGATCGAGCCTTTGGAGCCACTCGTCGATGACCGCGCGGGGCCGCGCGACGCCCTTCAGGTCGGCGAAGAACCGCAGCACGTCCGCGACGCGCATCTTGCGGTAGAGCCCCCGTTCCTCAGGCAGATAACCGACCTTCGACAAGACCGTCGATCGAGCCCGCGACCCGAGCAATTCGATCGTTCCCGCGTCCGGCCGGATGATGTTGAGCACCATGCGGAGCGTCGTCGTCTTGCCGGATCCGTTCGGGCCGATGAAGCCGCAAATCGTGCCCGGCGCGAGCTGGAAATCCAGGTCATCGACGGCGACATGGGCGCCGAAACACTTGCGAACCCGCTCGATGCGGAGGACCGGATCAGCCATGGATGCTCCTCGAAGACGCGATTTCCGCAGTCATTCGACCATTCGGCCCAAATCTTGGCAACCTGCCGCGCGCCCCAAGAACGGCGGAATCCGGCCTAGGGAGGAGGCACGGGATTGGTCGACCCGCCGGGACGGAACGCCGATCTCCCGGCCCAGACCGCGCGATCGGCGAGGACGGCGCTGCCGCGTTCTTCGGCATAACGGCTACGCCTTGCCTGGTCTCGGCACTTTTCCCAACCCGAACCGTTGATCGGCTGTGGATCGCCGCGGATTCCCGCCGAATGTTTCCTCGAAGGCCATGAGTCCCTGGAGGGGGCCGTTCACCATGCGAGAGATCCTCGAATCGTGCTTCCGCGGACCGGCGTTCCCCGCTTCCGTCCTGTTGATCCTCGTCGCCCTCTATTGGGTGAGCGTGATCATCGGCGTATTCGATCTCGACCTCTTCGATATCGACGTGGACGGCGGTGGCGAACCGGACTTCGAGGGGATGCCCGGCATCGGCCTGACGGTGCTCCGCGCGCTCAACATCGGGCGGATTCCGATCATGCTCTGGCTGAGCGTCTTCGCCGTCACGTTTTGGTTCGTTTCGTACGTATGGAATCGGCCGGTCTATGTGGAGAGTTCATGGCTGGCCTTTCAGATCCTTCTGAGGAACGGAGCGATCGCCCTGGTGGCCACGAAGATCCTGACGCAACCGATGCTGCGCTGGGTGGACCGGACGCGCATGACCAGCGCGGTGGATCTCGTCGGTCGGATTTGCGAGATCACGACAAGTGAGGTCAACGCGTCGCGCGGCCAGGCCCGGATCCACACCGACGCGGCGCCCCTCCTGCTCGACGCGCGCGCGCACGGCGCGCCGCTCGCCAAGGGAGACACGGCACGGATCGTCGAATACGACTCGGTGAAGAACGTCTACTACGTTGAAAAGACAAAACCGGAGGTGGAGGTATCCCGGTTCTGCACCGCGTCGAGGAAATGGACCTGTCGGTGAAACGGATCGAGATCACGCGGCGAGGCGAGGCCGGGCTGATCTGCAAGGACAACATCCGGGCGGACATCGAGGTCGCCTTTTTTGTGCGAGTGAACAGCACAACCGAGGATATCCAGCAGGTCGCCCAGTCGCTCGGTTGCCGCCGCGCGTCCGACCGCGAGGCGCTCGTCGAACTCTTCGACGCGAAGTTCTCGGAAGCGCTCAAGACGGTCGGCAAACGGTTTGATTTCGTCGAACTGTACAACGAGCGGGACCGGTTCAAAGAGGAGATCCTGAGCGTGCTCGGGACCGATCTGAACGGTTACAAGATGGACGACTGCGCGATCCGGCCGAGGCGACCAACGCGGCGGCCCGCGAGGAACTGGAAAAGCTCAATTTGGCGCTCGAGATGGGCGACAACGTCATGCTGTATGTCGACGACATCCAACATTGCCACACCGAGTTCCTCCAGAAGTTCATCTCGCTGTGCGACGCGCAGCGCCGGATCGAAGGCGTCTACCGGGGCCGAACGCGAACCTATGACCTGCGCGGCCGCAAGGTCGCCGTCGTCATGGCGGGCAACCCCTACACCGAATCGGGCGAAATGTTCCAAATCCCCGACATGCTCGCCAACCGGGCCGATGTCTATAACCTCGGCGAGATCATCGGCGATACGCGCGAGGCGTTCGAGCTGAGCTATCTCGAAAACGCGCTCACCAGCAATGCGACCTTGAACCGCGTGGCGAGCCGGGGAGCCAACGACATCCACGCGATGATCAAGGCCGCCGAATCCGACACGCGCGACGGGATCGAGGTCGAGGCGAACTACACGGCGGATGAACTGTCCGAGTGCCTCTCGGTCATCAGGAAGCTCCTTCGGGTGCGCGACGTCGTGCTGCGCGTCAACCGCGAGTATATCCGGTCCGCCGCGCAGTCCGACGATTATCGAACCGAACCGCCGTTCAAGTTGCAGGGATCGTATCGCAACATGAACCGCATCGCGGAAAAGGTCGTGCCCGTGATGAACGACGAGGAACTCGACACGCTCATCCTGAGCAGCTACGAAAACGACGCGCAGACGCTGACCTCGGACACCGAGTCCAACCTGCTCAAGTTCAAGGAGCTCTTCGGCAAGCTGAACGCCGACGAGACGCGGCGCTGGGAGGAAATCCAAAAAGCGTACCGGCGCAACGTCCGCCTCCGCGGTGTCGGAGGCGACGACTCGGCCGGAATGCTGATCGCCGAATTGGGATCGCTCGGCGATGCCCTCGAATCGATCGGCGGCGCCGTGGCCGACGGCGTCGCGAGGTCATCGCATCGAGACGCTTCGAGCGATCGAATCGAGCGCGAGGTAGGTTCGCTTCGCGTGATCGTCGACGAAATGCGAGCGCGGTGGACCGCGCCGGCGCCGCCGGCCGATCCGAACGTCGCCCCCGCGCCGCTTGCCGCCGATCGCGATGTGGAAATGCAGCGGATCCTCGTGCAACACAAGGTCCCCAAATCGATCTTGGACGTCGTACGTTCGCAGTTCGAACTGATGCGGGGCTGGCTCGAACCGCTGCTCGCCGCCGCCGACCGCCAGTCGAGCGAGACCGATCGATTGCGGGCGACGGTCGAGTCGTGCGTCGGAGCGTACGAGCGGCTCGTGCGCGAACTCGACGAGGCGAACCGGACCACACGCGCGAGCCCGAAGGCCAAGAAGCAAGACAAGCCGTCGGATCGGTGAATCCCGCCGGATGGATCGACCGTTCCAGCGAGTATTCTTCGATCGTCGCGCGGCATCATCCGATGGGGCGCTGGTTCCAGGGGATCGGCATCGTCGGCGGTCGGCGGTGGCGATCGGTCCGGACGTCCTTGGGCCGGTCCTTGAACCAAGTGACATACCGGCTGAGTTGTTCGACGGCCTCTTCGTAGACGCGGCGCCCTTTCTCCTTCGTCGCCAGCTCCGGCTCGCCGAGTACGCCCGATTCGCTGTAGCTGCTCGTCCACGACACAACGGTCGCGGGACCTTGGCCGTAGAGATCGATGAACGAGAACGGGCTTCCCTCCTCGTTGAAGCGGATCGTTCCGTTCTTGATCTTGTCCTTGCGCACGTTGTCCTCGTCGAGGAACAGGTACAAGGACGTTTCGAGCTCGCACGCGTGCGCGCAGCCGCCGGGAAACGCGCTTTCCCTCCAGTTCGGCATGAAATCCTTGTCGACGGTGAGCAGATTCCACCAGCCGCAGCAGACGCATTCCGCGTCCGTTTCGAGGTTGGTGCGCCGCGCGACGAGGTCGAGGTTCGGCATGTTCGAACCATGGCCGTTGAGCAGGACGATTTTCTTGAATCCGTGGTAGGCGAGCGACTTGGTGATATCGAGCACATGGTGCATGAAGTGCTCGAAATCGTTGTTGATCGTTCCCGGAAAATCCATCACATGTCCTGTGTAACCGTACGCGACGATCGGCAAGACGAGCAGTTTGTCGGGGATGCGTTCGCCGGTCCCCCGCGCGATGCCGAGCGGGCACACGAGATCGACGTCGAGCGGCAAATGATGTCCGTGTTGTTCGACGGCGCCGCACGGAACGACGCAGACTTTTCCCATGTCGATCGCGTCGTTGATCTCGGGCCAGGTGAGCTTCTCGTAGCGGTATTCGGTCGCCGCGCGCGACATGGTGGCATCTCCAATGGACGGAAAGGGCCGCGGATGGCCAAGCGTACGGGAAACGCGGGCCACCCGCAAGCGCGGCAAGACCCCGCGCGCCAGGCCGTGGGACGTTTGGACTTGTCGCGCGTCGCGAACGGGAAGTCAAGCGACAGGTACGACGACCGTCCAGGCGGCCACCGTCCAGGCGGCCACCGTCCAGGCGGCCACCGTTCGGGCGGCCACCGTTCGGGCGGCCTTGATCGGCCTCCACTTCGCCTTGACTTCGCCGCCGAAGGCGTGCGAAAATCCAGCCGATTGTCCGGATAAGGGTGTTGCACCCGACGGCTCTTCACCCTGCCGCACCGCCCGCCAAGGCCGCTGAGCGACGGGGAACGAACCGCCACTCCAATGGCCGATGGTGTCGTGAACGAGGTGAACGATGTCCGAAGTGGCGCAGTCCGACACAACGTCGTGGACGGCGGCCGATCTGGTGCACCGGTTCGGAGCGATTCCCATTGCGCGGGTACGCAGCGACCCGGCTCCCGGCACCGCGACGGAAGACGATGTGGTTCGGATACACGATCGCGAAAACCGCTTGTACGAATTGGTGGATGGCGCGTTGCTGGAAAAGACCGTGGGCACGTACGAATCGTATTTGGCGATGGCGATCGCGCGGCTGTTGGCGAACTTCATCGTTGAGCACGATTTGGGAATGGTCCTGGGAGCCGATGGCATGGTCCGCCTCGCGCCTGGTCTGGTGCGAATCCCGGATATCTCGTTCATCTCCTGGGCTCGCCTGCCTGATCGACGCATCCCCAACCAGGCGATTGCCGACCTTGTTCCGGACCTCGCGGTCGAAATCATCAGCCGTGGGAACACGCGGGAGGAGATGGAGCGAAAGTTGCGCGAGTACTTCCAGGCGGGCGTTCGGCTGGTATGGTACGTTTATCCCGAGCCGCGCGAGGTTCATGTCTATACGGCCGTCGAACGGGTTCTGGTGATCACCGTCGAGCAATCCCTGGACGGTCGGGACGTCCTGCCTGGCCTGGTCATTGCGTTATCCGAGTTGTTCGAGCCCGGTCGGTAGCGCCTCCGAAATGGCCGCCGATCCGAGGACTTCGACGACAACGGCGGTCGCGTTGTCGCGACCTGACTCGGCGACCGCGGACTCGACGATCCGACACGCGGGCGGAGTCGCGACCGACGCGCCGGGCGGCTCGCGCAGCAGTTCTTCGAGCGCGCGGTCCCAAAGGCCCTCGACGACGCCGTCCGAGCAGAGCAGGAACCGATCGCCCGCTTCGCACGGCACATCGCCGAACTGGGGCCTCACGAATCGGTTCCCGGCTCCGAGCGCCTGCGACAGGACGTTCTTGCGCGGGTGGTTCCGCGCCTCGCGTTCGTTGAGCTCACCGCGGCGGCGCAGCCATCCGACATGCGTGTGGTCCTCGGTGAGCTGCCGCATGCCGCCGGCACGGGGCAGGTGGTAGATCCGCGTGTCGCCGATGTGGCCGAAATGGGCCCGAGCCCCGACGCACCAGAGCACGCTGAGCGTCGCGCCCATGTTCCGACCTTCGGCATCGCTGCGGCTCAGGTTCGTCAATTGCCGATGCGTCGCCTGAAACAGATTCCGCAGGCAATCCTGGATCGCCGCGCGCTGATGCTCGGGTGGGACCTGGAACCGCCGCGGCAAGAGCTTCACGATGTTGTCGGCCGTGAACCGGCTGGCGAACTCGCCCGATCGCTCGCCGCCCATGCCGTCGCTCACCGCGAAGACGAAATCCAGACCGTCGGCCGAGCGTTCGCCCGTTTTCCCGAGATGGTGGAAGTCGCGCGTGTTGAACGCGATCGCAAGGAAGATGTCCTCGTTGTTCGCGCGGAATCGGCCGCGATCGGTGATGCCCGACCATCGGATCGACGCGGGCGGAATGCCGATGGGCCATGCGGCGTCGGCGTTCCGGCCCGCTACGGCCGCCAGCTTCGACTCGACCTCGCGGGGGTCGTCGAGGATCGTCGCGAATTCAAAGTCGATGACGCAGAATCGGCCGTCGGAAGGGCGATACGTCACGTTGCGCAGGAACGGATCGTCGTGCCGGACGCCGAATCGTTCGAGCTCGCCGAACAGCTCGGCCATCCGCTCCTCGCCCAATTGCTGCACCCGCGCGCCGCAATTGGTGGTGACCAGTTCGAGCTTGTCGCGGTCGAAGCCGATCACGCGAGGAACGAAGTCGCAACCCCGCTCTTCGAGGTAGAGCAGGACCCGCATCTCGTTCTCAAAACGGTCCCGCGCGTTGGCGGCGCGGAAGAACTTGTGGACGCTTCCGTCGTATCCGATCCTCACGAGAGCGCGTCCCGTGTTCTTCTCTTCGCGCATGGCATTCTCCCGCGGCATCGGCGTCGAGGCGTCCGGACCGGCGGGATCCGGCCGCTGTCGACGACGACGGCGCGGAACGAATGTAACATGCACGCCGCGATCGGCAATCGGGGCGGAAATGGGCCCGTCAGGCGATCGAGCGGATCGTCTTGAGGAGTCGCGCGACGATCTTGTAGGGATCGGCCTGCGAATTCGGCCGGCGATCCTCGAGGTATCCCCGATACGCGTTGTTCGCCACGAACGAATGCGGAATGCGGACCGAAGCGCCGCGATTCGCGACTCCGTAGTTGAACTTGTCGATCGACTGCGTCTCGTGAAGGCCCGTCAAACGCAGGTGGTTGTCCGGGCCGTACGCGGCGATGTGCTCGTCCTTGTACTTGTCCATCGCCGCCATCAGTTTCTCAAAATAGTCCTTGCCTCCCTGCTCGCGCAGGAACTTCGTCGAAAAATTGGAGTGCATGCCCGAGCCGTTCCAATCGCCCCGGATCGGCTTGCAATGCCATTCGATGTCGACCGCGTGCTTCTCGCAGAGCCGCATCATCAGGTAGCGGGCCATCCACATGTCGTCGCAGGCTTTCTTCGCGCCTCGGCCGAAGATCTGGAATTCCCACTGGCCCTTCGCGACCTCGGCGTTGATCCCCTCGAGGTTGATGCCGGCGTCGAGCGTGATATCGATGTGTTCCTCGGTCAGGCTCCGCGCGATGCACCCCACGTTCTTGTAGCCGACGCCCGTGTAGTAGGGCCCCTGCGGTCCGGGATACCCGGTTTCGGGGAATCCGAGCGGCCGGCCGTCCCGGAAGAAGAAATACTCTTGCTCGAACCCGAGCCACAGGTCGGCGTCGTCCTCGAACATCGCGCGGAAATTGGAAGGATGCGGCGAGCCGTTCGGAAGCATCACCTCGTTCAGGACGAGGAACGCGTTCTTGCGCGTGCTGTCGGGATAGAGGGCGACCGGCTTCAGGATGCAGTCCGAATCGTGGCCCTCGGCCTGCTGCGTCGAACTGCCGTCGAAACCCCACACCGGGCATTCGGCGGGCGACGCGGGAGCCCGATCGACGACCTTCGTCTTGCTGCGCAGATTGGGCTCGGGTGTGTACCCATCCAGCCACACATATTCCAACTTGACCTTCGTTGCTGACGACACTGGGCGATTTCCTTCTTCTACGGGAGAAACGACGTCAAACCCGGACCCGTGGATGGCCGCCCCGTCGGATCGAGGCGGCACGCCGCGCGGAGCCAACGGCCGCGACCGACCGGCAACAACATCCTCGCGCGGGAAATGCGATCGACCGTTCGACTCAATCCAACGCTTCGACTCGCGCGGGCACGAGTCCGTGAGTCTAGGGAGTCTTGCCGCATTTTCAAGCGACCTCGAACGTACGCCTCGTCAAAACCCCGTTCCCCGCGTCCCGGCCGATTCGGTTATCGCACGCGAGACGTCGAACCCGCGACCTGCCCGATGATTGGGCAGGAACGCCGAGGAATCGGGCGAAACCGGGCGTGCGCGACTCCTCGACCGGCCCGTGCGACATGGAACAAATCTCGTGCCAATTGAATGGCGCTGATCGCTCGGCCATCAGCCCGCCCCGGAATCCACGCGATGCGGCGATTCCCGTGGTTCATGGCGTATCGACCAGTCCATCGATCCGCAGGATCCGGTCGTTCCCCGAGTCGACGACGTACAACGCGCCCCGCTCGACGCACACGCCGTGCGGTTGTTTCAGACGCACGGCGGGCCGAGTGGTGCCGTCGCCGAGCACGGTCGTGACGGCGCCGGATCGCGGATCGTAGCGGCGAATCAGGTTGTTGGCCTCGTCGGCGATGTAGACCCGCTGGAGCGGGTCGAGCGCCAGGTGTTTGGGTCCGTTCAGTTGGGCCGATGACCCGGGCCCGTCCTGCCTACCGGGTTTCCCCGTGCCCGCCACCGTACGGATCACGCCGTCCGAGTCCACGACGCGGAGCGCGTGGCCCGTTCGTTCGAGGATATACACGCGTCCCTCGGCGTCCGGCGCGCAGGCTCTCGGATCGACGAGCGGATGTTCCGCCGCTTTCGCGCCGTCGGTCGGAACTCCCTTTTCTCCATTGCCCGCGACAAGCCGCACGATTCCGCTCGACAGATCGAGCGCGCGGATGCGCCGGTTGTTCAGATCGGCGATGAACAGCGTCCGTTCATCGGCGCTGAGCGTCACGCACATGACGTAATTGAATTCGGCCTCGCGCCCGGGTCCGCCATCGCCGCGGTATCCGGCCCTACCCGTTCCCGCGAGCGTCGTGATACGGTCCGCCTCGATGCGCCGCACGCGGTGGTTCCACGTGTCGGCGACATACACGACTCCCTCCTTCGAGACGGCGACATTGTGCATGCCGTTGAAGCGAGCCGACTCGGCCGGACCGCCATCCCCCGCGTAGGCGGCGACACCCAGCGCTCCGGCGACCGTTCTCGCGACGCCGTCCGAACCGAGCCGGTGGACGCGCCCACCCGCCAGCTCCACGATCCACATCGATCCGTCCGGGCCGAAATCGACGCCGAACGGGTTTTTGAGCGCGAGCGCGAGCGCGAGCGCGAGCGCGGACGAATCCGGGGCCGTTGCCTTGAGCCCGCCTTCGCCTTCCAACCAGGCTCCCGCGACGAGCGTCACGCGCACCGGATCGTCGGCCCATACGGTTGAACTCGCGCGGAGAACCCACAAGACGGCGATCGACCCGACCAGCAAGGCCATCGGTCGGAACATGGGCGGCCCTTTCCAAGGAGAGTGAGAAAGCACGATCTAAGGCGACTCGGATTCCGCGCGAGGGCCGACGTGGCCCCGCATCCAATCGACGTAGTGCCGCGCGTGCGCGTCCAGATTCCCGATGGAACCGCCGCCACGCAAGGGGGAACACATTTCGTAATTGGCGAGCCCATTGAATCCGCCGTCGCGCAGGCCTCGAAAGAAGGCGGGATAGTCGATGAAGCCGTCACCGAATCGAACGGCCCGCACAAGGTCCGGCGCCGCCCGTTCGTAATTCACCATCGCCGGCTGATACCGATACCGGGCGAATCGAACATAGTCCGCGTTCGTCGTCATGACCGTATGCGGCGCCATGCGGACGGCCGTTTCATAAAGCGGTTCTCCGCGAAGGGCAGGGGACCAGGCGTCGAAGGCGAGCCGGCAATTCGGGCGATCGACGTCGTGGAGCAATTCGAGCGCGGCGTTTGCGTCGAGCGCGATGTCGTGGTGGTTCTGCACGGCGAGCACGATCCCACGCTCGGCGACCCGATCGCTCATCTCCCGCAAGACATCGACGACCAATCGCCACTGCGCGTGCGGCGCATGGCCCTCCGATTCGTACGCCGTGAAGACGCGCACGATCGACGCGCCGAGCGTTTGGGCGATCCGCGCGAGCGCGTCGACATAGGCGATTTGCATCTCGAGCGTCGGCACCTCCGCCGCCGAACTCGGCGATAGGTCGGTATACGCCGCGATCGCGGCGCACGCCACACCCGATTCGCCAAGCACGCCGCGAACCCGATCCAACGCGCGGTCGTCGGCGTCGAGCGGCGAAAGGTGGGGCCGCTTCCCGGCCAGCATCACCGATTCATATCCCAGCAAAGCGGCACGCGCGATGAACGCCTCGACCGGAAGCCGCTCCTGCCCCCAATAGCCCGCGTAACTCACCGAAAAAAGCCCGAGACGCATCCCCCGGTCCCTCCCATTCATTCGTTCGCTCGTGGCGTGGACGTTCGTAGCCACGCTCGCCAGAGCGTGGAGGAACCCGCGCGCGGCACGGCCGTCACACCGGTCCGCTTCCGACACGGCCTGACCCGGCGCGCTCGACAACCTATCCACGCCCACCCGGCTCGGCAATCCACCTCATCCGGCGACCCCACTCCAATGGCCTAGCGGCCATCCCCCGGATGGGACGATTCCCAAGGGCCCGCTATCGTGGGATAACTGATGCACTCCGTGGCAGGGCATGTCCGGAGGCGTGTTTGGGTCGCGGGATGGACCGGCGATGGGCGTTTTCGGGGAATTCGGGGAAGCGCGCGACGGAGCGGACGTGAGGCGAGGGGGCCCGCGATTCGGATGCGTTGAGCGTGAGTGGAGCAGCGGGAGCCGGTGGGAGCATGACAATCAAAGAAGTGCGGGTGTTGGTCGCGGACGATCATGAAGTGGTCCGGTGCGGGTTGAATGCCTTGTTCACCGGCACGGAATTCCGCGTGATGGGCGAGGCATCGACGGGTGAGGAGGCGATGGGCAGGATCAAGCAGCTCCGGCCCGATCTGGTGCTGCTCGATATCCGTCTACCCGACGGGGACGGGCTGAAGACGCTCGGCCACATGAAGCTGGACTATCCCGAAATCCCCGTGGTGATCTACTCCGCCTACGACAATCCGACATACGTGGCGCGGGCCGTGGCGCTCGGCGCGGCGGGTTACCTGCTGAAAGACATGCCGCGCGACGTGCTGCTCACCGTCCTGCGGCGGGCCCTCGCGGGCGAGGACGTGTGGACGCGGGACGAACTGCGGCGTGTGACCGGCGCGCTGGCGACGCCTCGGTTGGCGAGCGACGTCGAGGTTCCGTTGACGCAGCGCGAGAGCGAGGTGCTTAAGCAGCTCGCGAACGGTCTGACCAACAAGGAGATCGCCATCGCGCTCCATATCAGTTACGAGACGGTGAAGGAGCACGTCCAGCACATCCTGCGGAAGGTCGGCGTTTCCGATCGTACGCAGGCGGCCGTCTGGTCGGTCCGAAAGGGCCTGGTCTGAACGGCGCCAGTCGTTCGTCCATTCGCGGACGGCCTCGCGAGGGCCTTGTTCGGCGAATCGACGTTTGTTCCCTTGAGTGGCGACCATGCGCGATTCCGATATTCGTGTTCGTTCGATATCGACCCGAACGGAGAGGATCGGCTACCGGACGCCGATCAAGTTCGGCGGACGGGTCGTGACCGACGCGGTCATCGTCGAGGCGTGTGCGGAAGTCGAGACCCGCGACGGGCGGCGCGGCTCGGGACTCGGGTCGATGCCGATGGGCAATGCGTGGGCATGGCCGAGCGCGCGGTGCACGGGCGAGCAGACGCTGCGAGCCATGCTGGCGATGGCCGACGCGGTCGCGACCGGAGTGTCCGAACGCGCCGAGTTCGACCATCCGATCGAGATCACGCACGCGATGGCCTCATCCTACGATGCGCTGGCCGAACGCGCCGTCACCGAGGCGCAAGCGCCGGAATCGATGCCCAAGCTGGCTCAACTGGTCGCGGCGAGTCCGATCGAGGCGGCGATCCACGACGCGCATGGCAAGACGCTCGGCGTCAACAGCTACCGGCTGCTCGGCCCCGATCATTGGAGCGCCGATCTGGGCCGTTACCTTGACGACTCGTTCCGCGGCGAACACCTTGATCGCTACACGCTCGTCGACCCCAAACCGTCGATGCCTCTCTACCATCTGGTCGGAGCCCTCGATCCGCTCGACGTGTGCGACGCGGAACGGCCGGTCGGCGACGGACTGCCCGAGACGCTTGCCGAGTGGATCGTGTTCAACGGTCTCACGCATCTCAAGATCAAGCTCGCCGGCGACGATCTGGAATGGGATCTCGCGCGGGTTTCGCGTGTCGAGCGTGTGGCGAGCGAGACGCATGCGCGGCACGGCACGGCGCCGTGGTGTTACTCGTTGGATTTCAACGAGCGGTGCGCGAATGTCGACTATGTCCTGGAGTTCCTCGTTCGGCTCGAATCCGAATCGCCGGACGCGTACCGGCGCACGCAGTACCTCGAACAGCCGACGCACCGGGATTTGCGGGCCCATCGCGAAAATCGCATGCACCGGGCCGCGAAGCTCAAGCCGGTCGTGATCGATGAATCGCTTGTCGATTACGAATCCCTGCTGCTGGCCCGCGAGCAAGGCTACTCGGGTGTGGCGCTCAAGGCGTGCAAGGGCCACGCCGAGGCCCTTCTCATGGGCGCCGCGGCCCAGAAGTTCGGCATGTTTCTTTGTGTTCAGGACCTGACGTGCGTCGGCCCATCGTTCCTGCATTCCGCGAGCCTCGCGGCGAGGCTCCCCACGATCAGGGCGATCGAGGGCAATGGAAGGCAATATTGCCCGGCGGGCAATCGCGGCTGGGAGGAGAGGTATCCGAGCATGTTTCGGATCGGGGATGGGCGGGTCGGCACCCACTGCCTGACCGGGCCGGGCCTGTATTGACTCACCGCGATCCGGCATCGCGTGGACGCGCGCGGCGACGCGTCACCCGCCAAGCCGCTTGCCGCCCGGCTATTTGCCGACCTATTTGCCTTTGAGCGCCTTGATCTTCTTTTGAAGGCGGGATTTGAGCCGAGCCGCCTTGTTGGCGTGCAACACGCCGCGCGCGGCGGACCGGTCGAGCTTGATGCCGGCCGTCTTGAATTCGGCTTCCGAAGCGCCGACATCCTTCGACTCGACGGCGGCCAGCACCCGCTTGACCTGCGTCTTCAGGAGAGACCGAACGGCCCGATTCCGGGTTCGGCGAACGCGGTTTTGGCGATGCCGCTTCTTGGCACTGGTCGTCGTTGGCATGGAATCTCGCTAGTCCCGTATTCGGATCACTTGGTTCCAGGGCGGCCCGTTCCGGTGAAGGGAGGCTCGCGGCGCGACACGGGCACCGGATGCGGACCCTTTTCGAATCACCCTTTATCGTCGATGGACGCGAGCTTGTCCAGCCGGGTCTTGGCGTCCTTGTAGGCGGGATCGATGGCGACCAACTGCTTGAAAACCCGTTCGGCGGTGGCCCACTCCCGCATGGCGGCGGCGAGCGAACCGGCGCGGTAGAGGGCGAGTTTGTGGAGTGCGGTACCGTCAGCCGAGGCGTCTTGTGCCGCTTTTTCGGCCGATCGCTGGTAGCAGTGCAGGGCTTTGACGAACTGTTTCAGGTGTTGCAGGCACGCGCCCAGTTCGAGTGTCGCTTCGGCCGCGTACCGCCCGTCGCTCCGCGCTTGCTGGAACCGCTCGGCCGCCTCCCGGTGGTTTCCGAGTCGTTTGAGGCTCTGGCCGACGCGGAATTTCCATTCGGCTTCGTTCGGAAACCGGCGGCTGCGCGCGTCGTAGACTTCCAGTTCGACGCGCGCCATCTGTTCGCGGAACCGGTCGACCAATTCGCGGGAATCGGCCGTCGGCTCGCGCTCGGCGCGCTGCGAGGCGACCTCAAGCTGATGCCGAGCTCGGAGCAGGACGAGTTCCTCGCCCTTCCGCAAGACATCGAGGTCGCCGGGCGCGGCGGATCTCGCTCGATGCAGGACCCGTTCGGCCTCGGCCAGCCGTCGGTCGGCGGCGTAGACATCGATGAGTTCCAGGTAGTTCTCGACGATCGTCGCATCCTCGGCGATTGCCTGTTCGAGCCGCTGGATCGGGGTCAGCGTGATTTCGCGCGGCGCGGCGCCGCGCGGCGACGTGGCCGTTCGGTGATGCGCCGGTTCGTTCGGCGCCCCGTGCGACTTGGGAACGGATGCGGCGGTCTTCGTCTTTTCCGAGTCGTCCGTCTTCTTCGTGCTCGGCGCCGCGCCGCGCCGGGAGCTCGTCGGAGGTCCATAGCCGGCCCGAGCGCGGGTCCTCTCAATCGTCAAGTCGGCGATCTGTTTCGAGGGTTCCGGATCGTTCGGCTTCAATTCCTCGATGCGATGCCAGCAGGCGATCGCTTGATCGAATTGCCCCATGCGCGACAGGGACCGCGCGCAGTGCCGGTTCACGTCGACGTCGCGGGGATTCGCGTCGAGCGCGTTCTTCAAGTAGCGCAGTTCGACTTCGTTGTACCGAAACGCCTCGCATGCCTGGGCCATCGCTCGGAGTGTGGAGACATCCCACGGATTCGTTCGCAGGAGTTCCGGGCCGCGGCGGAGGACGTCCACCCAGTCCTTGCGCGCGACGGCTTTCCTGAAATCGCCGCGCCCGCCGGAACCTCCGAGCAACGACCGCGCGCCCCGCTTGTTCTGTTGGTATTTGTGCTGCAGATTGTCGAGGAACGCCTCGACATAGACCAGGTTGTTTGGATCCTTGACGACGCATTCGGCGAACATCGTGTTGGCGTAGTCGTGGTCCCGCTTTTCCTGGGTGATCAGTTTCCGGCCGTGTTCAAAACACTGCTGGAGGCGTTTGCGGAGCGCGGGCGATACGACATGTTCGGGGGGAATCTCCTCCGAAACCGATCCGCCTGATTCGACGGGTTGAGGTTCGTTCGACATGCCCTGCGATTCCCCGGCACCCGCACTCGACACCCGGTCACGGCCTTACCGAAGCCGCTCGACCGGTACACGGCGATTCCGCGCGCGTCGACGTCCGCGGCGGCCGCGCGGCCCTACCTCAGCTTTATACTCCTCCGCGCCGCGATCGGCAAATCAACCCGCGCGGCTATGGTATCATACCGATGCGCGGGGCCGTTTCGTGCATCACGGCGTACCGCGTTCCAACACGAATCCACGCGCATCATGGCCACGCACGCCCCCAATCCCCGACCGCCTCGATCGTCCGTTCCGTGCGGCAAGGTTTCGATCGTGGGAGGCGGGCCGGGCGCGCCCGGGCTCTTGACGATGCGCGGCGCGGAACTCCTGGCTCGCGCCGACGTCGTCTTCTACGACTACCTTGTCAACCCCGACCTGCTCGGCCTCGCGCGCCCCGGCGCCGAACGGGTTTGCCTCGGCAAGCACGGCGCGACCCGAGTGTGGACACAGGATGAAATCCACGGAGCGATGGTCGAGTCCGCGCGGCGGGGTTTGCACGTCGTGCGACTCAAGGGTGGTGATCCCGGCGTGTTCGGGCGGTGCGCCGAGGAAACCGCGTGGCTTTTCGAGCAGGGCATTCCTTTCGAAGTTGTTCCCGGAGTCACGGCCGCATCGGCCGTCGCCGCGTACACGGGCGTTCCGCTCACCCACCGCCGGTCGGCGTCCGCCGCCGCGCTCGTCACCGGACAATCCGGCACCGATCCGGAAGCCACCCCGCTCGACTTCCGACAACTCGCCGTATTCCCGGGAACCCTGGTCGTATACATGGGAGTGACCACGGCCGACCGATGGGTCGGCGCCCTTCTGCAAGGCGGGCTCGCGGCCGAAACGCCATGCGTCCTGGTGCGCCACTGTTCGCTGCCCGATCAAACCGTCGTTGCGTGCGCGTTGGCGGAAATCCCCGAGGCGATCCGGGCGAGGGCCCTGCGTCCTCCGGTCTTGGCCTGCATCGGCGGGGCCGTATCGAACCGAAGCGTCTCCTGGTTCGAGACTCTCCCCCTTTTCGGAAAACGCGTACTCGTCACGCGACCGGCCCATCAAGCGGCCGACCTGTCCGATCCGCTCCGCGAGCTCGGCGCCCACGTCGTCCTTCAACCGGCCATCCGCATCGACGCCCCGGCGGACTGGTCGGCCGTCGACCGCGCGCTGCTTTGCGGTCCGCATTGGGATTGGATCGTCTTTTCGAGCGCGAACGGCGTGCGGTTCTTTCTCGAACGCCTGCGGTCGATCGGCAAGGACTGGCGCGCCTTGGGACCGGCGCGGTTCGCCGTCATCGGGCCGGGAACGCGCCGCGAACTCGAACGGTTCGGGTTCCTCGCCGACGAACAGCCCGAGGCGTTCGACGCCGACGCGCTGGCGCGGGGTTTGGAATCGGCCGCGGCCGGACGCCGTGTGCTCCTCGTGCGCGCGAGTCGGGGGCGCGATGTACTGGCTGAACGTCTCGCGCCCCGCGCCCGGGAACTCGAACAGGTCGTGGCCTATCGCAGCGAGGATATCGACAGCGCGGAACCCGAGGTGGTCGAGGCGATGCGCGAGGGGACGCTGGATTGGTGCACGGTGACCAGTTCGGCGATCGCCGCGTCGCTTGTTCGGCTATTCGGCGACGCGCTTTGCCGCGTGAGACTCGCGAGCATCAGTCCGATCACGAGCGCCGCGCTGCGGGAACACGGGTTCGAGCCGTCGGTCGAGGCGGACGAACAGACGATGGCGGGCATCGTGCGGGCGATCGTCGCATGGGAATGCTCGGATTCCCAAAGCGGCCTGACCGCTTCGACTCGGGACACGGCTCGTTATCCGGATGCCTTGGGACCTTGATCCGTCGGCTCGCTCCGACGACGTTGAGCCTCTTCGCGCAGTCGCTCCAAGATGCCGGCTCCATACACGCGTTCGATCTCGGCCTCCATCACCGCATTCCATTCGCGGACGTGGCGAATCAAGGCGGCCTCATCAACATCCGGCAGCCGCTCGCACACTTCATATTCGACCCCGCACCGCTCGCGGAGCAAGGCGACATACTCTTGGTAGCCCGGCGGGTACGGCAGCGGCGGGTACTCTTTCAGCTTGAGCGCGCCTGCGGCGATCGCATCCGTCGCTTCCTGGGCTCCCTTACCGCGCACCGCCTGGGTGGTCGAAGCCGATGAGGTCGCTTCTCGTTCGAGTCGGCCCGGATCACAGCCTGCCAACGCGGCCGCAAACACCAAACCGGCACCGGCCGTCGTCCACCATGTCCCCATCCCCGTGTTCATGACGCCTTCCTCCGATTCTCAAGCGTCGCGTTCGTTTGGTGTTCGGCTTGGCATGACGGCGTCTGTCGACGAGGCGCGATGTCCGGTCGCCCACCACGCGGAACGGCGGGCCGACGGCAAGGCGCGGGTCACGGCTGTCGCCGTCCCGCGTAGATCGGGACTTTGGGCTCGCAGTCGACGACCTCGTCCCCCCGCCACGTCAGTCGGTACGCGCGGCGGCTCACCGGCATCTCCTCGACGGCCCGTGTCTCGGCCAAGTCGTGCCGCACAACGATCGTCGCGCCGGGCCGGACTTCGTCCTTGGGAATGACGAGGAACAGGCCGTCCCAACGCGGGGTGGCATCCCGTTCCATGATGGAAAGCCGCACGGAATCGCGCGGAGCCCAACCCGGTATCCGGATGCGAACCGGCGCGGCGTCCCGCAACACGACGCGCAGTTCGGCGTCGGCCGTCCGCGTGGAACGCACTTGGGCCGCCGTCGTATCGATGTCGAGCCCGTTGGATCGATCACGTGCCGCAGATGGGGTTCGGCAATCCGCTTCGCGAGTGTCAAGGCCGACGGGTCGCCCGCGGCCTGATGGAACTCCAGGAGCGCCTCGACCGCGCGACCGGTCGACGCCACCGCGCTGAACCACCGACCCGACGGATAACGGGCGATCATCACCGGATCGGCCGTCAAAGGTTTGCCGGTGCGGACCGCCAGCGCGGCATAGTCCATCTGGCCGTCGGCCTCAAGCGTCTGTTCGATCGTCTCGATGAGCCGGTGTCCTTGGTTTCGAGCCATGCCGAGCAGGCAGAGGCAGACCAAGGCTCCTTGGCAAGCCATGGGACGCGGGACAACGACGGTGCGCTGCCGAATCGCCCACCATGCGAACCAACGACGGACGATCACGGATGGGAAATCAGCCATCAGGGGGACTCGCTTTGTGCAACGGTCAACGGCCGCGGATGGGCTCGGCCTTGACGTACAGAGCCTTCGGCGCCTTCGAGTAGTATTTGAACATGGCCGGACAGATCCAGCCCTCCATGGGAGGATCCTCGAGCGCGTAGTAGTTTCCCCCCGAGTCGCCGCGAAGCCAAGTGAGTTCCTTCTGGTATCCGGGAAATGGCCTCGCGCTGAACAGCAGACGGAATCCCTGGTCCGCGTTCGGAATCTCCTTGACGAGGACGTCGATCATCTCCGGGACTCCCGCCACGAACGGTTCCTTGACAAGGCCGGCGGCGCTGTCGTCAAAGACCCACGTGCCGTGATCGCGATACGGGACAATCATCATGATCGCGTTGTCGCGCGGATTCGGAACGAATCCCGGCAAGAGCCCCCAATACCACGCAACGGCTCCCGCGATCAGTACAAGACCGACGGCGATCGCGGAGAGGCGTCCGACGCGCACGACGGGAGGACGCGCGGCGACGACCGATTCCTGGACCATGGTTTACCCCTTGAAATACTAAGAAATCCCGAAAAATCCCAAGAAATCCAAGCCCTCGCCGGATCAACCGGTTGGGTGATTGGGAACTATCGCTGGAAGATCGGCAGGAAGGCCCTATCGAGCTGCAACATGATCAGGTTGCACGCGGTCACGTAGATGTCCCCGATATTGCCGGTCCAATTTCCGGCGGGGGTTTGGTCCTTGACGATCCGTTCGTACAGGGCGTCGCGGAACGGCGTCCACTCGTCCTGGCCCTGCCGGTACACGACTTGAGCGTAGTACAGGTACGTGTAATGCCAATGGCCGAACGCTTCCTGGCCGCCCGTGATGCGGTGGAGGTGCTGCTTGCAGTACTTCAGCATGTCGGGCACGTGCGTGCTGTCGTAGTCGCCGGCGTTGTAGAGGGCGGCGAGCGCGGCCGCCGTGATCGCGGGCCGCGAATTTCCTCGGTTCCGCGAACTATAGGAAATGCCTCCGTCCGCGTTCTTGCACTGATAGATGTACTGCTTCGCGTTCTCGATCACTTCCGTCGGAACGGGGATTCCCGCGTTCCGGCATCCCCGCAGTCCTTGGACCTGCGTGATCGTCGTCGAGCCTTCATCGAAGTTGTTGCCGTCGGCCGCGCTCACATACCCCCAGCCTCCCGATTGGGTTTGCGCCTTGCCGCTGAAATCGGTCGCCTTCTTGAGGACGCTGATCAGTTCCTCACGACGCTCCGAGTCCTCCTCCTCGCCGAGCACCTGCGACAGGAAGAGCATCGAAAACCCGTGTCCGTAGGTGTACCGGTTGTCGGTGAGCGGGTCGCCGATCAGGCCGTTCCCGCGGGACTTGCCGATGAGGTAGTTGACGGCGCGTTGGATCTGCTTGGAATAGGGGCCTTGGGTGGCCGTCGATCCGGACGCGACCAATGCCGTACCGGCGAGGGCCGTCATGGCGGTCGGATAGTTCGACGCCGTCCAGTGGCCGAGCGACGATTGGCTTTTGGCGACCCAATCCAAGCCGGCTCGGATCGGCGCGTCCCATTTGGATTCGCGGGGGGCGAACGAACGGCCGAGCGCCCTTTGACCCCGCGGGGCGCCGGCGGCGCACCAACCGCCCAGGCACGCGCCCGCCATCGCCTGAAGCGCCCGGCGCCTCGCCAACCGCGCTTCGATCGCCGAATTCATGGTCTCGCACATCCCGTTTCGTGTCCCAACTCGCCCCGCACCGTTCCGTGTCCATTCCGCGTTCCGATCCGCGGCGCCCGCCATTGTCGCCGGGGGACGGGTCGCTTGTCCATCTCGGATTCGCGATTCACGGGGTTCGCCGAGGGATCTTGGCGCGCAGATCGGGCACGATCTCGATCGGAACGAAGCCAGCCAGCATGGCGTCCGTCGCGAGCGGCGCGATCTGCTTGATCAGCGAACTCGATACGTGCGCGAATTGCTCATCCGCCATCAGGAAGGCCGTCTCGATGTCGGGGGCGAGCTGACGGTTCGCCATCATCATGGTGAACTCGCCGGCGAAGTCGGTGAGCGGACGGACTCCGCGGATCATCAGCCTCGCTCCGCATTCCCGCACGAAGTCGACGGCGAGACCGGAGAACGTCGCGACCTCGACGTTGTCGAACCGGGTGGTGAGCCGGCGCAGCATGCCGACGCGTTCGTCGAGCGTGAACAAGGAGGCCTTTTCGACGTTCACGCCGATACCGACGATGAGCCGGTCGACAAACCGCCGACTCCGCTCGATCACACTCATGTGCCCCAAGGACACCGGATCGAATGAACCGGTGTAGACGGCAACACGCGGATCGGCCATGGAATCGCCGGGTCAATCCTGTTCGCGAAACGTCGTCCAGCTCAGGAACCCCAGTCCGAGCGAGCAGATGATGAAGACGATGTCCATCATCAGACTCGATGTGGTGCTTGGGGCGAAGGAAAACTGGACCACCAAGTGCAGTACGAAGATAATGAAGACGAGGATCGACACCACTATCCCCGCCAGGCACAACACTCTCGGCATGCGCTGCGTACCTCACGGTGCTCTATCAAGTCGTCCCTCGCCTCGTCCCCACGGTTCCCCATTATAATTGGCGCGGTTCGCCTGTCACCCCGCCAAAATGCGAACTTTGGGTGGTGTGTCGAGCGTCGGATCGGGCCCGACGTCGTCAGGTTCCCTCGCGGTTCCCGAGCGCTCCCGCGAATCGCGCCAGATCGTCGTCGTCGCAGTACGCATGGGGGCTGATGCGCAGCCTTCCCCCCCGGCAACTCGACACGACTCCGGCCTCGAGAAGCATCTTGCGGACCGCCTCGGGTCGCTCCCCCGGCCACTGGAACGACACGATGCCCGACCGATGCGCGGGCCGGCGGTCGCTGAGCACGACCCCGCCCCGCTCCCCGATCCAGGCGGACGCGCGGTCGGTCCATGCGAGGACGGTGTCGGCGAGCGGCGACCGATCCGGGGAAAGGCCGAACGACGCGAGCAAATCGAGGCTGGCGCCGAGCCCCAGGATGCCGACCATGTTCCAGGTGCCGCCCTCGTACCGGGCGGCGTCGGGTCGAATGTTCAGCTCGATCCGCGAGAAGTCGTGGGAATGGACCACGCTGTGCCAGCCCAGGCCCAGCGGCCGCAGTTCGTCGAGCCGTTCGCGACGCACATAGAGCAGGCCGGCGCCCTCGGGGCCGAGCATCCATTTGTGTCCGTCGGCGGCGAGGTAATCGATCGGCGTGCGCGAGACATCGATCGGAAAGAGGCCGAGCCCCTGGATGGCGTCGACGAACAACCGCGCGCCGCGCTCGTGGGCGAACGCGGCCATCCGATCGAGGTCGATCCGAAAGCCCGTCGCGTAACCGACCCAACTGACGGCGATCAGCCGCGTCCGCCCATCGCACAACTCGGATACCTTGCCGAGATCCACGCCCGTTTCGTCCACGGGCACCCGCCGCGTCTCGACCCCTCGATCGGCGAGATGCATCCACGGATAGGCGTTCGATGGGAATTCGTTGGCGAGCGTCACGACGTTGTCGCCCGCGCGGAACGGGAACCCTTCCGCGACGAACGAGATTCCCATCGTCGTGTTCGGCACGAACGCCAGTTCCTCGGGCGTCGAGCCGATCAGCGCGGCGGCCGACCTGCGAACGGCCTCGACGCGTTCGGCCCATCCGGACCAACCGACATCGCCCTGTTCGGAGAAATCGGCGAGCATCGCGTCCATGGCCGCTCGAGTCGGAGCGGGGAGGGGGGAGACGGCCGCGTGGTCCAGATAGGTCCAGCGGCGGGTGACCGGCATCTGACGCCGGAATCCGGCCATATCCATGAATCGAAGTTCCTCGCGAGTTCCGAAACGGACGGCGCGCGGGCGTCCGCCGTCGAAAGGGCGGCGTCAGTTCTTCTGCTGAGCGCCGCCGCGATTGCCCTTGCGCAAATGGCGCTGCAGGTACTGCGCCCGCTCGATGTTGCGGTCGGCCGTGTCGAGCTCGCCGCCACGCAGCTTCTGCAGATGGGCCGGCTGTGTATGGATGAACAGCCTGTTGATCGTCGGAATTTCGATGTCCTCGATCAACCCGAGATTCACGCCCATCCGCACGCTCGACAACAGGTCCATCGTCTCCGCGCTGCTGATCGTCTGCGCCGTGCAGAGGATGCCGTAGGCCCGGCTGACCTTGTCGTGCAGGTCCTTCTGGTTGTCCCGGACGAGGAATTCCCGCGCGCGGCGTTCGTATTCGATGAGCATCGGAACGACCTTGCCGACCTGTTCGATCAACTGCGACTCGCTGCGTCCCAGCGTGATCTGATTGCTGATCTGATAAAAGTCGCCTCGCGGTTGCGATCCTTCGCCGTAGAGGCCCCGGACCGCGAGGTTGATTTTTTGGAGACTGCGAAAAACCCGCTCGATCTGCTGGGTCATGACGAGCGCGGGAAGGTGCAACATGACGCTCACGCGGAGCCCCGTGCCCACGTTCGTGGGACAGGCCGTCAGGTAGCCGAGCCGTTCGTGGAACGCGTAGGTCACGCGTTCATCGATCATGTCGTCGATCCGGTTGATCTGGTCCCAGGCGTTTTGCAGGTCGAGCCCGCTGTGCATGACCTGGATCCGCAGGTGGTCCTCCTCGTTGATCATCACGCTGAACTTCTCTTGCGGATCGATGGCCACGCCGCGCGGCCCCTCGCCCTCCGACAGCTCGCGACTGATCAACTGACGCTCGACGAGGAACTGCCGGTCGACTGGAGGCAGCCGCGCGACGTCGACGTACGCCAGCTTGCTCCATTCCTCGACGGCCCCCACACGGTCGCAGATGGTCCGCTCGATCGCCGACCGATCCTGTTCACCACATCGACGGATGAACGGAAACTGGGCGAGGTTCCTGGCGAGTCGGAACCGGCTGCTGATCACGATGTCGGACTCGGGGCCCGTCCCCCGCAGCCACTCGCCGCATTGACCCGCCAGCTCTTCAAGCTTCACAACCACGATTCCCCGAAGAGGGTGTTCCGTCCGAATGCCGTTCAGAATTCTCAGTATTCCGTATTCTCAGTATTCCGTTTCGATGTTGCGAATCTGATCGCGCAGTTGGCTCGCCTTCTCGTACTCCTCGCGTTCCACGGCTTCCTTCATTTCACGGCGCAGGCGGATCAGGTCGGTTTGTCGGTCGGTCCGCGCGGCTCCGCGTCGAGGCACCTTGCCCGAATGCTTCGATTGCCCGTGGATGCTGACGATGAGCGGTTCGAGTTCCGGTTCGAAGCAGATATAGTCGTGCGGGCAGCCGAGCCGACCGGCTTGGCGGAATTCGTAGTATGAAATCCCGCAGACGGGGCAGACCTTTTGGTCGAGCCGGGCGAGTTCCTCGGCGGTCTGTCCCACCTGCACCTGTTTGCCGAGCGCGCCGCCGATCATGGCCGGACCGGGTTCCTCGACCGCGCCTTGCGTCAGGTAGGTTTTGGCGCAGTCCTCGCAAAGGTGCAGTTCGAGCGGGCCGGCCGGATCGGTCAGTTCGGTGATGTGGAACGTCGCGGGCTTTTCGCATTTCTGGCACTTCATCGCGAGCCGTTCCTCCGGGACGCGCTGAACGGGCGGCGGGCCGTCCATATAACATGTTGCAATCAAAACACTTACAAGACACTCGCCGATTCGCAGTGGATTCTAACAAGGGGGAGAAACCTGTCAAGAACGGCGGCGCCGCCGCGCGATAAGACTGGGCCGGCCGACCATCGCCCGCCGACCATTGTCGGGCGATCGGCCTGCTGCTAAGCTTCCGCGAACGGCGCTCCGGAACGCGCCGCGGCGATTCCCCCTTGGCGAACGGTCCCACGTCCAGCGCGGCACCCGCATGGCCCACTACCCCGATTTCGATGCGTTCGCGCGGCTCGCCCAAACGCATTCGGCGGTCCCCGTGTACCGCCGCCTGGTCAGCGACGCACTGACGCCGGTTTCCGCGTTCCACAATCTGGATACGGGCGGACCGGCGTGCCTGTTTGAAAGCGTGATCGGCGGCGAGAAGGTCGGGCGCTACAGCATCGTGGCGACCGATCCCCACCTGCAATTGTCGGCGTCCGGCGAGTCGCTCACGATCCGGGACGCGAGCGGAACGCGTACGGAGTCTTGCGCGGATCCGCTGCGTGAGCTGCAGGACCGCGTGGAACGCGTGCGCGCCGCGTCGATCGCCGATTTGCCGCCGTTCACGGGGGGGGCCATCGGGTACGCGGGGTACGACGTCGCGCGCTACAGCGAACGGCTCCCCCACCCCCCGCTCGATGATCGCCGCCTACCCGACCTGTCGTTTGGGTTCTTCGATCAGCTTGTCGTCTTCGACAACGTCCAGAAGACCATGTTCGTGATCGCGTTGGCCCACGTCGGCGACGCCGACTCGGCCCGGTCGGCCTACGACGCGGCATGCGGGCGCGTCGATCGGATCGCGGAACGGCTCGCCGCGCGCCACGACGGGCTCGCGCCCGCCGATATCGCCGTCGAGGGACCGCCCCGCATCGCCTACACGTCGAATTTCGAGCGGACCGATTTCGAGAAAGCGGTGGAACGCTGCGTCGAGTACATCCGGGCGGGCGATATTTTCCAAGTCGTGTTGAGCCAGCGGTTGGCCGTCGACCTGACGGCCGATCCGTTCGAGTTGTACCGCACGCTTCGCGTTGTGAACCCCAGCCCGTTCATGTTCTTCCTGCGCACCCGCGACTGTACGCTTGTGGGAAGCTCTCCCGAGATCCTGTGCCGCGTGGTCGACGGCCGAGTTACCGTTCGGCCTCTCGCGGGAACCCGACCGCGCGGCGCGACGCCGGACGACGACCAACGGCTCGCCGATGAACTGCTCGCCGACCCCAAGGAGCGGGCCGAACACGTCATGCTCGTCGATCTCGGGCGCAACGACGTGGGCCGCGTCGCCGAATACGGCTCGGTCGAGCTGAGCGACATCATGGTGATCGAGCGCTACAGCCACGTCATGCACATCACGTCGAACGTGACGGGCCGGCTCGCCCAATCGCGAACTCCGTTCGACGCGCTCCGCGCGTGCCTTCCCGCCGGCACGGTTTCCGGCGCGCCCAAGGTCCGCGCGATGCAGATCATCGACGAGCTCGAGCCGCACCGACGCGGTCCGTACGCCGGTGCCGTGGGCTATATCGACTACCGCGGCAACATGGACACGTGCATCGCGCTGCGCACGGTCGTCGTCGCGGGCGGAACCGCGTATATCCAGGCGGGGGCCGGCATCGTCGCCGACAGCCGACCCTCGAGCGAGTACCAGGAAACGCTCAATAAGGCCCGCGGCCTGCTCAAGGCGATGGAGATCACCGAGTCGCGTTCGGGCCATGCGTCGGGCCGTCATTCGGACTGACGCCGAGCGTCGGTTTCCGTGCGTTCCGGACGTCCCGGAACCACGCCGTCGCGGTTCCGATACGAGACCAGCTCGGCGCAGATACTGACGGCGATTTCCGGCACGGTCTGCGACCCGATGTCGATTCCGAGCGGCGCGTGGACCCGATCAAGGTCGGCGCGGGCGATGCCCGCGTCGAGCAGTTCCCGGAAGATGAGTCGGATCTTGCGGCGGCTGCCGATCATGCCGACATAGCGCGCGCCCCGATCGACCAGGTGGTAGAGGGCTTCGGTATCGTGCTGGTGCCCCCGCGTCACGATGACGCAATAGGTCTGGGCGTTGACGTCGAGTTCGGCGAGCACGTCGGCCATCGGCCCGACGACGCGGCGCGACGCGTCCGGAAACCGGGCCTCAGTCACCATGTCCGCCCGGTCCTCCACGACCCACACGTCGAAATCGAGCCGTGCGGCGAGCTCACCGACGGCCTGCCCGACGTGCCCTCCGCCGACGATGACGAGCCGGGACCGGGGTTGGTGGGGAATCAAGGCCACGCCGCGCACGGCGCGCGGCCGGCGACTCGAGTCGACCGAGGGTAATTCGAGCTCGAGCCAATCGGGCGCCGCTCGACCCTCCGCCAGCATGCTCGCGATCGGTCGCCGCGCGGCGTCGAACAAATAGGTACCGGCGACGGGAAGCCGATCGGCCGACGCATCCATGACGACGCCCTCGGTGAACGTCGCATCGGATTCGGCCACCGCGATCAGTGCGCGGAAGTACGCCGCGACTTCGTCCGATCCGAGCGGCACGATGAGGACGCGCATGCGTCCGCCGCAGATCAGGCCATCGTCCCAACCGCTGTCGTGATCCAGGTCGAACCGCGCGACCTCGGCGCTCCGCGACTCGATCGCGGCCAGCGCGCGGCGCTTCACGTCCGCCTCGACGCACCCTCCACCCAGCGTGCCGGCCTGCGAACCGTCGGCGAACACGAGCATCGCCGCGCCGGCCTTCTGCGGCGTGGACCCGCGTGTTTCGACCAGCCGGCAAAAAGCCGCGCGGAACCCGCCGTCGAGCGCCTTCCGCAGATCACTCAATAAGGCGCGCATGGGGCTCGATCAAGGCGACGCGGGTTCGAGAATCTCCAACGCGACCGACTCGACATGGTCCAGCTCCTTCATCCGCTCTCGATAGGCGAGCATGTGCGGAGCGTTCAGGTGATCGCGGAGCGCCGCCAGATCGCGCCATTTCTCGATGACGAGAACCACGTCGTCACGGTTCGGAATCTGACCGGAAATGCCCGTCGCGACGTCGATCGCCGGACCATACTCGATGCAGCCCGACTCGGCGCGGACTTCCGGAACCAATTCCCGGAACACGTCCAGGAACGCCGATCGGCGTCCGGCCCGCAATTGCACTTTGGCGATCACATGAATCATGGCGGCCTCGCGGTACGTCATCGTCGGCCATTCGGCCTTGGGAACGGGACGCATTGTAGGGCCAGGCCAACCGGCCCGCAACGGACCGCCGACGCAAGCGGCCCTGCGCGGGCAAAGCATCGTGCGCGCCGCCTCGGGGCGCGAACGGAGTCGGACCGTCGAACGCGAACGCGACCCAATCGAAGCGCGTGGTTCCGCTCGCCGTGCCCTTCATGCGCCCGAGGCTCCCCCTTCGGCCGCTATTCGACTTGACGGTTTCTCGCCGCGCGAACTACAGTTGATAGTACGCGTGTCATTGCCGGAGGATTGGAGCATGTATTCCAAAGATCCCAGCAGTACGCTGAGGCGGCTATTGAGCGGAGTCGCGGAGAACACGTTCCACGCCCAGCTCGGCGTCGTCGATCCGCCGCTTATCGATTACCTGAGCAATCTCCTGCTTCGTTTCGTGCGTCAGGACGCGCTCGAGCGGATCCGCACGCTCACCGGGCGCCGCGTCACCGACGTCCGCACGATGCTCGACGAAGCCCGCGAGCGGGTCGGCGAGGCGCGGCGCGAGGTCCACCGCCATATCGGCGACTACACGCTGTTCTGGGCCGGCCTCTATCCCGAGGCCCTGCGCCAGCAGCGCGGAACGGTCGGCGGCGACCAGTTCGCGGACTACCTCGTCCACGGCAAGCGAGCCTACCTGGTCGCGAGCTCGATCGACGTTCCCGAGGAACAGGACCCGCCTAGCGACCTGCTGCATCGACTGAGCGACCATTTCGAGATGTGCGCGTACGGCCTGCGCGAGGTGCGGCGCGAGCTGGAACGGACGGGTGGCGAGGGACCGGCGCCTCCCATCCTCTTCAACTGACGGACCGTTTCGCGTGGCGTTCGGATTCTCGCCGATCAAGGACGGAACGATGCGGGCCTTCGCGATCATCCCCGCCGCCGGCGGAAGTCGACGCATGGGGCGATCCAAACTGCGGTTGGCATGGCCCGGTCCGACCGTTTCGGATGGTCCGAGCGAAGGCGAGACGATCCTGGAATCGTTGCTGCGCGCGTGGAGCCGAAGCCGGGTCGAGCGGATTGTGGTGGTCGGCCGAGCGGACGATGGCTGGATGCGCGGCACAGCGCGGCGCATGGGCGCGGCGTTCGTGGCGCCCGACGCGCCGCCTCCGGAAATGAAGGACTCGATCCTGGCGGGCGTGCGGTTTCTCGAGTCGGCCGAACGGCCCGAGGAACGCGACGCGTGGCTCGTCGCGCCCGCCGACATGCCCCGATTGCCGTCATCCGTGATCGATCGGTTGATCGCCGCCTACGCCGCCCGCGGCGCGTCGGTCGTTCAGCCGTCGATCGAAGGAAGGCGCGGACACCCGGTGCTCCTCGCGTGGCGCCTCGCCGCCGATCTCGATCAACTCCCGCCCGGCGAAGGGTTGAGCTCGCTCATCCGCCGCCACGCCGTCCACGAGCTTCCCTGCGACGATCCGGCGATCCTCGACGACGTCGACACCCCCGAGGACTATGAGCGCATTCAACGACATTGTCGTGGTTCGCTCCGCGAACCACCCGAAGCGCGCTCGATGTGAATGCAAGAGCAAGTTGATCGCGGAGCGATCAATGACATTGTCGTGGTTCGCTCGGCCGTTCGTCGAGGGCGGCGCGGAGCCGATCGACGAATCGGCCGACCTCGTCGAGCACTTCCGTGCGCGGACGAACGGACGCGTCGGCGATTCGGCGAACGAGGGCCGATCCGACGATCAGTCCGTCGGCGACCGGAGCGAGCGTCCGAACATGGTCCTCGGTCGCGATGCCGAATCCGACGCAAATCGGCAAGCCCGTCCGCTCACGCATCCACCGCACATTGTCCGCCAACTCGGGCGGAAGCGACGATCGCTCGCCCGTAATGCCCGTGACCGAAACATAGTAGAGGAACCCGCGGGATACCTCGGCGATGCGCAAGGCCCGGTCGCGGGGCGTCGTGGGCGTGACGAGCTGGATCAGATCGAAATCCCGCTCTCGGCCGGCGGCGGCGAGCGGTCCCGCCTCGTCGGCCATCAGATCGGGCACGATCGCGCCCGAAAAACCGGCCGACTTCGCCCGCTCGATGAACCGCTCGGGCCCCACGCGGTGGACGATCGCGTAACTGCACATGGCGACGAGCGGTACGGGGATCCGCGGCGCGACGCGGCCTACCGCTTCGAAGATGTCGTCCAGACGGATGCCTCGATCGAGCGCGCGGGTGTAGGACGCCTGGATGACCGGGCCGTCCGCGATCGGATCGCTGTACGGGATGCCGACCTCGATCAGGTCGCAACCGTGTTCGGCGAGCGTGGCGAGCAGATCGCCGGTGAAAGCCGCGTCTGGATCGCCGGCCGTGATGAACGGCATCAACGCCTTGCGGCCCGATTCACGCAGAGTGGAGAATAGCTGATCGATCCGCGTCATTCGGCCGAATCCGCCTTTCTGGGCGCATGGGACGTTCCGAGGGTCTTGGGTTGGGACAGGTTGGGTCGCCGTGTGGCGAGTGAAGATGCCGTTCACGCAGGAACGGGGAAAGCCGCATTATGCCCCAAAACGCGGAAGCGAAACGACATCAATCTTCGCCGTCGCGCGGCCAACACACCAACCATTTGTCGATACATGGGCAATTGGAACCGCAAAGAACGGGGCAGGGCGAATCAGGCAACCAATCTTCCCACTGCTCCAGTCCACATTGCGGACAAACCCAATGCAACTTAATGCGTGGGCGCCTCAGCTCCCCGGCGTTCCAATCAACGCGTTCGCCTGTGACCACACCAGCAATTCCTCGTCAGTCAAATCAATCGCCTCCAGATCAATATCTTGACGAATAGGACGTGGGATTTCGGCGGCTCGGCAAGTGTTTTCCATTGAGAAGAAGAAAACAGCACCGAAAAAGGTGCCAAGACCAAGCTTTCCGGTGTTAGCCCCAGCCCGTCCAAGCCCAGGCCGCCTGAGGCGACATTCTAGCGGGCCGAAACCAACAAGACAATCAGCTCTGAACGACGGGCAACGAGGATCTTCTGGAAAGGAATTGCGGGCCTTGGCGCTGGAACAATGCGCCCGCCTCGACGAACTGGCGACGCGAACGGACGTTGACCGGAAGGACCGCCAGATGGTCGAGTCGTTCGTCGAGCGCATCGGGATAAACCCGAGACCAAGGCGGGCGTCGTCTACGTCGCAGTCGACCTCGAAGGGGCACTGCTCGCCGTTCCACTCGCCTACCGATTGGGGACCGGTCCGGTTGGGATCAACGCGCGCCGTCCCGCGCGGCGCGGAGGCGAGCGATTTCGGACGCGTCCTTGTCGCCTCGACCGGAGAGGCAAACGAGGACGATGTCGCGCGGTCCGCGCGACGCGGCGAGTTCCAGCGCCTTGGCGATCGCGTGGGACGATTCGAGCGCGGGCAGGATGCCCTCGCCGCGCGCCGTGCGGTCGAACGCGTCGAGCGCGGGTCGGTCCCCGCAGTGCGTGTATTCGACGCGCCCTGTCGATTTCCAATAGGCGTGTTCCGGCCCGACTCCCGGATAATCGAGGCCGGCGGAGATCGAGTGCACATCGCACGTCTGCCCGTCGGCGTCCTGCATCACGTAGCTGTAGCTGCCGTGCAGGACACCCTCGACGCCGAAGCTCAGCGGAGCGGCGTGGTCGCCGGGAGCGGAGCCCCTGCCTCCCGCTTCGACGCCGACCAATCGCACGGTCGGATCATTGATGAACGCGTGGAACATGCCCGCCGCGTTGCTGCCGCCTCCGACGCACGCGACCACGAGATCGGGAAGCCGCCCGAATTGTTCGAGCGACTGGGCGCGCGCCTCGCGGCCGATCACCGATTGGAAGTCGCGGACGATGCGGGGGAACGGATGGGGGCCGACCACCGATCCGAGGATATAGTGCGTATGGTCGACGCTCGCCATCCAATCGCGCATCGCCTCGTTGATGGCGTCGCGCAGCGTCCTCGATCCGCTCGTGACCGGCCGGACCTCGGCGCCCAGCAGGTTCATGCTGAAGACGTTCGGCGCCTGCCTGCGGACGTCCTCTTCACCCATGTACACGACACAGGGCAGGCCGAAATGCGCGCACGCCGTGGCGGTCGCCACGCCGTGTTGACCGGCTCCCGTTTCCGCGATGACGCGGGTTTTTCCCATGCGAAGGGTCAACAGGGCCTGGCCGATCGTATTGTTGATCTTGTGGGCGCCCGTATGGTTGAGGTCCTCTCGTTTGAACCAGATCTGCGCGCCGCCCGCAAGCCCGGTCAGCCGGCGCGCGAAGTAGATCGGAGAGGGTCGGCCCACGAACGAATGCAGGAGCGCGTCGAGTTCGGCCTGAAAGACGGGATCCCGCGTGGCGTCGTCATAGGCCGATTCGAGTTCGGCGAGCGCGCGGTGCAGCGTTTCGGGCACGTAACGGCCCCCGAAGGGGCCGAATCGGCCGGCCGCGTCGGGACCTTGCGCCAGAGATCGCGCCAAGAGACCTTCAGGCGTTGGGTTGCTCATGCGATCGATCCACGATCCCGGCGGAAATCGACCCCCATGGTCCACGCCCGCGCGCCGGCCGCGCTCGACCGATTCTCAGGCGAAGGGTCCCGCCGGTCAAGCGGCCGACGGGCGGCCCGACCAACCGGCACATCGCGCGCGACCCGAACCCGCTCCGTCCGCTCGGCGAGCCCCCGCGCGGCGCCTTCGTTGCCGAACGGACCTCGGTGACCTACCTACTTACGGGAAGACCGGCCGACCCTGGGAGGGCCGCGCGGACGGCCCGATCCCACGTTTCATGCGTCACGCATTCCATGATTTCGCAAAAAGCCCAGGACGCCGCGTTCTTCGACATGGTGCATGAGCTGATCCGCACGAATCAGCTCCTGCAAGATCCTCAATCGGTTTCCAAGGGCGCCGAGCGCCGGATGGAAAAGCGGATCTCCTATCCGTATGTCCAGCTCATGGCCCCGTTCGACGGCAAGACGCTCCCCTCCCAGTCCGATTTCCGGCACGTCTATTGCAATGACATTTCGACGCGGGGCTTTTCGTATTTCGAGTCGCCCCTTCCGACGTACCGGCAGGTCGTCATGCTCTTCGGGAAGCTGCCGTTCCGCGTCTTCACGGCGGAAGTCCGCCATGTTCAAAAGACGGCGAACCCGGAGATCTTCCTGATCGGATGCCGCATTCTGTCGCGAATCAAATCGTAGCGACGCCCGCCGCCTCCATCGCCGGACGGCGTCCGCCCCGCGCGCCGATTCCGCCGCGGTCCCGCGCGTCGCCGATCGATGTCCCCCCTCTCCGTCTTCCCCATCCCCCCATCGTCGACGCCCCAAAACGAACTGGACAGACGGGCGTCGTTCGATTACCTTCCCGCCCTCTTCGGGCGAACGCCAGGGGCACGCCGCGGGACATGGCCCGCGACGGAGCGCCGAGCGTGTCGCGTCGAGACGTTCGGGATACGCAACGTTCGGGACACGCGGGCGCTCCCCATGCCACGATTCGCGCACGGCAAAGATCTGATCCTGCCGATCGGCATCATCATGAGCATCCTCGTGATCCTCATGCCGATGCCCGCGTTCCTGATGGACGTGCTGCTCGCCGGCAATGTCGCGATCGCGGTCATTGTCCTGTTGACGACGATCTACGTGCGAACGCCGCTCGAATTCAGCATCTTTCCGTCGCTCCTGCTCGCCACGACGCTCGGCAGGCTCGTCCTGAACGTCGCGTCGACCCGGTTGATCCTGACGCGCGCTCCGATCGACGAGCTCTACGCGGCTGGAGGCGTGATCAAGGCGTTCGGCGAATTCGTCGCGGGCGACCGCATTGTCGTCGGCATCATCATTTTCGCGATCATCATCGCAATCCAGTTCCTCGTGATCACGAAAGGCGCGACGCGCATCAGCGAGGTCGCCGCGCGGTTCGCGTTGGACGGCATGCCGGGCCGCCAGATGGCGATCGACGCCGATCTGAACGCCGGCGTGATCGACGAGAAGGAGGCGCAGCGCCGCCGCGAGGAAATCACGCAGCAGGCCGACTTCTTCGGCGCGATGGACGGTGCGAGCAAATTCGTCCGGGGTGACGCGATCGCGGGGATCATCATCACGCTGATCAATATCGTCGGCGGACTGGTGATCGGCGTGTTCGAATCGGGCATGTCGCTCGGCGAAGCCGCGCGGATCTTCACCAAACTCACGATCGGCGACGGGCTGGTCAGCCAGGTCCCCGCGCTGCTCATCTCGCTCGCCGCCGGGTTGCTCGTCACGCGCAGCACCAAGGCGTCCGATCTGCCGGCCGACTTCGTCGCGCAGCTTTTCTCGCGCCCGCTCGCCTTGATCGTCGCCGCCGGGTTCCTCTTCGTCCTGATCGCCACCGACCTGCCGTCCATGCCCCTGCTCGGACTCGGAACCGGATGCATCGGTCTGGCCTTTGTGCTGCAAGGCCAGGAGCGGGACCGCGCGAGGCGGCAGGCGGCCGTGCACGCGAAGGCCGAGACCGAAAAGGCGAAGCCCGAGGAGCGCATCGAGGACTTCCTGGTCGTCGATCCGATGGAGATGGAGATCGGCGTCGGCCTCATCCGATTGGCCGACCCGGGTCGCGGCGGAGATCTCCTTCCGCGCGTCACGGGCGTCCGGCAGGCGGTGGCCGCCGACATCGGCATCATCCTGCCCAAGGTCCGCATCCGCGACAACATGGGGCTCGCCGAAAACGCCTATCGGATCAAGATCGCGAACAACCCGGTCGCGGAAGGCGTGTTGTACGCCGATCGGCTCCTCGCCATCGACTCGGGCCAAACCACCGGGCGCATGCCGGGCGAGGAAACCCGCGATCCGGCGTTCCAGCAGCCGGCCGTCTGGATCGAGGCGGGGCTGAGGGACCGCGCCGCGATGCTCGGTTACGCGCCCTTCGAGCCGCCCGCCGTTCTGGCAACCCATCTCCAGGAAGTCGTGCGGAGCCACGCCGACGAGCTGTTGACGCGCGACGCGACGAAACATCTGATCGACGAGCTCAAGAAGACGTCGCCGGCCGTCGTGGACGAGCTGATTCCCGGACTCATGAAGTTGGGCGACGTGCAACAAGTGCTGCACCTGTTGTTGCGCGAGGAAGTCTCCATCCGCCAGCTCGGCGTGATCCTCGAAACGCTCGGCGATTACGCCGCGCGCACCAAGGACCCCGTCCTGTTGGCCGAATACGTGCGGAATCGGCTCGCGCGATCCATCTGCACGCGGTATCGCGACGCCGAAGGCGCGCTGCGCGTCGTGACCCTCGATCCGGCCCTCGAAGACCGCGTCGCCGCGGGCGTCGAGCATACCGAACGGGGTCTGTTCGTGCGGATGTCGCCGCAGGCGATCGAGCACACGTGCGAGCGGATCGCCTTGGAAGTGCGGAAGCTCACCCAGGCGCATCATCCGCCCGTGGTGCTCGTGAGTCCGAGAATCCGCGCGGGGCTCCGGCAACTCACCGCCGGAAATCTGCCCCGGCTCCGGATCCTGAGCTACAACGAGGTGACGCGCGACACGCGGATCGAATCGGTGGGAATCGTGCACGATCAGGCGACGTGACCGGAATGCGACACCGGGACCGGCCCGCCGATCGCCCGCGGCGGGCGCGATGAAGAATCCAATCCAGGCAGGTGACCGACCATGAACGAAGACCGGCCGATGACCGATATCCGGACGTACCGCGCGGGCTCGCTTCAGGAAGCGCTGGCCCTCGTGCGCCGCGACCTCGGCCCGACGGCGGCCGTCCTGCACACGCGCGAGGTGCGGGGCGGCCTGTTGCGATGGCTGACGGGACGCCGCGACGTCGAGATCGTCGCATCCTCGGGAATTCGCGTTCCGAGCCGATGGTCCGGCTCGGCATCGCCCACCCGCGCGCCGCACTCGACGGGAACCGCCGATCGGCAGGGGACCGCGCCGACGCGCAACCGGGGCGAAACCCTCCCCCGCGCAGCGCCGTCGGCCGAGCCTGCCCGTGTCCGGGAACCGGAGCGCGAGGCGGTCCGGGACGGCGGGGACCTTCGGCGCCAGGTGGATCAACTCCGCACGCTCGTCGATTCGCTGTGCCGGCAGTCCTCCCGCTCGTCGCAACCGGACATGCCCGAGACGCTGTTCCGCCTGTTCACCGATTTGCTCGACGCCGACGTGAGCGAGGAGCTGGCGCGCGAACTGGTGGAGCGGATGCGAAGCGGAGCGTCGCCCGACGACTTGCGCGACGGACTCCTGTTGAAGGCCCGATTGACGCGCATGGTCGAGGAGGAGATCGGGACGCGGGAGCCGATCCTCGTGACGCCCGGCCGTCGCCGCGTCGTCGCGCTGGTCGGACCGACCGGCGTCGGAAAGACGACGACGATCGCGAAGCTCGCCGCCAACTTCCATCTTCGCGAACATCGCCGAGTCGGCCTGATCACCGTCGATACGTACCGGATCGCGGCGGTCGAGCAATTGCGGACGTACGCGGAGATCATCGACCTGCCGATGGAGGTGGTCGCGACGCCTCGCGAAATGCGCATCGCCCTCGATCGACTCGCCGACCTCGACCTCGTCCTCATGGATACGGCGGGCCGAAGCCCTCGCGACGACGTCAAGATCCAGGAACTCAAGTCGATGCTCGCCGAATCCCGCGCCGACGAGGTGCACCTCGTGCTGAGCGCCGTGTCGAGCGTATCGAGCCTCAAGACGACGGCCGGGAAATTCGTCGAGGTCGGCGCCAACGCGCTCGTCCTCACGAAGCTCGATGAAGCCGCCGGACTCGGCAACCTGTTGCCGCTCCTCCGAACGTGCCGGCTTCCCCTGAGCTACCTGACACACGGTCAGAACGTACCGGACGACATCCAAGGCGCCGATCGGCGCGCGCTCGCCCGCGCGGTGTTGGGGATGGAGGCGATCGGTTGATGCGAACCCACCGTCCGTTCCGCTCCATCGAGGAGTCACCCGCATGATTCGCGACCAGGCGTCCGAGCTCAGAAACCTGGCGCGCCGCGCCCATCACGGTTCGCCTGTCGTCGCGATCGGCGCGCCGCTCGTGGGTGTCGCGGGGTGCCGTCGGGGCGTCGGCGCGACGTCGGTCGCCGTCGGACTGGCCGCCGGACTCGCCGAATCCGGACTACGCATCGTGCTCGCCGACGCCGATCCAATATGTCCCGCCGTCGCCGCGCGGTGCGGACTGGCGCGATGCGATGCGTCCCGCCTCGACCTGCGCGACGCGGTCGAATTCGACCGCGACTTCCGTGGGATGCTCGTCACCGGTCCCCAGGGCCTCCAGATTCTTCCGACGCGCGTCGACCGGTCGACCGCGCGGATGGTTCCATCCGAAGCCGCGTGCGACCGGTTCGCGGACCGGTTCCGCGCGCTGGGCCGCCATGCCGACGGACTGCTCGTCGATCTCGGATCGAGTGCGGCACCCCTCGCGACCCGCCTATGGCGGGCCGCCGATCATCTCATCGTCGTGCTCCGCGCCGACGACCAATCGCTCATGGATGCGTACGCGCGTCTCAAAACCAACGGGCTCGCCGAACGAACCACCTTGCACATTCTCGTGAACGGGGCGGCCGACGAGCCGCGGGCCACGGACCTCGTCGCGAGACTTGCCCATGCGTCCGAGCGGTTCCTGGGGATCGCCGTCCTTTTCACGGGTTGGCTGCCCGAATCGCCGGCCCAACCCGGCTCGCCGTCGAACGCGCTCGACCGGCCCGGGCCGCCGACGGAAACGGGTCGGAGGGAACGGGAAGACGCCGCGATGGAACCAATCGTGACCCGATGGCGGGCCCTATTGGAGCCGGGCCGCGTCGAACGGCCGGCGTGCGCTCCATTCGAACCGGCCGTTTCGCAACAACGAGGAGGAACTCCGGAAAGAACCTGAACCGCGGCCGGTCCGCCTGCCGATAATCGAAGGGCGCCGCGGCGCGCGACGGCGCGTCAATCTGCGGCGACTGGGACGAGTTTGACGGGCCGCTCGGGGATTGGGACCGATGGCGCGAACCTATGCCGGAGTGCTCGGTGCCTTGGCGTTCACGACGGCCCTCATCCGCGGTCTGATTCAAGGAGGTGGAACGGAGTCGACATTGGGGATCAGCCTGGTCTGTCTCGCGGCGTTCGGCCTGATTGGACTCGTGGCCGGCGCCGTCGCGGAAGCGACCGTCGAGAACGACCTGCGCATGCGGATCCGAAACGAACAACGCTGACGACATACGCCCGAACCCGGCGCGGCTCACAACGCACCAGGATGGATCGCACGAGGCACGAGCCGCCTTGACGCTGCACAATCACGGAGGATTGGATGGCAACCACCACGGTCCCGGTCGAGGATATCCAGGAAGTCTGGAAAGCATACCGGTTGGATCCCTCGCGCGTCGAGCTTCGCAACCGGCTCGTCGAGCAGTACCTTCCGTTGGTGAAATACAACGGCGAGCGGATCTGGTCACGCCTTCCGGAAGGCGTTGATCTGGACGATCTGATTTCCGCGGGTGTGTTCGGACTCATGGACGCGATCGACGCGTTCGACATGGGGCGCGGCGTCAAGTTCGAGACATACTGCGTGCCTCGCATCCGCGGCGCGATGCTCGACGAACTCCGCACCATGGACTGGGTACCCCGCCTAGTCCGGTCGAAGGCGAGCAAGTTGTCCGAAAGCACGAAGGCTCTTGAAGCCCGGCTCGGACGGCATCCCACCGAAGCCGAATTGGCCGAACAGATGGGGATGAGCGTCGCCGAACTCGAAAAGATGATTCTCGAAGCCAACGCCGTGAACCTGATCAGCCTGAACAAGAAGTGGTACGAGACCGACAGCTATAAGGACGTCCGCGAAATCGACATCCTCGAGGACAAGCGGGGCGAGGATCCGACGCGGCGGGTCCAGAAGAACGACTTGATGCGGCTCGTCACCAAGGGGCTCAACCGCAACGAACGGCTCATCATCATTCTCTATTACTACGAAGAGCTGACGATGAAGGAAATCGGCGCGACGCTCGACCTGAGCGAAAGCCGGGTCAGCCAGATGCACAGCAGCATCGTGCAGCGCCTTCAGGAACAGCTCGGCCGCCGGCGTCCCGAGTTCGGAAGTTAGCGGTCGTACCGCGCGATCCGCGAGGCCGGACGAACCGGCGTATCGGACCGACCGCCCCCGTCTTCGCGCGGTGATGGGCTCCGATTACGATGGAGCCCATGCGGATTCGACTGATTCGAAGCGCGGTCGCGCGTCGCGGGCTCGGTGTTCCTTGTTCGACCCGTTCCCCGTGGTGGGCCTGGGGGCCGTCCCTCGTGTTGTTGCTCGCCGTGTTCGCGACATGGGACGAGGCGGCCGTCAGCCTGTTCTTGGGTGTCATTGTGCCGATGCACGTGGTGACGGCCGCCGTGCTGTTGGCGCAGTGCCCGTCGCACCGCCTGTCGGTTGCGGCGGCGGCCGCGCGCGTGTCGATGCTCGTCCCCGCCGTCCTGAGCGCCGCGTCGTGACGGCGGATACCAGCGGGGGAGGTCGGCACATGACCGTTCACGATCGCCCGTTTTGGCTCGGATTCGATCTGGGCGGCACGAAGATGCTCGCCGTGGTGTTCGATCACCGGTTCCGTCCGATCGCGCGCAAACGGCGCCGGACCAAAGGCCGCGAAGGCGAAAAACAGGGCGTCGCGCGGATCATCCAGACGATTCAGCTCGCCCTCGACGAGGCGCGTCTCGAACGCGGCCGGCTCGCCGGAATCGGCGTGGGCTGCCCCGGACCCGTGGATCGGCGCGGAGGCGTCATCCGCGAGGCGGTGAACCTCGGATGGACCGACGTTTCCCTCCGGCAGATCCTCCACAAGGAGTTCGCTTGTCCGGTCGAGATCGTCAATGACGTCGATGCGGGCGTCTATGGCGAGAATCGGTTCGGCGCGGCGATCGGCGCGCGGACGGCCGTCGGCGTATTCCCGGGAACGGGGATCGGCGGCGGTTGCGTCTACGAGGGGGACATCCTGACCGGCGCGCGGATCTCGTGTATGGAGATCGGCCACGTACGGGTTCGGGCCGAGGGCAAACGGTGCGGATGCGGCGGACGCGGCTGTCTCGAGACAGAGGCGAGCCGTCTCGCCATTTCGGCGGAAGCGGCGAAGGCCGCGTTTCGTGGCGACGCGCCGCACCTCGCGCGGCTCGTCGGCACGAACCTCTCCGACATCCGCAGCAGCACGCTGGCCCAAGCGATCGCGGCGGGAGATGGGGTGATCGAATCGATTGTCCGCGACGCCGCCGAGGCGATCGGCGACGCGGTCGCCGCGCTCGTGCATCTCGTCGCCCCCGATATCGTCGTGCTCGGCGGCGGGCTCGTCGAGGCGATGCCCGATCTGTACGTCCGCACGGTCAAGGAACGCGCGAAGGCGGGCGTGATGCGGGCCTACGTCAATGCCTTTCGGGTGGTCGCGGCCAAACTGGGTGACGACGCCACGGCGATGGGGGCCGCCGCGTGGGTCGAAAAACGCAACGCCCCGGCGCCGGAGCCCGCGCCCCGTTAACGCCCGCGGAACCCCCGCCCATGTCCTCGACGCCCAGCTCCGATTCGAACGCCGATCCGAGCCCCACTGGGAAAGGCCTGGTCCGGCAGGCCCGCGCGGCGGCGGTCATCGATATCGGAACGACGTCGATCCGGATGGCGATCGCCGAGATCGACAATCTGGGCGGAGTCCGCAAGCTCGAATCGCTCTCGCAGGCGGTCAGTCTCGGCAAGGACACGTTCACCCAAGGCGCGATCACGAAGGCGACGATCGAGGATTGCGTGCGCGTGCTGCGGAGCTATCGCCGCATCCTCGAGGAATACCGGGTCGTATCGTCCGATCAAATCCGGGTCGTCGCGACGAGCGCCGTGCGGGAGGCCCGCAATCGTCTCGCGTTCCTTGACCGCGTCCACATCGCGACCGGCATGGACGTCCAGCCGCTCGACGAGGCCGAGGTCAATCGGATCACCTACCTGGGCATCCAGCCGTTCCTGCAATCCGAACCGTCGCTCGTGGCGTCCCGCGTGATGGTGGTCGAGGTCGGAGGAGGCAGCACGGAGATGCTGCTGGTGCGCGACGCCCACGTGACATTCGCGCACACGTATCGGCTCGGCTCGCTCCGCTTGCGCAAGATGCTCGAGAATTTCCGCACGCCCCAACGGAAGGTCCGGGAGATCATGGAAACGCACGTGCGGCGCACGGTCGAGCAGGTGCGGGAGCAGCTCGCGCCCCTGGCGCAGGGGCTCGATATCGAACTGATCGCGTTGGGGGGCGACATGCGGTTCGCCGCGGCGCGCATCCTTCCCGAATGGACGCCCGGCACGTTGGCGCGAGTGCCCGTTCCACTGCTCGAACGGTTCACCGACGGCATCCTGCGGCTCTCCGACGACGACATCGTGCGGCAATACCACACGACGTTTCCCGAGGCGGAAACGGCAGGGCCGGCGCTGCTCGCCTACGTACTCCTCGCGCAGGTGTTCGAGCGTCCCCACGTGCTGGTGACGAATACGAATCTGCGGGACGGCCTTCTGAAGGAAATGGCGGTCGGCCACCGCTGGAACCGCGAATTCAGCAACCAGATCATCCGCTCGGCCCTCGATCTCGGCCGCGTCTTCAACTGCGACGAAGCGCACGCGCGGCACGTTGCCGAGATGGCCAAATCGCTTTTCCACGATCTGCGCGGCGAACACAAGCTCGAACCGCGCCACGAGGTGATTCTCTACGTCGCCGCGCTGCTCCACGAGATCGGCCTGTTCATCAACGTCCGGAGCCATCACAAGCACGCGATGTATATCATTAAGAACAGCGAGCTGTTCGGGCTCAGCCGAAAGGACCTGCTGCTCGTCGCGCTCACCGCGCGCTACCACCGGAGGGCCTCGCCGCAACCGCTGCACGAAGGCTACGCGCTGCTCGACCGCGAGGACCGCGTCGCGGTCGCCAAGATGGCCGCCATGCTCCGCGTCGCCGTCGCGCTCGACGAGTCGCGAAGCCAGCGGGTAAAGGGATTCCGATGCCACGCCGAGAACGGCAGCCTCGTGCTGCACGTGCCGGGCGTCGAGGATCTCTCGCTCGAACAGCTCGCCATCCGCCAATCGGGTACGCTGTTCGAGGAGGTTTTTGGAATGCCCGCGCAGCTCCGCGCCGTGCGGGACACGCCGAAGGGGTGACGGGCATCGGGCCGGCGCGCGCCCGGGATGTTGATTCGATCGGAACGTGACGACGATGAACGAACCGCAGACGCCGTTCTTCAACCGTGAACTGAGCTGGCTGGAGTTCAACCAGCGGGTCCTCGACGAAGCGCGGGATCCCGACCTGCCGTTGCTCGAACGGCTCAAGTTCCTCGCCATCTCCGCGTCGAACCTCGATGAGTTCTTCATGGTCCGGGTCGGCGGCCTGCGGATCCTGAAAGGGCAGGGGAGCCAGAAACCCGACCCGGCCGGCTTGACGCCCGAACAACAGCTCGATGCGATCGCCGCGCGGACGGGCCGCATGGTCGCCGACCAGTACGCCTGTTTCCGCGACGATTTGGAACCGAAACTCGCGTCCGAGGGAATCCGCCGCGCCGCGCCGGGGACGCTCACCGAACGCCAAAGCACGCTCATCACGAGGATCTTCGACGAGGAAATCTATCCGGTGTTCACGCCGATGGCGGTCGAGCCGGGCAACCACTTTCCGATCCTGGTCAACCAGACGCTCAACCTGTGCGTCCGGCTCGCGCCCGCCGCCGGAACGGCCGAGGCCCGCTTCGCCGTCATTCCGCTCGGCCGTTCCCCCAAACGGTTCCTGACGGTGCAGTCCGAGGGCGGCTACGCCTACATGCTGCTCGAGGACGCGGTCGCCATGTTGGCGAGCCGTTTCTTTTCGGGGGAGACGGTCGAGGAATGCGTGGCGTTCCGGATCACGCGCAACGCCGACCTGGCCATTCGCGAGGACCAGGCCTCCGACCTGCTCGCCGAAATGGAGGAAGTGCTCGACGCCCGCAAGGAAAGCGCGTGCGTGCGGTTGGAGATCGCGGAACCGGCGAGCGACGACCTTCGCGGGTTCCTACGCCGCTGCCTCGATATCGCGGACGATTCGGAAATCGTGCGGGTTCCGGGACCGATCGACCTCGCGGCCATGATGCGGGTCGCCGAGCTTCCCGGCTTCGATCGGCTCAAGTACGAACCGTGGCCGCCCAAGCCCTCGCCGCTCGTCGATTTGCGAGGCGGCGTGTTCGACGCGATCGCGCGCCGCGACGTCCTGCTGCACCATCCGTACGAGAGCTTCGAGCCGGTCGTGCGGCTCATCGAGGAAGCGGCCGACGACCCCGATGTGCTCGCCATCAAGCAGACGCTCTATCGCACCGGACGCGACAGCCCGATCGTCGCCGCCCTGTGCCGCGCGTCCGAGAAGGGAAAACACGTCACGGCGATCGTCGAGCTGAAGGCGCGGTTCGACGAGGAGCGGAACATCGAGGGCGCCCGGAACCTCGAACAGGCGTCGGTCCAGGTCATCTACGGCGTCAAGGGCCTCAAGACCCACGCCAAGCTCTGCATCATCGTCCGCCGCGAGCCGCACGGCATCCAGCGTTACGTGCATTTCGGAACGGGAAACTACAACGAAGTCACAGCGCGGATCTACAGCGACATCAGCTACATGACGACCGACGAGGAACTCGGCGCGGACGCGACGAGCTTCTTCAACGCGATCAGCGGATACTCGCAGCCCCAGCAATTCCGCAAGATCGAGGCCGCGCCGCTGGGCCTGAGGGACACGCTGCTCGAGATGATCGGGATCGAAACGCAGCGGCGCCGACAGGGCCAGAGGGCCCGCATCGCCGCCAAACTCAATTCGCTCGTCGATCCGCCGATCATCGAGGCGCTGTACGCCGCCTCGCAAGCCGGCGTCACGGTCCAGCTCAACGTCCGAGGCATCTGCTGCCTTCGCCCCGGCGTCAAGGGGCTCAGCGACAACATCTCCGTCGTGAGCATCGTCGACCGGTTCCTCGAACACAGCCGCATCGTCTACTTCCATCACGGGGGCGACGAGCGGGTTTTCATCTCGAGCGCGGACTGGATGCCCCGGAACCTCGACCGCCGCATCGAGCTGCTCGTGCCGATCGACGACGCGTCGAGCCGGCAGCGCCTGATCGCCGTCCTCGATACCTATTTCCGCGACAACACCAAGGCGAGGCGTCTCACGCCCGACGGTTCCTACGAGCGGATCCGCGCGCGCGGACGGCGGCGGGCCGTCCGGTGCCAACAGACGCTCTACGAGGAAGCACGCGACGCGATGAAGCGGGCCGAGCATTCGCGCCGCACGACCTTCGAGCCGTATCGGGCGCACGGATCCGGCGGATGACCCCGCGCGCCGCCGCCGCGCGTTTCGCCGAGGCCGCTCGGCACGTATGATGGCTTCGAGGGGCGTCCCGCCGAGGAACGGACCTCGCGCGGGATCGCTCGCCGATTTCGGAGTACTCCACGATATGATCCCGATCGATCGCCTCGCCCGCCGCGCGGCCGCCGCGGTGCTCGGACTGGCCGCCGCGATGCACGGGCCCGCCCGCGCCTTCGACGAGCCGCTCGCGCTGCCGCCCGGCGCCGAACAGATCGTCTTCGCGACCCGGGGACAGGGCCCAGACGGGCATTACTACGCGAATTTCGGCTACTACTGTTTCGACCCCGATCAGAAGGTCTACGCGACGGGAGGAGGCGGACTCTGGAAATGGAACGCCCGCACCGATCGGGTCGAGTGCCTTCTGCGGGACGACGAAGGCGCGGTGCGCGATCCGCGCGTCGACTACGACGCGACAAAGGTCCTCTTCTCCTATCGGCGCGGCGGCTCCGACCACTACCACCTCCACGAAATCAACCTCGACGGCTCCGGCCTCAAGCAGCTCACCGACGGCCCGTTCGATGACGTCGAACCGGCCTACCTGCCCGACGGCGGCATCGCGTTCTGCTCGTCCCGCTGCAATCGGTGGGTCATGTGCTGGAAGACGCCGGTCGCCATCCTCTATCGGTGCGACGGCGACGGACGGGGCATCCGCCCGCTCAGCAGCAACGCGTCGACCGAGAACACGCCTTCGGTATTGCCCGACGGGCGGATACTCTTCACGCGGTGGGAATACGTCGACCGAAGCCAGCTCTGCTACCACCACCTCTGGACGGCGAACCCCGATGGCACGGGCGTGATGGCCTTTTTCGGCAACATGTACCCGATCGGCATGTCGTACAACATCGCGCACCGCCAGGGGACGCTCGTCGATTACGACAACGTACCCGGCGCCGTCGCCATGCTCGACGCGAGGCCGGTGCCCGGCACCGACGAGGTGCTCGCCGTTTTCTCGCCGGGCCACGGCCGGGCGGAGCACGCGGGCCACCTCACGCTCATCGATCCGCGCGGCGGTCCCGACCATGCTCCGTCCGCTCGGCAACTCCATCCCGGAGGCGATTGGCGTGATCCGTTCCCCGTCTCGCGCGACCGGTTCCTCGCGGCGCGGGGCCGGGAGTTGCATCTGATCGATCGCGAGGGAACGACCCGCAGGCTCCACGCGCTGCGCGACGTGCCCGAGTCGTGGTCGCTCCATGAACCCCAGGCGGTCGCGGCCCGGCCTCGCGAGCGGGTCATTCCGAGTCGCGTCGAACCCGGCGTGACGACGGGCACGTTCGTGCTCGCCGATGTCGCGCGGGGCCGCAACATGGAAGGAGTCCGGCCCGGCGAGATCGCGAAGCTCCTGATTCTCGAACAACTGCCCGGCCCGTTCCACAACAGTCCCGGTTTCGACGGGATCAGCCTGTGGGGAACGTTCACGTTGACCCGCATCCTCGGAACGGTTCCCGTCGAACGGGACGGTTCGGCGCACTTCGAGGCTCCCGCCATGCGGAGCCTTCACTTCGTCGCCCTCGATGCGGACGGCATCGCGGTCAAGAAGATGCAGAGCTTCGTGACGGTTCAGCCGGGCGAAGTGACCGGATGCGTCGGATGCCACGAGGGGCGGCAGACGGCGCCGTCGCGGGCCGACAACCGACCGCTCGCCGCGTTGGCGCGGCCGCCGAGCCCGATCGAGGCGATTCCCGATCTGCCGGAGATCGTCGACTTCCGCCGGCACATCCAACCGATCCTCGACACGTATTGCGTCGAGTGCCATGGTCCGGAACGGCACGACGCCGATCTTCGGCTCGACGCGGACCACGACGTCCCGTCGCACGGCCGCGGACAGGTGCTTTCCTCCTATGTGGCCCTCGTGCGCCGCGAAGGCGAGATCGCCGACGGACGCAACGCCCACGGGAATCGGGCCCCCCGCGAGATCGGAAGCGGGGGAAGCAAATTGATGACGCGGATCCGAGGCGAACACCACGGCGTCGTCGTGCCGGAAACCGAACGCGCCCTGATCCGGCTCTGGCTCGATTCGGGAGCCGCCGCGAACGGGACATACGCGGTCATGGACGGCGGAACGCCCGAACGTCCGAGCCCGCTCTACATCCGCGAGATGAAGCGATACGGAATCCTGCCGGCCGATTTCCGATCCGATCGCGATCCGATCGACGCGTACGCGACCGACCAGGCCTATTGGCGGTCGTTTTGGCTCGAACCGCGCGCCCGGTGACTTCGATGCCCGTGCAACTCATCATGATGCGGCACGCGAAATCGGATTGGAGTCTTCCGGGGGTTCCCGACCATGAACGGCCGCTCAACGCGCGCGGACGCGGCGAAGCCGCGAGGGCGGCTCAGGCCTTGCGCGGGCTGGGCTGGATCCCCGACCTGATTGTCAGTTCGACCGCGCGCCGCGCTCGTTCGACGGCCAAACGTGTCGCTCGACGACTCGCGTTTCACGGCGACCGATGGCTGGCTCCCGATCTGTACCTGCCGGACGTCGACCGGATCGTCGGCGTACTTCGCTCGCTCCCCGACCGATCCCGCGCCGTGCTCGTTGTCGGACACAATCCGGGGTGGGAGGCGATGGTCGGCCGTCTCGCGGGCGAGCCCGTCGCGTTGCCGACCGCCGCGTTCGCCTGCTGGAATCTGCCGATCGACCATTGGGCCGCGTTCGACGTCGATCGACCCGTACGACCGGCCGCTCTGTGGTGCCCTCGATGAGAATCCGAGCGGCACGAGCGTTCCCGCACCCCACGGGGTTCGAATTCGCCCGGCGCGCCGTGAAGCGGGCGAAAACCGGAGGCCCTGGAAGGATATTGGGCTTGTGTCGGACGCGCGGTTTGTCTAAATACGGCCGTCCCCGTTCCGCGCCGCGCGTGCGATTGGCCTCGTTTTTTACGGAATTCGGAGTATCGACGTCCTTTTCTTGGGAACCGGATGGAACCGATCGGGACGATTGTTCGTATTCATGGTGTCGTGACAAGCGGAATGGACGCTCGAGGCCGTCGATCGACTCGGCGGGATCGGCCGGAACAAGCGATAGGTTCGGGCGGACTGCGCGTCAACGTTACGGGGAGTCCGCGATACAGGGAGCGGACAGCGATTTTGGATTGAATCCGCGCCGTCGATGGACCGATATGTTGGGTGCGACGCAAGGTCAAATGCCTGGCCATGGACTGCCTCCCAACGACACGGAACGCGGCGCGGCAAAACGCAGCAGACTGGAGTCGAGCTTTTCGGTTCGTGGCGGCGGATCGCGATGGTAGATCGACAAGCATCGGACGATCGCGACACACGTCGGCCGCCGCGGGATCTTATCGGGGAGGAGTCGATGTATATCCACGGCCCAATGCACGTTCATGGAGCCCAGCCCATCAACGCGCCGCACCGCATGAAGCCGTCCGTGCCCCCATCGCAAGCCGGGGCCGTTTCCGGACCGGACCAATTGGAAATCTCGCCCCAGGCGGAGTTCCTCAGCCGCATCCGCGAGATGCCCGAGGTTCGGGCCGATCGCGTTTCGCAGATCCGCGCGGCGATCGCGTCGGGTACTTACGAGACGGCCGACAAACTCGATCGGGCCGTCGATCGACTGCTGGATGAATTGGCCTGAGGACCGTCGGCCCATCGTCCGATCGGGCCATGCGCGGTCCGCGGCGATCATTGCGATCCGCATCGCGCGTGTTACAATGCGACTGGTTTCGGCTCGGCCCCGATTTGGGCGGGGCCCGAGTGATAGCCCGGTCGCTCATCCGACGCCGTATGCCCGCCGACGACACCCAAACCCGCGCGCTTCCTCCGGCCGACTTTTCGTTGGGGAAAGTCGAAGTCGCCCTATCGCCCCTCGAACGGTTCGAGGAGTACCTGCGAAGCCGAGGCATGCGGAACACCGAGCAGCGCCGGTTGCTCGTCGACGCCGTTTTCAGCCATCACGATCACTTCGACGCCGACGCGCTCATGGTGCGGCTGCCCTCCAAGGGCGCGGCGGGTTACGTGAGCCGTCCGACGGTCTACCGAACGCTCAGCGAGTTCGTCGACGCGGGCCTGCTGCGCAAGTTCGAACTGAACGGCCGCAGCGTGTATGAGCACGACTACGGCTATCCCCAGCACGACCACATGTACTGCACGCAGTGCCATGAGCTGATCGAGTTCCAGAGCGATGAGCTCCTGCGACTGCGGGACAGCGTGGCGGCCAAACACCGATTCAGCGTCCTCGGCCATCGGCTCATCGTCATCGGAGTCTGCGCGGCGTGCCGGTCCGCCCGCCGGCGCAGCCGACGCAAACAGGACCGCGTGTGAACGATCGAAGCCGGACAAGGGGCGGCAAGCGGGATGCTCGCCCCACCGAACGCGCATCCCATCAGCATGCCCGCGCCGCAGTCCCGCGGAGCATTTCGAGCACCCGGTCGGCGACTCGATCCGCATGGAACGGTCCGCGGGCCGCATTTCGGCCCGCTTCGGCGAACGCGGCCCGTCGAGCCGGATCCCGAAGAAGGCGATGCCACGCCTCGGCGAGGGCCTTCGGATCTCCGGGTTCGACGAGCTCACCCGCACCCGATGCCTCGATCCATTCCGGAAACGCGCCATGGGCGGGCTGGACGACGGGGACCCCCATCGCCATCGCCTCGAGTACATACAGGCCTTTCGGGTCGGGATAGACGGTCGGCACGGACAGCAGGTCGATCCGCGATAAGAACGCGCGTTTTCCGTCGCGGTCGATCGTTCCCGAATAGGTGAAATGGTCGCCCCATCCCGCGGCTCGAAGGCGGCCGAACTGAGCGTCCGCGTATCCCCGATGATGGGCGCCCAGCCAACCGGCGATTTCGAGCCGGGTCGACTCCATGCCGGAAAGGCCCTTGAGGAGCAGGAACGCGTCGGTCAATTGATGAAGGCCTTTTTCGGGGGCGAGCCGAGCGAGATAGCCGATGGCGAGGGGGCGCGCGCCCGAGGTCGGCGGGTGAGTCGCGTCACGCGGAGGCTCAAACGGATCGATGCCGAGCGGAATGATATGGCGTTTCGCGGGCGGAATGTCAAAGAGCCGCCCCATCTTCCCGGCGTAGAACCGACTGTGGGTGAGGAATCCGTCGACGAGCGGTACGAGCCGCCGGATCGCCTCGACCGCCCGTGCCCGGTGGTCCTCCGCCAGCCCGTCCAGAAAAATGTCGTCGCCTTGCAGCGTCGCGAAGACGGGCGTGCCCAGTATCCGCTTCAGTTCGGGAATGCAACCACCGATCAGGATATTGCTGAACAGGACAACGTCGGGGCGCAGGTCGTCCGCGAGCCATCGGCAAAGCCGGCGAACCTCGACGCGCTGCCGGCCTTCCGTACCGCTCAGCATCGACAGGGTCAGCGCGCCGAGTTTCTTGGGATGGGTTCCCACGGCGCGGGACGCGATCCAGCGGAGCAGGCGGGGTTGGTCGAACGCTCGGGTCACGAACCGGGGCGCGAACCGAAGCCACGGCGCGATTTGTTCGAGGTAGACGGTCAGGCCGCCCAGGAAGACGCGGTTCAGACTGACGTCCTCGTCGTCGGTCCGGATCGGCGTGTAGGTCGGCACCAGAACACATTCGACGCCCGGCTTGCGGCAGAGGGCTCGGGCGAGCGTATTGTCGTGCATGCAACTGCCACAGAACATGCCTCCGGCGCCGGCCGTGATCGACGCGATGCGAAACGGCGGTCCACTCATGCCGATCCTCGTTCGGTTCCCCGCGCGGCGCCATCGTGCTCCGACGCGCCGACGTTTGTCCGCCTATTTCCCTGAAAGGCCGCTCGCGTCGCCCGCCCGGGCGATGCGCAGCCGTTCCTTCTGACGGTTGCGTTCCTCGCGTTCGATTCCGCGATCGGTGCCGTATCGCGTCCGCTTGTCGAAATAGGCGCGGTCCTTGGCGAGCTCCTCGCGGACGGAACGGCACTCGTCGAGGATCCGCCGCTTGAGGTCCTCGATCGCCGCGCGCTCCGTCGATCCGCGCCCTTCGAAGGGCGTCGAAGCCATGCGGCGGCGCACGGCGTCCTGCGCGTCGTAGGCCGCCAACCGAGTCAGGTCGAAATGGCCCTGAAGGTGGTCGAGCAGGCTTGGATCATCGGGCGCCGCGTTCCACGATCGCGATCGATCGACGACCGCGGAAAATACGATGCGCGTCAAACGGGTAACGGATTCACGACCCGCGAGCCGCGTCCGCGAGTCGAATCGGAACCGGATGTCGGTCTCTGAATAGGCCGCGATCGGCAGTTCATCGGGAGGTTCGCCCCTCGGCCGGTCGTCGGGAACGCGCGCTCGAAAATCGTCCGCGCGCAGCGGACGCTCGGCGTGGTCCAGGAGATCGTCCGCCGAAGGGGCTCGCGGATCGTCAGCCAACGACGGGACACCGGTCGCGAGGACGATCCCCAAGACCGCGCCCCGCGCGGTTTGGAAACAACGTCGATCGGCCCATCGCGGCGCGACCTTGATTCGCGCACCGTCCGAACCCGCAGCCCGGCAAGGATGACGAAACGATGACGACCGAAGACACCCGGGATGGGCGCCGAGACCCCGACGGCGAATCGCGCTGTCTGCTCGTTGGGCCATATCGCGATTGTGGGGAACCGCTGGAGTGAGGCGATCGGGAGGCCGAGTCGTTCCGTAGCCGCCCGATCCGATTCCAAATCTACCACGCGAATGGGCCGTTCACCACATGCCGCTCCCATCCGCATCTCCGTAGGCGTTCAGTGAACACCCTGGCCGCGCGGGAGGCGGTCCGGCGTTGGCGGCGGCGCGGCGCCGGGCGCGATTCCGACGTTTCGCCTCGCGCGCGGCCTCGAGTTCGCGTTGCCGGTCTTCGCTGCGATGCTCGGCATGGGATTGAAGCCAACGATCGGGCCAGCAACGACTCCAATGCGGCGAACGGATCGGACATCGCGCGTCCTTGCTCGGCTTTGTCAGAAGAGTTGTTGACGCACCAGCGCGCCATGGAACTCGCGCCAGGGGATGGCCAGGAGCCTGGCGATCGTGGGACGCGGCGTCTCCGGGCCGCGCACCATCCGACCCACCTTACGCCGCCGCCGAGCTTGTCTCGGCGGCACGGCGCGGAATGCCGTGCGACATGGTCGATCACGCGCCGAATTTGCCGAGCCGTCCGGCATTGGCGAGCGCCAACGTCATCAAGTGTTTCGCCTCGAAATGGCCCAGACCGCCTCGAATGCACGTCGCCTCGTGGAATTCCATCAGACGATCCGGACGGCAGCAATCGGAGACGAGCAGCGTCGGGACCGGATGCCAACTGTGGCCCTTCAGGAAGCTCGGCGTGCTGTGGTCGCCGGTAACGATCAACACGGTCGGCGCGAGCCTGAGGATCCGAGGCATCGCGCCGTCCAACTCCTCGATCCGCCGGACCTTCGCGTCAAAATCGCCGTCCTCGCCCGTGCTGTCGGTGTATTTGAAGTGCAGGAAGAAGAAGTCGTGGTCGTTCCACGATTGGGCGAGCGTATCGATTTGTTCATCGAGGGTCCGCGCGGAACCGACGATCCGCATGCCGACCAGATGGGCGAGTCCCTTGTACATGGGATAGACGGCGATCGCCGCCGCGCGGAGCCCGTACACATCCTCGAAGGACGGAAGATCGGGCTTGGACGCGAACCCGCGCATCGTGTGGAAATTCGCCTTGGGCTCGGACCGCAAGAGGTCGCGGGCCTGCGCGAGGAACGCGCGGGCGACCTCGGCCGTCCGCCGCCCCGCGTCGTCCTCGCCGACCGGTTCCAGCGGCCTAACGCCGGTGGCCTGCGGGTCGGTATCGCGCACGGCGTCGCCAAGGCCCGGTCCGCGGAACACGACGACGAATCGATGTTCCTTCACCGGTTCGACGAAGATCTCGATTCCCGGAATGCGGACATCGCGGAGCCTCGCCGCGAGCGGACCGCTTTCCTCGGTCGTGATCCGGCCCGCTCGACGATCGACGATGCGGCCCGCTTCGTCAAGCGTGCAGAAATTGCAGCGGATCGCGACATCTCCCGGCCCGAGTGGGAATCCGATCCCGGTCGCTTCGAGCGCGCCGCGCCCGATCCGGTATCGGATCGGATCGTAGCCGAATAGGCCGAGATGTCCGGGCCCGCTGCCCGGACTGATGCCCGGCGCGACGGGGATGCTCGCGCCCTGGATGCCGCGTCGAGCGAGCCGGTCGAGGTTCGGCCTGCGCGCCGTCTCGAGCTCGGTCATGCCCTCGGAAGTCCTCGGCAATCCGCCAAGTCCGTCGGCGACGAGCAGGACGATCTTCGAGTCGTTCTTGACATGGAGTTCGCGCGTGAGGTCGTGCACGTTCATGCTCGTTCCGTCTTCGATGGCCGGAGGACCCGCCGGCGTTGTTCATGGGCGGGCTAGTGGAGGTCGCTCCTGTTGTGACGCGCGACGTCGATCTTTGCAATGAGGGTCTATCGCTGAACGCTGGAGCAACGCTTGAGCGATCGGATCTTCGAGCGGCGCGGGGATCTGTATTCCAGGACGCTCGCCGCGCGAAACCGATTCGGCCTTCTTGCACGGGCGGCCGATCGACGTTCCACTGATGGGCGACTCACCCGCCTTCATCCTCCGAGCCGCGGAGCCGTGCCATGAATCGATCGATGCTCGCCGCCGCATGTGCCCTGGGACTCGCCTTGTTCGTCCGAGCGGACGAACCGGGGGCTGCGTCCCGCGACGTCGACGTGGTGAAGCCGCGCATCGTCGATCAACTCGCCCGCGTCACGCTCAATGAAAGCGAGCTCGACGGTGAACTCGACCGCCGGATCTCGAACCTCGTCGACCGCCACTTCATGGCGATCGACGTGGATGCCGGATGGCTCAACCACTTCCGGAACCGGACCGCGCGGGGCGACCGCCAGTACGTCTATTACGGGATCGGCAAGGTCATCGACGCGGGAAGCCTGTTCGCCGCGTACACGGGGGATCCAAGAGTCGCGGCGCGCACGCGGTACCTGGTCGACACGCTCGCCGCATCGCGCGATCCGGACGGGTATCTGGGATTCTGGGCGGCGGAACCCGAGAACCGCCAGAACCACATCAATTGGATCCTGCACGAACAGGAGTACATCAACCTCGCGCTCGTGCGGCACTACCGGTGCACGGGCGACGCGCGGTCGCTCGAACACGCCAGGATCATGGGCGACTACATCCTTCGCACGTTTCCAACGCCGGCCAACCCGTGCTTCGACGCGGGCGCGATCTGCACGGCCGGGCTTCCCGAGGGCATGCTCGAACTGTACCGCGTGACGGGCGACCCCCGCTATCTCGAATTCGCGGCCGACGTTCCGCACGGCAACAACCGCGGCGAGGTCCAACTTGCGTCGCTTCGAACGTGGGAACAGGATTTCAGCCGGCGACCCTGCCATGTTTATGTCATGCTCGCCCGGTGCTACGCCCAGACCGAACTTCACCGATTGACGGGCGAGCCGGACTTGCTGCGCATGAGCGAGTTCATGCGGAACGAACTGCTCAAGCGGAACGAGGGCGGCATGCTTGTCACCGGCTCGTGTTCGGACGGCGAGCAATTCACCTACAACCAGAACGGCAAGGGAGCGATCGGCGAGTCGTGCGTCACGGCCTATGTGCTTCGGTGGATCGACAGCCTGATGCGGATCGAGGGCGACTTGCGGTACGGCGATCTGATGGAGCGGACGATCCACAACGCGTTGTTCGCCGCCAATTCGCCCGACGGACGGTGGATCCGCTACTTCACGCCATTCACCGGGGAGCGAGTCTACGATACGCGCGATTCGTTCTGCTGCTGCGGCAACTATCGCCGAGCCGTCGCGGAGATCCCGCAAAAGGTCTATTATCGAACGCCGGACGGCGGCATCGCGATCAACCTCTTCACCGCCTCCAACAAGACGTTCACCATCGGCGATCGGGCGGTCGCCGTTCGGCAGGAGACGGACTATCCCTCCGAGGGCGAGGTCGCCGTCACGTTCTCGATTCCCGACAAGAGTCCGCTTGCGTTCCCGTTCCGGTTCCGAACGCCCGCGTGGTGCGATCAGATCACGGTCCGCGTGAACGGCGAGGCGCCGCGCGCGTTGGGCGACGCGGATCGCGAGCGGGGCGGCCATACGCTCCGGCGCGTCTGGAACGACGGCGATGTCGTGCGGATCTCGATGCCCATGCGATGGCGGTTCATTCGGGGGCGCGCGGCGCAGCAGGGGAGGGTCGCCTTGCTGCGCGGCCCGATCGTCTATTGCCTCGGCAAGGACCAGAACGCCGAGACACTCGCCCGCGTGGCCGATCCGAGGGACCTTGTCATCGATCCCGTTTCGCTCGGCGATCCCGTCCGCGACGACGCGACCCGACCCGACGGCCGCAAGGTCGCCGTCAAGGCGTGGCTCGACGTCGACGGACAACGGGAGCCGTTCGATGTCACGCTCACCGAGTTCATCGATCCGAGCGGCCGGGAAGTCTATTTGCGATGGCCCGACAACGCGCCGCGCTCGCCGGTTCCCGTCACGGATGACGAGATCGTGTCATGGCCCAACCGGTTCGTGAACGCGCATGTCGTGAAGGCCCTGTACGGACCGAAAGCGACCGGCGACATCGAGTCGTATTTCGAGGTGCGGGGCGACGTGATCGCCGACCTCGCCGCCGACTACGCGAATCCGGGTGGGAAGCCGGCCGTCGACGCGGAGTTCCCGGACCGTTCGGGAGGACGGTGGACCTACTTCAACTGCGCGAACGGCGGAATCCTCGCCGATGCCGCCGCGCCCGACGTGAAACGCCTGAATTCGCGGTTCAAGGCGTTCGGATCGCCGGTCGGGTTCGCGTTCGGACTCGAGGGCCAGGACGACGAACTCGGCTTCGTGTCGGATTACGCGCCGAGCGATCGGCAGGAGGAGAAGTGGCGGACGCATTACACGGAAGGGATGTTCGATCCGATGATCGCGGTTCCCGAGCGGTCGACCTATCTCTACACGCATCCGATCGCCGATGCCGCGCGTTACGGCGTGTTCCGCTGGACGCCCGGCCCGGCCGCGCCGCGAACCGATGTGACGCTCGCCGGAACGCTCTTCTCGAACATGGGGAACGGCGTGACGTTGCGGGTCATCCGATGGAAGGGCGATGGCTCGCACGAGGTGCTTGGAACGTTCGACACGTCCCAGGCGGCTGTCGCGGAAGGCTCACGAGGCTCGGCGGAGTTCGTGATCGAACGGAAGGCGGACGAAGCCGACTCGCATGTCGACTTCGTGCTCCACAACGGGGGCTCGCACATCTGCGACGCGACGGCGATCCGGATTCGCGCGTTCACCAACGCGCGTCGCGGGCCGGCTCAAAAAGAGGTCACCGACGTGGTCCGCGCGCGCTTCCGCGGCAAGCTCGTCACGCCGCTCGGCCCGTACGCCGACCTGTTCGGCGAGGGAGCGGGCGGGGCGGACGCGACCTTGAAGATCCAATTCCGTTTCTGGCGCGAGGGTGTGATGAAGTACGTGGAACTGCCGTCCGGATCGCCAATCGATCTGAGCGACGGCAAACGATGATGACAACGTCGTGGTTCGCTCCGCGAACCACGGGAACGGGAGGTGACGTCGCATGGGTTTGATCGAGTTGGATCTTTCAGGATTGTTCGCGCCGGGGACGGGGATCGCGCGGGAGTCGTTCGAGGCGTCGCAACCGCGCCTGGTCGAAGCGCGCCGCGAGGTGATCGAGGTGGACGCGTCGCAGTACGCCTCGGGCGATGTTCCTCCCGAAAAGCGCCCGTTGGACGCCGCCTTCCTCGACCTGCCCGACCGCCTGCTCGGCGCATACCGCGCCGAACGCGAGACGAGCGAACTGGCGCGCCTGCTCAAAATCGCTCGACGACTTCAGGAAAACGTCGATCGCGTCGTGGTGCTCGGCATCGGCGGTTCGTACATGGGCGCGCGCGCATTGATGGACGCGTGCTGTCAGCCGTATTTCAATGAGCTGAGTCGAGGCGATCGGGGGAGCAAGCCGCGGCTTTACTTCGAGGGCAACAACATCGACAACGACGCAGCGCGGGGCCTGCTCCACCTGCTGGGCGGCGGCCGCAAGGCCCGTTCGGTTGAGGACCGTTGGGCACTGATCGTGATCAGCAAGAGCGGCGGGACGATCGAGACGGCTGTCGCGTTCCGCGTCTTCCTGAACGCGCTACGCGAATCGGTGGGCGAGGAGCCATTGGCCGAGTGGATCGTGCCGGTGACCGGCGCGGGTGGCCGACTCGAACGCCTCGCGCGCGACCTGGGATGCCGCGACACGCTTCCGGTACCCGAGGGGGTCGGAGGCCGATTCTCGGTGTTCTCCTCGGTCGGATTGCTCCCCGCCGCCGTGCTCGGCATCAACGTCGTCGCGATGCTCGAGGGAGCCGCGGCGATGAACGAGCATTTCCGAACGGCGCCGCCCGGCGCGAACCGCGTCCTGGACTACGTCAACGCGTGCGTTCTCGCCGAACGCGGCGGCGCGACGCTCCGCGTGATGTCGGTCTGGTCCAAAGCCCTCGAAGGCGTCGGCCTTTGGTACGACCAACTGCTCGCCGAAAGCCTCGGCAAACTGGAAATCGGCGCGACGCCGATCTCCACGGTCAGCACGCGCGATCTGCACTCGCGGGCCCAGCAGCATCAGGAAGGACGCCGCGACAAGCTCATCACCAACATCGCCGCGGACGCATGCCGCACCGATCCGATCCGTGTCGGCCGCGCTTCCCAAGACGCGGACGGCCTGAATGATCTCGCCGACCGGACCTTTCCCGAGATCCTGCGCGCCGCGATGGAAGGCACGAACGAGGCGCTCCGCGCGGCCGGACGGCCGACCGTCGACATCCGTCTGCCGTCGATCGGCGAACATGAAATCGGCCAGCTCCTGCAAATGCTGATGCTCGCGACCGTCGTCGAAGGCCGCATGCTCGGCATCAACCCCTACGGACAACCGGGCGTGGAGGCGTACAAACGGAACATGAACCGGTTGCTCGGTCGCGGCGCGTAGCGCGCCTGGTCCCCCGTCCCAGCGAAACGGATTGGCGGAGCAAACCGATCCAAAGGACTGGCCGTGCCGCAAGTCCTCGGTGTAGGGCGTTGCGGCGCCCAGGGCCTCGGCGGCTGCGATGATGGCGCCGTCCCCGTACGAAATCCGGAATCGCTCGCCGACCGAGACGGCGACCTTCATGGCATGGGTAACGGTGCGGTCGGTCAACGCCTGGGGGGGCGCGCGAGGCGGAATGGGAGCGACGTCTCATTGAGACGATCGGAAAATGCCATTAGGATCAGGTGCGCGGCCGCGCGATGGGGGGAATGATCGGGTATCGGAGGTGTCGAGATGGCGGCTTCGGAGGCGAAACTGACGTGGTTTGGGCACGCGTGCTGGGGTCTGGAAACGCAAGGCCACCGCGTGCTCGTGGATCCGTTCTTCGACGAATCGCCCGTCGCGCCGGTGAAGGCCGCGGATGTCGAGGCCGATTTTATTTTGATCACGCACGGGCATTTCGATCATATTGCGGATGCGGCACCGATCGCGAATCGAACGGGCGCGACGGTCGTCGCCGTTTTTGAGATCGCCCAATGGCTGGCCCGGAAGCACAGCGTGGCCCACACCATCGGAATGAACCTGGGAGGCGGCGTCGATCTGCCGTTCGGCCGAGTCAAGATGACGCTCGCCTTCCACAGTTCGGAACTCCCCGACGGGTCGTACGGCGGATCGCCGGCGGGCTATCTGATCCGTCTTCCGAACCGAACAATCTATTTCGCGGGGGACACGGGCCTGTTCTCCGACATGCGCGGGATCGGCGACGAAGGGCTCGACCTCGCCGTGCTGCCGATCGGCGACCTGTTCACGATGGGCCCCGACGACGCCTTGCGGGCGACCGAGTGGTTGCGTCCGAAGCAGGTAGCGCCGTCCCACTACAACACGTGGCCTCCCATCGCTCAGGACGCCGCCGCTTGGGCCGATCGGGTTCGGCGGAGTACGGCGGCGGTCCCCAAGGTGGTGGAACCGGGCCAGTCCTTCACGCTGTGACATCGCGTCCAACCGCGCCGACCGCGCGGAGGATGCGGCGGAACGCGCGGAACGGAACATGAGGAGACGTTCGGAAATGCAAGGCTCCCAAGACATCACGGGAATGTCGGACACGGGAATGTCGGGCGCCCCGAAGCGCCGATCGATCGAGGCACGACGGCGGGCGGGCACGGCGGTCGTGATACGCCTCGTGGTCGGCCTCGCCGCCGTGCTCGGCGCCGAAGGACGTGGGCTGCGCGGACAGTCGGCGGAGCGTCGAGCCGGTTCGCTCGAATGGAAACTGGCGGCGGGCGAATCGCAGCGGGTCACGTTCCGCCAGACGACCGATTCGCTCACCACCGTGAACCGGCTCGTGTCGCGGGCCCGCATCGTGATGGAAGCCGACCTCACCTGGCGCGTCGACTCGGCGGAATCCGATGGACGCATGCGCATCACCCAGACGCTCGACCGACTGGCCATGCGATTGACGCCGAGCGGCGACGAGAAGCCGGTCGCCTACGATTCGGCGTCGAACGAACCGCCGCGCGGCGCGGCCCGCGACATCGCGGAGACGGTCCGGCCGCTGATCGGACTCACGACCCGGTTCACCATGACGCGGCTCGGCGAAATCCTCGATGCGGCGTTGACCGAGGAATCGCTGAAATCGCTTGGCGAGATCGGCGATCGATCGAACCTGATCGAGATCTTCTCGGCGGAAGGGCTGACCGAGTCGTTTCGGCAAGCCATGCCGCGCCTGCCCGAGACCCCGCCCCAGGTCGGAGCGACGTGGAACGGATCGACACGCACCGCCCTTGCCACGGGGAAGTTGGTTCAGGACAACACGTACACGTACACGGGCCCATCCGAGGGACAGACGAATCTCGCCGAGATCGGCCTTCAATCGCGCCTGACATGGGAGCCCGCGAAGGAACCGGCGGGGCCGGCCATCGCGATCACCGATCAGAAAGCGACGGGAGCGATCCGATTCGATACGGATCGAGGCCGTTTTCGAAACGCCTGGATCGAACAGTCGTTGACGACCGAAACGCCCTATCGAAACGACGTCGTGCGCGTGCGGCTCGACACGCGCCTCGAATTAGAGCTTCCCTGACCGGTCACGACGCGCTCGGCGGAACCTGGACCTGGACTTCGTCGCCGACGACGCGGACTTCGAACACGTCGACTTTCGTGCGGGGATTGGAGCGCCATGCGCCGTCGCGGACGGAAAACGTCCATGCGTGCCACGGGCAGGTCACGACGCCGTCCTGGACACAGCCCTCGGCCAACGACGCGCCCATGTGCGGGCAGAAATCATCCATGGCGGTGTAATGCCCCTCGTCCCGAAACACGGCGATCATCCGATCGCCGATCAGGAAGGCTCGCCCTTGTCCTTCGGGAATCGCGCTCGTCGCGCAAACCGTCTGGAATTCACCTCCCGACATGGAATCCCCGCCAACGTCTCTTGGGTCCGACGGAGGAACGGCTCCCGGCCGCCAACGTCTCTTGGGTCCGACGGAGGAACGGCTCCCGGCCGCGTGCAAGTGTAGGCCGGGACCGCGGCGCGGAGCAAGGGCGACCTGTGCGCCCGTCGGGTCGTGTGGCATACTGGCTTGGAATGGGGCGCGGAGGCGGCATGTTCAATCAGGCGCTGAAGGATTATGTGGTTGGCCGCATCTTGCCGGGCGTGCAGACGCCCGCCCGGTATATGGGCGGCGAACACAATATCGTGCGCAAGGACTATCGCGAGGTTCGCGGAAGGCTCTGTCTGGCGTTTCCCGATATCTATTCGATCGGGATGAGCCATCACGGAATCCAGCTCCTTTATTCGCTGATGAACGCGCGCGACGACTGGGCCTGCGAGCGGGTATTCACTCCCTGGTTCGACATGGAGAATCGGCTTCGCGAGACGGGGACGCCGCTCTACAGCCTCGAGAACTTCACGCCGCTGAACCAGTTCGACGTGATCGGATTCTCGCTGCAGTATGAGCTCAGCGGCACGAACGTGCTCACGATGCTCGACCTGGGAAACGTCCCCTTGCGATCGGCGCAGCGCACCTTGGACGATCCGCTCGTCATCGCCGGCGGACCTTGCGCGCAGAACCCCGAGCCGCTCGCTCCGTTCATCGACGTGTTCGTCGCGGGGGACGGCGAGCCCAGTCTGCCGGCGGTATGCGATCTTTGGCGTGATCTGCGGGACTCGGCCCGCGGCTCGGGATCGCGGTCCGCCGGAGTCGCGGGCCGGATGCGGCGTGAGGAAGTGCTCGCCGAGCTCGCGAAGCGGCTGCCGTTCGCCTATGTGCCCCGGTTCTACGAGCCGGAATTCGCGGACGGCCGGTTCGTCGAATTGCGCCGCACGCGTTCGGACGTGCCCGAATCGATCACGCCGTCGGTCGTCGCGGACCTCGAATCGATTCCCATTCCGACAAGGCCGATCGTGCCGTTCATCGAATGCGTGCACGACCGCATCGCGGTCGAGATCATGCGGGGGTGCCCGTGGCAGTGCCGGTTCTGCCAGAGCTCGGTGATCAAACGTCCGCTTCGCGCCCGTTCGGTGGAGACGATCGTGCGCGGCGCGCTCGAAAGCTACCGCAATACGGGTTTCAACGAGATTTCGATCCTGTCGCTTTCGACGAGCGACTATCCCGACTTCGCGGAGCTGGTGACGCGTCTGCGCGACGTTCTTGGCCCCCTGGGCGTCAACGTCTCAATCCCCAGCCTGCGCGTCAACGATCAGCTTCGCGGCATCGCGGAGCTGATCGGCAATGACCGGCGATCGAGCCTGACGTTGGCGCCCGAGGTGGCGCGCGACGACATGCGCGAACAGATCCGCAAGAAGATCAAGAACGAGGATTTGCTCGAAGGCTGCCGCGCGGCGTTCCGCAACAACTACGAAAGCGTGAAGCTCTATTTTTTGTGCGGTTTGCCCGGCGAGCGGCCCGCCGACTTGGACGGGATCATCGAGATGGCCGAGTCGATCGCGCGCATCGGCAAGGAGGAGCGGGGCCGATTCCCCCGGGTCACGGCGAGCGTGTCGAATTTCGTGCCGAAGGCGCATACGGCCTACCAATGGAACGCGATGGCGCGCCGCGCGTATTTCCAGGAAGCCCATCGCCGACTTCGCGCCGCGTGCAGGCTCCGCGCCGTCCAGATCAAGTGCCACGACGTCGAGTCCAGTTTGATCGAGGGCGTCCTGAGCCGGGGCGATCGGCGCGTGGCCAACGCGATCGAACTCGCCTGGCGACGGGGCGCGCGGCTCGACGGCTGGCGCGAGCATGCCGATCCCGGACGGTGGTGGAAGGCGATCGCCGATTGCCGCATCGACGTGGATCGCGTGTTGCATGAACCGGTCGACGTGCATCGGCGCCTTCCCTGGGATCACCTCAACGTCCGGTACGGTCGGGCCTTTCTGGAAAAGGAGCAAGGCCGCAGCGCGGCGCAATTGCGGGCAATGGCGGAAGTCGGTGAGGCGGGCGAGCCGCAACGCATCGGCTCGGCGAGTTCAAGTAATGCCGCCGCGCCGAACGGGAGCGCGGATGCCTGAGTGCGCGATCACGGCAAGGGAACAACCATGAATCAACCGAACCGCGCGGAGGACCGTTCAAGCGGACCGCGCCGCGTCGGACCGGCTCCGATGACCTTCCCCCAATTCCAGACGCTCATTCGCGACATGTACATGCGGAAGGACGTCGCGCGCGGCGTCGACGGCACGTTCATGTGGCTGATGGAGGAAGTGGGCGAGCTCGCGGCCGCCTTGCGCTCGGGGACGCGCGACGAACAATCGCTCGAATTCGCCGACGTGCTCGCGTGGCTCGCGACGATCGCGAACGTCGCGGGAGTCGACTTGAACGAGGCGATCGCCCGCAAATACGGTTCGGGGTGCCCCGGCTGCGGGCAAACCGTCTGCACGTGCGCGGACGAAGGCAAGCCGTAACCGTCGTCCGCGTCCCGGGAATCGCGGGCATTCTCCCTGTCCGGATCGCGTGTCGAATACGCGGCGGGCGTCGCGCGATGGGATGGGCTTTTGTTGGAGATCGATCTGACGGGTCTGATCGTCGGCGATACGGCCATGCTCCGATTCCGACTCTGGAATCACGACGGGGATTCGGGAGCGCGCGTCACGATTGCACCTATCGCGAATGGTCAAGACCCGGATGGGCCGATGCCTCCCAAGGCGCCACGCGGCGCCGACTTTCAATCGGCGGGCGCCCTCGACGGCGATACGTCTCGCGTTGACGCTCGACGTCCGCCGCCGGTCCGTGCATACTGGGAGCAGGGCCCGGGAATCGAATCGGTCCATTCGCCGGGCGGTTCGCGTGCCAACCGGGTATCGAGTTGATCGTGGTGTCCCGACGAGTTTCCCCATTGCGGACGGACGACGGGTCGTCGCCGGATGATGAGCCGGCTCGACGGGGATCGGTCTCCGCGCGAACGGCCGTGCCGTGCGACGCGGAATTCGAGCGCGCGCTCGTCGACCGCTACACGCAGCGGCTTCTCGACCTCGCGAGGCGGGAACTTCCCGACGTGATTCGCCGAAGGCTTGATCCGGAGGACGTTGTTCAATCGGTCTACCGGAGTTTTTTCCATCGACTGAAAGAGGGCCGGTTCACATTCGGCGATCACGACGACATCTGGAGATTGCTCGCCGCAATGACGTATCAAAAGGCGAGGGAGGCCGGAAAGTTCCACGGCCGTCTGCGACGCAGTGCGTGGCGCGATCGGTCCTTGTCGTCGGATGGTGCGCCGACGGGATCCGTCGAACCCGAATCACTCGAACCGGGCCCCGACGACCTCGCGATGTTGATGGAATGCCTGGACCGGCTCGTCGCGCGCCTGCCCGACAAATACCGCGAGATCGTCGTGCTTCGGCTGAACGGCGAGCCCATCGAACGGATCGCCGCGTCGGTGGGACGGAGCACGCGGACCGTATTCCGCGGGCTCGCCGACATCGAGCGGCTCGCGGTCCAGTTGATGCGGTAGCCATGCGCTGGACGGATCGACACCGAGACGTGTATTCCGTTCCCGTTCCTCGGATGATTCGCCATGAACGTCGCCCCGTCGAACGAACCGCTCGATGAACTCGGTTCGAGCTGGCTTCGCCGCATCGCCGAGATTGAACGATTTGAGGATGCGTGGCGCGAACGGGGCGAGCCCCGCATCGCGGAGTTTCTTGTTTCCGCGCGCGGAGACGGGGAACGCGGCAGATTGCTTCACGAGTTGATCAAGGTCGATCTCGAGTATCGATGGGAGCGGGGTCGACCGATCCATGTCGAGCAATACGCGGAGGGAATCGTCGAGGGAGCGGAACTGGATCCGATGCCGCTCGACCTGATCGCCGAGGAAGTTCGCGTTCGGAGGATGTACGGCGATCCGGTCACGATGGAGGAGCTCGAACGCCGATTTCCTGGCCGGAGTTCCGAATTCAGGACGATGCTGGAAACGGCCGACCGCGGCGCGTGCGGACCACCCCGCCGCATCGGGTCCTACGAGTTGATCGAACGGCTCGGATCCGGCGGGTTTGCGACGGTCTATCGGGCGCGCGACACGCGTCTCGATCGCGATGTGGCCGTGAAGATACCCCGCGCCGAGCAGATCGAGGAGCCGGGCGCGGAGGCCCGATTGCTTCGCGAGGCGCGGATGTCGGCGAGGCTTCGGCATCCGGCCATCGTGCCGATCCATGAAGTCGCCACCGATGGCCGCATGATGTACATCGTCTACGAGTACATACGAGGGCCGTCGCTCGAAAAACGCATCGCGGCCTCGCTTCCGACATTCCAGGAAGCCGCGGAATGGACGGCGCGCCTCGCCGACGCGCTCGACGCGGCGCATCGGATCGGTATCGTCCACCGCGACGTGAAATCGGCCAATGTCGTGCTCGACGACGAGGGCCGCCCGATGCTCACCGACTTCGGACTCGCCCTCCCCGCCGATGCCGCCACGACGCTCACGCGGCACGGCGAAATCCTCGGCACGCCCGCATACATGTCGCCCGAGCAGGCGCGCGGCGACGCGCACGCGTTGGACGCGAGAATCGACGTGTACGGTCTCGGCGTCGTGCTCTACGAAATGCTCTGCGGGCGACTTCCCTTTGCCGGAAACGGTCCGAGCGTGCTCAATAAGATCATTCATGACGAACCGCCTCGCCCTCGCGGTGGGCGTCCATCGGTTCCTCGCGACCTCGAGACCATCTGCATGAAGGCGATGGCGAAGGAGCCCTCGGCGCGGTACGCGACGGCCGGCGCGATGGCCGACGACCTCCGCGCCTTCCTGGAACATCGACCGATCGCGGCGCGGCGACCCGGACCGGTCGAACGCCTGGTCCGCTGGGCCCGCAGGAGACCCGCGATCGCCGCGACGATCGCGGTCGCGGTCGTCGCGATCTGCGCGACGTCGCTCGTCAGCGTTGCCTTGATCGCGCGGGAGCGCGATCGGACTCGCGTGATCGCGGCGCAGCTCGCCATCGATCGCGGCCGCACGCTCGCGGAACTCGGGAACCCCGACCAGGCCTTGCTTTGGTTCGCGCGCGGCGAATCGCTCGCGCCGCCCGGCCATCGGGCGATCCGCGATCTGGCCCGCTGGAGTTTCACCGCGTGGAGGGACTCGGTCAGCCGGCCTGAACGCATGATCGCCCTTCCGACCCCTCTCTCCCCGATCCAAATCAGTCGGAACGGCGAATCGGTGATCGTCGACTCCGGATCGTGGATCCGAAGATGGACATCGAGCATGGGGGATGGAAACAGCGAACCCGTTCTGGTGGGACGAACGATCACCGCGATGGCAATGAGCGGTGACGGAACGGTGGCGGCCTTCGGCCACGACGATGGAACGGTCCAACGATGGCGATTTCGCGACGCGGTTCCCAATGGACCTCCGCTGCGCCCGCGCGCCGGGTTGCATCGAGTCGCCATTTCGGAAAGCGGCGCGCGGATCGCCACCGCGTCCGGCCCGGTTGTCGAACTCTGGAATGCGGAATCCGGCGAACGGATCGGCGAGCCGGTTGAGCATGCGGATCAGGTGATCGATATCGCGTTCCGCGACGACGACCGCATCGCTCTGAGCGCGAGTCGGGACGGCGCGGTGTTCCGGACGGAACTCGATGCGAATCGGCGCGACGGCTCGCCGATCCGATTGCGTTCCAACGTTCGCATGATCGAGTTCCGGCAGGACGGAAACGCCGCGATCGTCGCGTACGAGGACAATCGGGTTTGCCTCGTCGAGATCGCCGGGGACCCCGTCGAGTCGATTCTGGAGCGAGGACTTGTGACCTGCGCCGCGTTCAGCCGTGACGGGCAGAGGATCGTGACGGGAAGTTCCGATCGGACGGCCCGCGTGTGGAACGCGCGGACTCGAAAACCGATCGGCGCGCCGATGCGCCATCCCGACCGCCTGGCGGCGGTCGCGTTTCCATCCGACGGTAATGCCGTTGTCACCGGATGCCTGGATGGAAACGTCCGTGTCTGGTCGGCGCTGCGCGCTTCCCCAACATCGCTCGTTCGGGTACTGGAACACGAGTTCCCGGTTTGGTCGATCGCATTCTCGCGCGACGGCGCACGCCTGATCTCGGGCGATGGCTGGCGGGAAACGGGGGGCTTTGTCCATGTTTGGGATATCGAGTCGGGACGCCGGGCCGGCCCGCCGATCGACACCGGGAGTCAGGTCACGGCGGTCGCGGTGAGCCCCGATGGGAACTCGATATTGACCGGCGAATACGGGCCGCAAGCCCGGCTTTGGGACGCGCGGACGGGACAGCCGCGCGGCGCGCCGCGGACGCACGGAGCGTCGTTGACCTTGGCGCTCTTCCATCCGACCGAGGATCGGTTCATCACCGCGTCGTATGAAGACGGACTCGTCCGTCTTTGGGATCCGGTGGCATCGGCGGCGGAAGTTCGCCGGTTCGATCATGGCGTCGTCGTTCGATCGGCGGCGTGGAGCCGTGACGGGCGCCGGCTGGTCACGGGCGGCGCGGATGGCATGGCCAAGGTCTGGGACGCGCATACGGGTCGACTCGTCGCTGACCCTCTCCAACACCATGGCCATGTGGGAGCGGTCGCGCTGAGTCCCGACGGACGGTTTGTCTTGGTCGGTACCGACGCCAACCAGGCTCAGCTTTGGGACCTCGACGCGCGTCCACACGACGCCGCCGCGACGCCCCCACTCGAACATGGCGGAACCGTGCGGGGAGTCGCCTTCAGCCCCGACGCGCGCCTTCTGGCGACCGCGAGTTGGGACATGACGGCGCGGATCTGGGATCGGGCGACCGGCAAGCCGATCGGCCCCGCGCTGACGCACGACGGCGAAGTCGAGGCCGTCGCCTTCAGCCCCGATGGCCGTATGTTGGCGACGGCGAGTTGGGACAAGACCGTTCGACTCTGGAACGTCCCGGAAATCGCCATGGAATCCGGGGTACGGCTGCGCTTCGCCGCGGAAGTTCTTTCCTGCCAGGAACTTGACGACGCGGGCGTGATTCGCCCCCTCTCGATGGACGACTGGCTCGAACGACGCCGGCACGTCGATCGCTGACGAACGACTTCTTTTTCTTGCGCGCCCCGTGTCACTTCCACGCGCGGATGGAAGTGACTACTCAGGGGGCCGCGCGTCCTGGTTTCCGGACGGTCTCAAAGGCCCTCGTCCATCGCGGGATCCCACCCATGGCCAGATCAAACAAGTCCAAGAGCGTCGGACGCGGCAGGTTCTTGAATGGACTGCGCCGATTGCGGCCTCGCCGCCCCCGCCCCGTTCGACTGGGGCTCGAACCGCTCGAGGACCGCCGCATGCTCGCCGATTGGTCGGGCGACCTTCCCGACGGCACGATCTGGTCCAACACGGAGGTCCAGCGCATCGTCGGCAATGTGCGCGTGCCGGCGGGCGCGACGCTGACGATCGAGCCGGGCGCGATCGTGAAGGTCAATCCAGGGTGGGGATTCGTGATCACGGTCGAGGGGACGATAGTCGGACAGGGTACGTCGGGCGCTCCGATCGTCATCACCTCATTCCGGGACGACACGGGCCCCGACGGGATCTTGGGTACGGCCGACGACCACGACTCGAACAGCGACGGCCCCACGGTCGGTTCCTCGGGTGATTGGGGCGGCATACGGATTGAAGCGTCGAGCGCCGGGAGTTTGCTCGAATATTTCGACATGCGTTATCCGGGCGCCTACGGGATTCCGGCCCTGCGATTGATCGGCGGCGGGATGGCGCTGAGGCATGGCGTCATCCAGGAGTCACTCAGCTACGGCGTCCGCATCGAGGCGAGCGATCCGGTCTTGACGAACATCGCGTTTCGCAACAACCGATATGAAGCGCTCAGCATGGACCTCGCGTCCAGTCCGACGATCGCGCAGGCGGTCTTCGTCAACAACCGGATCAACGGATTGTACCTGGACGGCGGATCGTTGCCTGCGGACGCGGTCTGGGACGATCCCGACGTCGTCTATTACCTGTCGGGGCGCATCACGGTTCCGGAAGGGCGCACGCTCACCGTCTCGGCCGGGCAAATCGTGAAGACCGGGTGGTTGGCTAACGGGTTGCTCGTCCATGGACGGCTGCTCGTGGACGGTAAAGCCGATCTCCCGGTCCTTTTCACGTCGTCGGAAGACGACACGGCGGGCGGCGATACGGGAAATGACGGCGGTCGGGAGCCTAGGCCGGGCGATTGGGGCGGAATCACGATGACGTCGACGAGCGCGGGGAACGTGATCCGCCACGCGGAAATCCGCTATGGGGGTGGACACAGCAACGAGACGATTCTGGTCGACGGGGGTGAATTGACGTTGCGGGACAGCGTGGTCCGCGAGTCGCGGGCAAACGGGCTTGTCGCCCGCAACCGCGCGGTCACCGTCCACAAGACGACATTCCGGGACAACGGCCTTCGAGGCGTGGTCCTGGAATCGAGCGACGGGGTCCTGACCGACAACACGTTCGTGGACAATGCGACGATCGGATTGCGCATCGAAAACAGCCGACCCCGCGTCGCGGGGAACCGTTGGGAAGGCAATGGCGCGGCCGCGCTCAGCATGGACCTCCTGTCGCAGCCCGTGATCACCGGTGTGACGCTCGTGAACAACCGCGTCAACGGCCTGCACGTCGACGGCGGCACGATCTCGGGGGATACGGTGTGGGACAATCCTGACATTGTCTACGCCCTCTACTACGGGATTGGGACGAGTGCCGCTTACGCCGTCGCGCCTGGCGCGACCTTGACGATCGCGGCGGGGCAGGTGCTCAAGCTGGGTGTCTACGGGCTGGTCGTCGATGGCCGGCTCCTCGCCAACGGTACATCGGAACGACCGGTCGTTTTCACGTCGCCGACCGACGACTCGGCGGGCGGCGACACGAACAACGATGGCCCAGTCAACGTCGATCAACAAGGCAATTGGACGGGCGTCGAGTTCACGTCGACGAGCAGCGGGAACGTGCTCGAACACGCCGAGATCCGATATGGCGGAGGTGTTCGGAACGACGGGCTGATCTTCGTGGACGGCGCCAACGTCGCAATGCGGTCGAGCGTGATTCGCGGCGGCGCGACGTCCGCGATCTATACGCGCGGACCCGCGTCGCTGCGGGTCGAGAACAGCGTCCTTGTCGAAAACGTGCGGAGCGACACGGGCCACGCGTCGGGAATCCACGCGGACGGAGGGGAGATCGCCGCGGTCAACAACACGATCGCCGCCAATGACCGCGGCATCACGGCCGCCGCGTCGACGGTGACCCTGATCAACAACCTCATCACGCACAGCAACCGGCACGGCATCGAGTTATCCGACGGCGCGGTGCTCGCCGCGCATTACAACGACGTCTTCAATCCCGCGGCCACGCGCGGCAACTACGTCGGCATCGCCGACCTGACGGGCACACTTGGGAATCGGTCGGTCGATCCCAAGTACTTCAACCCCGCGGCGTCCCAGTATCAGCTCAAGGCCGGGTCGCCCGTCATCGACGCGGGAACCAGCAATGGCGCTCCCGAACGGGATCGGGACGGACGATGGCGATTCGACGCGCCGGGTGTTCCCAATCAGGGAGGCGGAATCCGCCCGTACTTTGACATGGGCGCGATCGAGAGCCAGGAGATCGCGAGCTCGGACGTCGACCTCGTGGCGCGCGACATCGTGGCTCCCCTCGTTGCGATTCCCGACCAAGTCGTCACCGTGCAATGGACGGTCGCCAATCTTGGAACCGGAGCGGCGATCGGACCTTGGTCGGACGCGATCTATGTGTCGCTCGATCCCGCCTGGGACATCGGCGATCGGCTGCTGGGGCGCGTTGCCGGCGTGAGCGATCTGGGGCCGAACCAATCGGTGGTTCGGTCGTTGGACGTCACGCTGCGCGTCGAGGAGCCTGGTCCGCACTATCTGATCGCGCGAACCAACGATGCGGGGGACGTATTCGAGGGAACGGCCGTGACGAACAACGCGGGCATCGCGGCCGCGCCGACCGAGTTTCCCATCATGAGCCTTTCGCTTGGCGTTCCCCACGCGGACACGTTCGCCGAGGCCGGACAATCCAAGTACTACGCACTCGAAGCGCCCCCCGGCGAAACACTCGTGCTGGCGCTGGACAGCGCCGGGAGAACCGGCGTGACCGAACTCTACGTTCGCAGAAACCGGCTGCCTTCGCGCGACGTGTACGATTTCCAGGGAACTAGCCGTGTTGTCGACCGATTCGGTTCGCCCGATAAGGAACTCGTCATTCCGTTGACGGGGCCCGGCACCTATTACGTGCTTGCCTACAGTGACTCGGGGGCCGCCGCGACGAGCCCCTTCACACTGACTCCGAGCATCGCGGGATTCTCGGTGCGGGCTTCCTGGCCCGGCCTCACCTTCGGAGGGCCCTTTACGCTTCGGATCGATGGCGCCGGATTCACTCCGGATGCGCGGGTCGAGCTCGACTCCGTTTGGACGTCGCGCGTGTTTTCCGCGACCGACGTGTATTATGTGGACGCCTCGCAGTTGTACGCCACATTCGCGCCGATCAACGCCGGCGCCGATCGATTCACCGTGCGCGTCATTCAAGGCGCGGCATCGGTCGAGTCGCCCACCGAGCTCCAGTGGGGCGACGTGTTTCGGAAACTCCCGCCCACGCGTTTGCGGGTCGCCGTCGTCGCGCCGGATCGCGTGCGGGGGGGGCAGGCGATCCCATTCACGGTCCAATACCAGAATACCGGTGTGTCGGATCTACCGGCGCCGTTGCTTGTGGTCGAGGCCCGCAACGGCCTGATCCAACATCCGGAGCAACCCGGCATCCAGAGCGCGACCTATCAATTCCTGGCGACGAGCGACGCGGGGCCCGCCGGCGTGCTGCCTCCCAGCGCGTTCGCCGAGATCCGGTTGCGAATCGTCCCGACCGGCACGGAGGACGTGAGCATCGACGTGTGGCAGGCGGATCCCGAACCTCGGATCGACTGGGACGCGTTGAAAGACGATATGCGTCCGCCGGATGTGCCCGTGTCGGCTTGGGATGTGATCTTCGCGCATTTCAAGGAATCGGTCGCGCCCGAGGTGAGCGACGTTCGCGAATACCAGACCGCGCTCGCGCGTCACGCGACGCACCTCGGCCGGATCGGCGAACGCGTGCGCTCCGTCGACCGCCTTCTCGCGCTCGAACTGGGCCGCGCGGGCGATTTCGGGGCGATCGCCCGGAGACATCGACGCGGCGCGTTCGGTTACGGATTCCCCGACTTGTCCCACGTTTCCGCCGAGACGAATGCGGATGGAAGCGTCACGATCCGGATGAACGAGTGGGTGCGCCCGTTCCACCGATCGCGCAAGGGGTTCTTTCTGGGTCTGTCGGGCGACCGGGCCACGCTCACGTCGACCGAAGGCGCGGTTCGGCTCCGCGAGGCGGACGGCACCGTGTTCCAATTCCGGTCCGATGGGAAGCTGGACTCGATCGAGGACCCCAACGGCAACCGCGTCATCACGGAATACGACGGCGGCCGCGTGGTCGGCTTCACCGATTCGATGGGAAACCGCGAGACTTACGAGTACAACGCGCGGGGTATGATCCGCCGGATTACGGATTCGGAGGGACGAGTGACCGGTCTGACGTACGACGCGTACGACCAGTTGGTCGAAATCGGCGATGCGGCCGGAACGACGCGATACACGTACCTCAATGGGTTGGGTGCGGCGAGGGAACACGCGATGGCGTCGATCACCGGGCCGGACGGGGTCGGCACGCACTTTGAATACGACGCGAACGGGCGCGTCGTGCGAACCTATCTCGATGGCGGCGCCGGGGAGATTCTCACGGAATACGGCGACGTGGGCCGGGTCACGATCACCAACGGCCTTGGCGACCGATCGACCGTTCTCCGCAACGAGCATGGCGACGCGGCTCTTGTCGAGGACTCCACCGGACGTGTCACGCGGTATCGCTACGACCTGAATCGCAATCTCACCGAGGTCATCGGCCCCGACGGCGCGATGACCACCACGACGTACGACGCGTTCAAGGACGGAGGAAACCTCGCGAGGATCGAGGATCCGCTCGGAAATCGCGTCGAATTCGTCCATGCAAGCGGGGTCAACCGATTGCTCAGCATGCGCGATCCGATCGGCCGAACCACTCGGTTCGCGTATGACACGCGGGGCAATGCGACCGGCGTCGTCTATCCGGACGGAACGGCCGATCGGGCGCTCCACGACGTCAAAGGGAATCCCGTCGAGTCGATCAACGCGCGCGGGCAATCGATCGACTACGCTTACGACGGCAAGAACCGGTTGATCCGCAAGACATTCCCCGACGGATCGGGCGTGGATTTCGCGTACGACGACCGGAGCAATCTGCTTCGCGCCACGGACGCGGGCGGCTCGATCGTATTCACCTACGACGCGGCCGATCGTCCGACGAGCGTGACGTATGCCAATGGCCGTTCGCTGGGCTATGCGTACGACGCGGCGGGGCGACGGGTTCGGAGCACCGATGCGTCGGGCTCTTCGACGCGTTACGCCTACGACGCGCTTGGACGACTGGAACGTCTCTCGGACGACGCCGATCGGACGATCGTCGCGTACACCTACGACGCGCTTGGACGCGTCGCGCGCCAGGATCGCGGCAACGGAACCTGGTCGACCCATACGTACGACATCTCGGGGCCGATCGACACGATCACGCACTTCGCGCCCGACGGCGCGGTCCTCGCGCGATTCGACTATGACTACGACCCCGTCGGCCGCGCTGTCCGGTTGACGACGCTCGACGGCGTCACGGCGTACGACTACGACGGCGTCGGACAACTCACGCGCGTCGTGCTGCCGGGTGGTCGAACGATTCAGTATCAATACGATGCGGTGGGCAATCGCGTCGCCGTCGTCGATGACGGGGCGACGACGGACTATTCCATCAACACGATGAACGCATACACGGGGGTGGGCGGCACCACATTCACCTATGACGCCGATGGAAACCCGATCACTCGGCTCGATTCGACCGGTACCACAATGTATGCGTATGATGTCGAGGGCCGACTCCGAACGGCGACCTCCGCATCCGATCACGTCGAGTATGAATACGACGCGCTCGGAAACCGCGCGGCGGTCATTCATAACGGAACGCGGACCGAGTATCTGATCGATCCCGCGGGCATCGGCGATGTCGTCGGTGAATTCGATGGGGCGGGACAGCTCGTCGCGCGCTATGTCCACGGCATCGGGCTCGCGAGTCGATTCGACGCGGGAGGAGACCGGGCCTACTACGACGCCGACGCGGTCGGCAACATCATCGGCGTCACGGGACCGGCCGGAAGTTACGTGAACGAGTATGCCTACCTTCCGTTCGGCGAGAGGCTGCGCGAGGTCGAATCGGTCGCGAATCCGTTCGAATTCGTCGGCGCGCTGGGTGTGATGGAGGACCCGGGCGGGTTGGAGTTCATGCGGGCGCGCTACTACGACGCCTCGCTTGGCCGATTCATGACGCCCGATCCAATCGGATTCGCCGGTGGCGACGCGAACCTGTATGCGTATGTCGCGAATGGGCCGATCCATGGAATCGATCCAGGCGGGACCTTCATCACGGCGCCGCTATGGGTCATTGGCGCCGGATTGGGTGCGGCCTTCAACACGACGGCGTACATCGCGACCCAGGCGTGGAATGACCAGGAAATCACACTCCGCGGCGCGCTCGGCGCCGGCACGTCGGGAGCCATCTACGGAGGCATTGTCGGAGCCACCGGTGGGATGTCGCTCGTCACACCCTCGGTCGTTCGCGCCGGAGCGTACATGGCCGCCGTCGGCGGGCTGTCGAACGCCGCCGGGTACATCGTCGAGCACGCGGGGAATGAGAAGGACGAAGGAAGCCTTTCCGGTCTGATGACCACGACCGCCTTGGGCGTCGCCACCGGGTGGATTCCCTGGAACATGCTCAGCTTCAAGTACGCGGCGTCGGGATGGATGGGTGGCAACGCGGCGAGATCCTTGTTTAGCCGAGCCTTGCGAAACGGAGTGACCATTCGGGAGATCTTCGGAAGCGCCCACCGTTCCGTATCGCCGTACATCATGCATCATGTGCAATCCCTCTTCGACAGCCTTGCGGCGAGCTACGCCGCCGGATACCTGCCGGGAATTCTCTTGTCCGATTCCCTGAATGAGCAATTCAAGAAAGTCGAGAACCTGCTCGTTAGTGTTTTCACCGCCGAGGATCCGAACGACATCGGGGGTCCGGCCGGAGTCGGGCCCGAGCGGTACATCCGCGCCGACGAGCGGCTTGGATACACGATTCTGTTCGAGAACAAGCCCGAGGCGACGGCGGCGGCCGTCCATGTTGTCGTCACCGAATCGCTCGATGCCGACCTCGACTGGACCACGTTCGAACTCGGCGACTTCGGATTCGGCGATCTCCACGTCACGGTTCCGCCGGGGCGACGATCCTATCGGACGCGGCTCGACCTGCGCGCGACGCGCGGCGAATACCTGGACTTCGCCGCCGGCATCGATTTGGAGACGGGCGTGGCGCGATGGGAGTTCACTTCGATCGACCCGCTGACCGGCGAAATGGCGACCTCGGTCGATGCGGGGTTCCTGCCTCCGAACCGCACGCCGCCCGAAGGCGACGGTTTTGCCAACTATTCGATCCGCGCCCTCGATCAACTCGCCACCGGTACGGCGCTGAGCGCCCTGGCATCCATCGTCTTCGACACGAACGCGCCGCTGGAAACCCCCGAGTTCATGAACACGGTGGACGCCGAGCCGCCGTCCAGTCGTGTCGATCCCCTGCCAACCGTTTCCGGCGCGTCGATCCTTGTGACATGGTCCGGCGCGGATGATCCGGGGGGCTCGGGTATTCAATCGTATGATCTGTTTGTGTCGAAGGACGGCGGTCCGTTTGAACCGTGGCTCGCCGAGCAGACCGGAGCTTCCGCGACGTATGTCGGCGAGGCCGGTCGCAAGTACGCGTTCTATTCGGTGGCGCGGGATCGCGTCGATCGACTCGAAGAAGCTCCTGAAGGCCCCGACGCGACCACTCGAGTCACCGACCGTCCGTGGCGGAATGCCGAATTCGAGTTCGATGTGTCGGGCGACGGCCGAACGAACACGTCCGACCTCGTCCTCTTGCTGCGACGGATCGGCACCTATGGCGCTCAGCGGTTGCCCGCGCCACGCCCCGACTTCCAACCTCCACCGTATTTCGATGTGTCGGGGGACGATTGGCTCACCGCCTTCGACGTCGTGCTCCTCTTGCGGCACTTGCGCGAGACAAGCGCGGGAGAAGGCAGCCCCATCAACGCGGTCGCGGGGGGAATTCGCTTCGCGTTCGATCGCGAGTCCGCGTCGAATCGGGAAAAATCGCGGGACGATGGATGGGATGAACTCTGGCGCGACTGGGATACCGATCTGTGGGACGGTCCAGGATCAGCGACTTGAGGTCGTGGTTCGCGCCGCGAACCACAGGAGCCCGCGCACGACTTGGACGCCAAGAATGGCTGATCGCGGAGCGATCAGCGACTTGGGCAACCAAGTCATCCCTCAAGACGCTGGTACCCCCCCTCAATGCGCGGCGAACTTGGATTATGATGGCACATGGTGCCCAAAGGG
>VGZC01000017.1 GCA_016872725.1 Planctomycetota bacterium
CAGATTGAGGCTCGGATTCGATTGCTCGACCGTGACGCTCACCGCCGAAGGATTCGAACTCACCGCCGTGATCGTCAACGGGCCACCGTTGGGATCGTAGCCGTCGATGGGAACATGGAGGGGCGATCCGATGCGAAGGGTCACGGGATCGATCGGAGCGAATGTCGGATCGCTGCTCGTCGGAAGGGGAATCCCCGACAACTGCGCGAGCTGCTCGAACGTCTGCGCGCCCGACGCGCGCGTCCCGCCGGGAAACTCCCACGTCGGGTAGGTCGTCAGCGGCGGCGTGATCGCCCTGCCGACCGCGTTGAGCGTATGGTCGGGATTGGTCACCTCGATGAACGGCAGGTAGCGGGCGCCGTCGCCGAACTGGATTTCCTGTTGATTGCAGAACTTGCACCAATCGGCGCCGTAGTACTTCACGCCCGCCGCGGCGAGCCCTTTGGCGAAGGCCACGACATCGAACGCGTCTTCGCCTTCCGCGCCCGGCTCGCCGGCCGGCGCGTCGACGGCATCCGCGCCGATCGCGATCGCGGCCGATGCGGAGGACGCGAAATCGATCGCCCCGACGTCCGACGCCATCAAGCGGCGGTCTTCGAGCCGCTCCAGCGCGGTGAGGCGCGCCGTACGGCGGTTTCGGCGGGACAACAGCCCGCGACGCGCGCGGGAATCCAACCAGGTGCGATGTCGGACGGACATGGTGCTTTTCGTTCCTCGAAAGAACGCGGCGAGGGCTCAATAGGCCCGATGGGCCCAAAGACCGTTGCGTGTGGGGCGCCGCTCCGTCCGAATGGTGCGGCCCGCGAAAGCCCGCGGAGTCGACGCGACCGATACCGCTTTTCAGAATAAGCGGACCGGCTCGACCCCGAAACCTCTCCACCCCATTCGGCGCGCGAAAACGCCATACGTTGGACGCACCAACCCGCCGAATCGTTCCAACCGATCCGCCGCTCCCCAACGCGGCGCGGGACCGGCCCCGTCGCGTCGCCTGTCGGCCCCGAGCCGCGGTCAGGGCCGCGACCGGGCCTTGTCGTACCGGGATTTCCAGGTCGACGAACCGTCATTGGGAACGAGTTCCGTCGTGACACCCCGTTCGTAATAGGGGATCTTGCCCTGTTGTCCGAGCGTCAGCAGGAAGTTGACCTCGCCCGTACCGGCGACATCCATCGTGCGTCCATTGGGCCATCGGATTTCGAGCAATCGCTGCGGTTCGGGGCGTCGAGCCGGCTTGTCGACCCGAAGCCGGGCGACCGAATCCCAATTCACCGAATGCCCCAACCCGATCGCATCGGGGACCGTCGCGACGCCGTCGCGGACGCGGATCGGTTCGACCAGGAGGTTGTCACGGAAGAGCTGATGGCAATTGACGGCGGGCCATGTGGCATGCGACAGGACTCCGCCCAGATGCAGGCTGAACGCCGCCGTGATGCCGGTTCCGACGAGTTGCAGCCAGAACGGGAGATCGGCCATCGCGGCCACCGTTCCGGCCTTCAAGACCGACGAAGCGCCGCCTCCAACGACGAATCCGTCGCAGACCGCTTCGCGGATCGCGACGACCGGAGGCGGATTGCCGTAGTGCATGGCGACGGCGACCCGCGTCGCTTCGCGGATCGCCCGGTTCCCCGCGATGTCGCCTTGCGGAATGGGCGTTTCATAAATCGCGACCTGCGGATACCGCTCAAGGTCCTTGAGAATCGGAATCGCCCGATCGGCGTCGAGCAGCGTGTCGTTGAAGTCCATGTCGATCCGGAACGTCTCGGGCACGACGGCCGCCGACTTCGCGACCTGGTCCCACACATCGAACCACGGCCTGCCCTTGGTCTTGTAGGACAAGTAGCCCTGTTGGAACGCTTCGCGGCATTCGCTCGCCATGTCCTCGGCCGACGTGTCGATGTTCCACCAGGAAAGGGGCGTCGTATCGTGGACCTTCGCGCCGAGCAACCGGTGGATGGGGACGTCGGCCGTTTGGGCGACGGCATCGAAGAGTGCCATTTGCAGGCCGGAGCCGAGCGCATCGTCCCAGATCCAATCGACGGCGTTCTTGCCTTGGATGCGTTCCACGTCGGCATCCTCGGTCGCGCCCCACGTATAGAACAGCATCGACTCGCCAACGCCGACGGCGCCCGACTTGAGTCGCGCGCGGACGATTTCGAAGTAGACCCAGTGCGGCAGTTCGCGGGCCATATGGCGCGCGGGCACGTCGCGGTATTCGAGCGCGACGGTTGTCCGCTCCACCGACTCGACATCGAAATACCGGGACGACGCGCCTTCGGCCGTCCCCCAATTCCATGCGCCGCTCGCCGCGCACGCCGTCGCCGCGGTCAGCCATTCACGCCGATTCCACGCCATGGAAAACCCTCCCGAACGGCCTCTCGTGGGGTGACGCGAGCCCCACCGGTTTCGCCCGGCGCGGGACCACTCGCACCCGCGCCCGATTCTAGCGGTCGGCGCGCCGGGGGACTACCGTTGCCGGAGCCATTCGGGAAGCCGAGTCGCTCGACCGCTCGCGTCGACGCATGCGACGGTGGTCGTCCCCTCCGCCATGAGCTCGTCGCCGCGAAAGAGCCGATACTCGTGCACGATCCGAGCTCCGCGAGCGTGGGTGACGCGCGTCACGAGCCGAAGCTCGTCATCGAATTCCGCCGGCCAATGGTACCGGCACGTCGCTTCGGCGACGACGAGCCGGATGCCGTCCTGTTCGAGGGCTTTGTAACTGCGCCCCGCCGCCCGAAGTTGCTCGACGCGCCCCTGCTCGAAATAGCTCAGATAGTTCGCGTGGTGCACGCGCCCTTGCGCATCCGTTTCCTGATACCGGACACGGAGCGTCATCTCGAAATCAGGCAGCATCGATCCGTTCATCCATGAGGGGACACGTCACTTTTTGACCAACGACTTGGCGAACTCGGCCGGCGTGAGCTTGCCATCCTTGTCCGCGTCGTACATGCTCGGGTTCGTTTTCATCGCCGACCATTCAGACGCGTCGAGCATGCCGTCCCCGTTTTTGTCGTACTTCTTAATAACGCCGACCGCATAAGCGACGTATCTCGAGGAAGGATCAGAAGGCCCCTTGGGCGTTTCCGTCGACGGGGCACCGGAATTGGCCGACCCCGAACTTCCGTCGGACGGCGCCGCCGCCGACCGCGATGCGTCCGGACCCGGTTGCGACTCGCCCCCCCCCGACGCCGAACCGCCGCGCACCGAGCCCGCCTTGACCGCCTCGAGGCATTCGGTAACCGTGATCATTCCGTCACGATTCGCATCAAACTTGAAGAACTCGGCGATCACATCGTCCGACCACGATTTCGAATACTCGTTCATCGCGACCTGCGTATCGTGATCGCGATCCAAGCCCAAGAACCACTCGGGAAGATCCTTCGCCGTTCCGCTCTGCTCCAGGCGTTCGGCCGCGGTCGGCGGGCGGTACGAGCTCATTCCCGCGAACGGATTGCCGTTCGCGTTCGGGTCGCCGGCGGGAGGATTGCCGGCGGGAGGACCTCCCGGTCCGCCTCCGAAGGATCGGGGTTCACCCCCGCCACCGCCACGATCCCCGCGTTCCCCACGATCACGAACGCCGGAAATTTCACCTCCAAAACCGCTTCGGCCTCCAAATCCGCTTTCACCTCCGCCAAATCCACCCGGTGAAGGGAATCCGCCGAACCCACCGCCGCCGAAGCCACCGCCACCATCGGATGAACCACCGCCACGGCCGAAACTGCGGCTTTCCAGATACGCGGCGAGCTCTCCTCTGTCGATCTTCCCGTCGCCGTTCTTGTCGCCGCCGGACGGATCGGACCGCATTCCCGACCACTCGTCTTTTTCGAGCGCTCCGCTGCCGTTCCGATCGTAGCGCTGGAGCACAAAGTCGACGATGCGGTTGGCGCTTTCGCCCGTGTTCCCGTTTGTGCCGGGGCGAGCGCCTTGCGAACCGGATCCCGTCGACGAGGACGCCGACGAAGGAACGTAAAATTTTTGAGCCGATGCCGCCGTGGTCGATCGATTCCCTGGACCACTCGCCCCCTGCCCGTTTTGCGTGCGCGCTTGCGTCGCCTCGGCCGCCCGGCGCGTCGCGTACCGCATGGCCATCTCTTCGATCGTCAGTTTTCCGTCCTTGTTGCGATCGTATTGATAGGGATCGTCCGACCAGCGGCCGCCTTCGATTTCATCTTTGGTGAGCAGCCCATCCGCGTTGCGGTCGTAGCGCTTGATTCGATCGTCGGCCGTCTTCCGATCGACGTCCTCGATCTTGACCTTGACGGGGGGCAGGGCGATTTCGGTTCCGAAGCCTGGTACGGGAGCGAGCTGCAAATCGACTCCAAATCCGGGTACGAGCGGCTCGGGCGCGGACGACGCTCCCGGAGCGCCGGGAGACGCGCCTTCGGGTCCGCCCGGTCCGCCGCCCCATCCGCCGCGTCCCCATCCGCCTTCCTGACGCATGCGGTCCATCGACTGGGCCAGCTTATCGATCGAAATGGGCCGATTGAAATCGACGCCGGGTACGTTTTGCGCGATCCGTTCGATAAAACCGCGAGCCCGACCCTCGGTTTCATCGGGGTCGAGCATGCCGTTGCCGTTGCGATCCATGCGGCGCAGGAAATCAGCCGGATTGAACCCGCCGCCTCCAAACGGTCCGCCCGGACCGCCTCCCGGCCCACCAGGAAAACCAGGTCCGCCCGGACCGCCTCCCGGCCCACCAGGAAAACCAGGTCCGCCCGGACCGCCTCCCGGCCCATCAGGAAAACCAGGTCCGCCCGGACCGCCTCCCGGCCCATCAGGAAAACCAGGTCCGCCCGGACCACCACGCGAGAATTCGGAACCACCTCGGGATTCGGAGCGGCCTGAGCCGCGCGAATCGTTGCTCGACGGAGGCTGAGCCCCTCCGACTTGGCTAACCAGTTCCACGGCGGCAAGGCAGCCGCCGATCAGGATCGCGCGGACGCGTCGCGAGGTTTTTTGTACGTGGTACTTCGCGGCCATGATTCACACGCTCCCAACCCGCGCCCGTTTGACGCGGCTTGGCCCAGTGGGGACACTTGAAGACTCCCGGAACGGACACGCTCGAAATACGGAGCCCATCATCGCCTGTCCCGGTCAACCACCGTCGCGCGCCGGCCCCGTTTGTCCAGCACCCATTATCCGCCAAAGCGGACCGCGACACCAGATCGCTCGTCGATTCCTGATGAACACCGGACGGGGTTGAAGGTAGCGGCGCGCCCCATACGGCAATCCAAGCCGCCGTCACGCTCGCAGGCCAAAGATCGGCGATGCGTCCACTCGCCCCGCCGGAAACCCCATTCGCGCCGACACGATCGCACACCTTCTCCCGCCCACACCCCCTTTGCTGTCGAGCACTCCTTTTTCATATCCTAAACTGGGGGCACGGGCCGAGCACGAAACGCGGTCGCCTCGGAACGCGCCAATCCCTTGTGCCGCCGCGCGGAATAGAACGTTGACTCCCGACGTACCAGCGACTTCACCCAGCCGAGGTCGACATTCCATCGGCATCGTCTCCCAATCACTGGAGATGCTCGCGCCGACCCGGAACGGCCATGCGCCATGGTGGCTCGCCGCCGGCGCGTCGGTCGCCGTCCATGCGTTCGTTCTTGTCGCGGGAACGCGGTGGTTCGCCTCGTGCGGACCGCGCGGCATCGCCGATCGTCACGATGTCGACGAGCCCGCTCGCAAGGCGGAGATCGTCGTGATTCGGCTCCGCCATGCGCGGTCGGAAAATACCGAGACGTTCGATGGCCTGGATACGGCGGGCCGCGCATCGCATGAAATGGCACAGACCGACGCGTTCCCGCCGCCTCACGATGTGCCGCGAGGCAACACGGTGGGCGAATGGACGGAAACGCGCCCGGGCGATTCGTCCATCCCGATGGCTCCTGGCGCGGCGGTGCCCGGGATCGCCGCGACGCGGGTCGGCCGCTCCTCGGCGGCCAAGCTCCCCCTCGCGCCGCTCGACCCGGAATGGCTCGAACGGGAACGAGCCGAACTGCGTGCGAGGATGCCGGCCGGCGCGCCGACTCACCTGTCGATCTTCGGAAGCCGACCGGCCGCCGGTCGTTCGTTTGTTTTTCTGATCGACCGATCCAAGAGCATGGGCGGAGCCGGGCATTGCGCGCTCGACGCGGCCGGCCGCGAGATCACGTCGGCCCTCTCGCGACTCGAACCGGTCCACCGATTCACGGTGATCGCCTATCATCACGAACCGGCGTTTCTCGACGGCAATCGGCTGCTCGCCGCGGACGAAGGAAATCGACGGCGCGTCGCGCCGTTTCTGAGCGGTCTGGCGGCGTTCGGCGCGACCGACCATGCGATGGGCCTTTCGACGGCGCTCGGCATGAAGGCCGACGTCGTGTTCTGGCTGACCGACGGCGGCGATCCGAGACTCAATGGATCCCAGACCGCGGTTATCGGGCGCGATGCCGCCGAGCGGCGGACGACCATCCACTGCGTTCAGTTCGGTTGGGGCGAACCCCCCGCGGCTCCCGAATTCCTCCAACAGGTCGCCGCTCGTTGTGACGGAAGCTATCTGTACGTCGACCTGTCGCAGCGCGAACGCCAACCGTAAACGGACGGAGCGTCTGCCTCTCCCGACCCGCACCCGCACCCGCACCCGCACCCGCACCCGTGCTCGTGCTCGTGCTCGTGCTCGTGCTCGTACTCGTGCTCGTACTCGTGCTCGTACTCGTGCTCGTACTCGTGCTCGTACTCGTGCTCGTACTCGTACTCGTGCTCGCACTCGTGCTCGAGCTCGTGCTCGAGCTCGTGGAGCCGATCGGCCGGGGCACCGTCGCGACCTATTTCGCCCAATCCGCCGGGATTCTCTTGTCCTTCGCGGAAAGATGGCCTACAAGGCCGTTCGACCTGTCGGGGTCAATCGGTGTCCGCCGATACGTCTTGTGAGGGAACGGTCGCGCCCGACGTTTCCCGGAAGTCCGCTCCACCCGTATCAAGGAGGATCGACGGTGGTTTCGACTTCATGGATGGCATGTTTGTTGTTGGCGAACCCGGGTCCGCCCACGGAGCAGATGGTCGTGGATCGCGTCGACCTGGTCGAGGTGAACCACTACTACGACGAGCACGGACGGCACGTTTTTGACCAGACGATTTTCTATGATTGGTGCCCGGTCCAGTGCCGGTACAATGTGCGTGCATGGCGGCTGGTCAAGACCGTATCGCAATTACCGCACCGCGACTGGCGAACGGGCGAGTACGTGGCCGTCTGGCATGACGGCAGCGTGCTGCGCAAGGTGCGCGCCGATTCGTTCCGCGAATCGTGGACGCAGTATGATCCCGAGTTGATCGAGCAGGACTATCTGCCGAAGGACCAGCGTCGCGATCTGCGGCGGCCGCTCGCCGGGTACGCGGGCGGTTCCGCGGGCCTGTTCAATGCGGCGCCCGCGCGATCCGCGCGGCTGACGCCATCCCAGAATCCGGCTCCGATCGCCCGTTGATGCGCCATGGATTCCGCGACCCCATCCTCCCGCACGAGCACGGCCTACCGACCGGACATCGACGGTTTGAGGGCGGTGGCAATCACGGGAGTGGTTATCCAGCATTCGGGGCTGGGGCTGGGCGGCGGGTTCACCGGCGTCGACGTCTTTTTGGTCATCTCGGGGTTTTTGATCACTCGGCTGGTATGCCAGGATCTGGAATCGGGTTCGTTTTCGTTCGCGCGGTTCTGGGAGCGTCGCGCGCGCCGCATCCTACCCGCGTCGTTTTTCTTGCTTGCGGTCGTTCCGTTGCTGGGCGCATGCGTGTTGCTGCCCGGCGATTTCGCCGACCTGTCGACCTCGGCGCTGAGCCAGATGGTGATGGCAAGCAACATCTATTTCTGGCGGACGATGGACTATTTCAACGCGGCGGCGGAAACCAAACCTCTGCTGCACACTTGGTCGCTTGCGGTCGAGGAGCAGTTCTACCTGCTGTATCCAGTCATGCTCTGGGCGATGCGCCGCCTGCGAAAGAACTCGATGATCGCGTGGCTCGCCGCCGCCGCGCTGGTTTCGTTCGGGCTCAATCTCGCCAGCACGTTCCATCGACCGGTGGCCGCGTTCTATTTGCTTCCGACGCGGGCATGGGAGCTCCTGGTGGGCGGAATCCTCGCCGTCGGGTGCGGGCGGATGGCCTTGCGAAAGCGGTCGGTTTGCGAAGCCGTTTCGTGGTGCGGCCTGATCGCCATCGGCCTGTCGATGGTTCGGTTCGACGCGACGACTCCGTTCCCCGGCGCGGCGGCATGCCTTCCGGTCGGCGGCGCGGCGGCCGTGATCCTCGGCAATACGTCACGCAGGACGACATGCGCTCGGTTGCTCGCCCTGCCTCCCGTCGTGGGAATCGGCCTGGTCTCATACTCCTGGTACCTTTGGCATTGGCCTCTCTTGGCGATCCTGCGGTACGCGACGGGCGCGGACTTCGAGCGATGGGATTCCCGATTGGCGTGCGTCGTGTTGAGTCTCGCACTGGCCGTCCTTTCCTGGCGCCGGATCGAACTCCCGTTCCGGTCGAGGCGGATTGCCCCTTCGAGGCGATCGCTCGCCCTCACGCTCGCCGCCTCATTCATCCTGTTGCTTGGCGTCCACGCGGGCATTCGCGCGACGGGGGGATGGCCGAACCGATTTCCGGCGGAGGTGCTCGAGATGATCGACGAGCAATCGCTCGCCGAATTCCCCGCGCCCACGCTCGATGAGATCCGCGCGGACCGCGTTCCCATATTGGGCGACGCCGGCGTCCGACCGATCGGCCTCCTTTGGGGCGACAGCCACGCGCTCGTGCTGCGAAAACTCTTCGACAATCTCGGCCGCGAGTACGGCGTCGGAACGTACAGCGTCGCGCGGGAGGACGAGCCGATCACGCCGAGCGGATCGCGCGATCGGAACGAAGCCGTGCTCGCGTTCATCCGCCGCGCGCGTCCGCGGCACGTGTTTCTTGTTTCGCGGTGGAGCGACGCGTTCGACGGTTTGCTTCGCCACCGGCCGCAACTGATCGACGCGGCCGAACGCGAACATCGGCGCCGCGCTCCGCGCGACCTCTGCGATACGCTCGCCGGACTCGGCTGCCGCGTCTGGATCATGCTCGAAGTTCCCTGCCAGCCGGGCGGCGATCCGTACCGGTCGCAATTGGTCCTGTCGCGCGTCTGGCCCGAGGTATGCCGCGTCGCGCGTACAACGCGCGATGAACACGAGGCCTTCACGGCGAACAGCCGCAAAACGATCTTGGAGACGGTCCCGGAATCGGTGGGTGTGATCGATCCGGAAGCGACCTGTTTCGATGCCGAAGGCGTTTCGATCGTCTTCCACGACGGAAAGCCGTGCTACTGGGACGATGATCACCTGAGCGACGCCGGAACGCGACACCTTCTCGAACCCCTCTGGCGCCCGGTCTTCAAGGCGATCGCCGAAGACGAATGAAGATCGGATGATCTTGCTCGTTTCTTGTTTCGATTCGCCTCTTCGAGGACCGGATTGCTCGGCCAAGCCAAGTTCGAACGTCATCGGCCGTCGTGTCGTCGCGGGCGGAAATCCACGCGGCGGGAAGAGCGTGGCGGCGCGGCGTGGATGCGAGGGTAGGCTGATCGCGGAGCGATCAGCGACTTTGGCGGGCGGTGAGCGTTCCGCCGACCGGGGGCCGTCGGGACCGGACGGGTTTCGGCGGACGGGCACGCGTCCTACAATGCGGGAAACCCCGGCGAGCCGGGCGGATCTCGCGCGCCGTTTGGGGGACACGTACGATCCACGAGGACCGGATTCGCGGCATGGCTCGCCCCACGCAACAGTTCGCGTGCCCCTTTTGCCAGGGCCTCTTTCTCAGCGAACCGCCCGAAGGCGGGCCGGTGACCGTCCAGTGCCCGCACTGCGGACGGGCCGTGCTCGTCGCGCCCATGTCCGCCTCGCCCGGTGCGCCGTCCGCGAGCGAGCCGACCGTCCTGCTCGACACGCGCGTCGGACATCCTTCCGACCCCGTCGTTCCCGCCGCCACCGTGACGCTCCAGCCGGGTACGTGGAAAGGGCCTTCAACACCGGCCGCGGAACCCGCGACAATCCACGCCGCGGACACGATGAGGACCGAAATATCGGCGGTGGACGACGACGCGCCCGGGCCCGACGAGGTCGACGAGCGTGCGGGACGGTCGTGGATCCGCGGCGTGGCGATCGGACTTGTGGTCACCGCCGCACTCATCGTCGTTTGGGTCGTCGCAAGCCAGTGGAACCCACGGAACGGAACCTCCCCGGAGCTCGACGCGGCGCGCGGTCGATCAAACGGCGCGGGGCCTTCCTCCGATTCGAACACCCCTTCCATGGATCGACGGGAGTCCGGGTCGTCGGCGAATGAAAAACCGGTGAAGGAAGCCGATGCGTCCAAGGCGTCGTTGCGCCAGGGCGTCTACGAAGTGCGTATCGTGCGGGCTGGAATCGGTCCCATCCTGGGTCGCGACGCGTCCAACGCGGTCGTAACGCTCGCCGACGAATGCCTGCGGATCACGTTGCAGGTCCAAAACGTTTCGAAAGTGACGGTCGACTACCGAGGCTGGTATTCCGAGTCCCTTCGGGAAGACGGGCCGGTTGCCGCGAAATTGACCGACGACCGGAGCCGACCGTATTCCCTGCTGGAATTCGGCGAGGGTGACAAGGTGCAGGGCATTCAAACAGACGTGGATTTGGAGCCGAGCCGGCGCGTAACCGATTCGCTGATCTTCGACGTCCCATCGGATCTGGACCGTTCGTCGGTCCGCGCGTTCCATCTCTGGTTGGACGGCGCGGCCCAGGGGATTGAACATCCGTTCCGGTTCCGGATTCCCGTCGACATGATCGAGGGTTGGTGATCGGGCCGGGCGCGGCGGGCGTCCGCGCGGGGGGCGTCCGCGCGGGGGATGGTCCGCGTGTCGGGCCGAGTGTTCCGGCCACGGGGCGGCGCGCGTGCGGATGGGCGGGAGGCGACGTGAAAGCGCTGGTTACGGGTGCGTCGGGTTTCCTGGGTCTGCACCTGGTGGAGATGTTGCGCGAGCGGGGGGATGAGGTCCGCGCGCTGGCGAGGCGTCCGCATCCCGCGTTCGACGCGCTTGGTGTCGACGTCGTTCAGGCCGATGTGCGCGACGCGGCGGCGGTGGCCAGCGCGTGCGCCGACCGCGACGTCGTATTCCATACGGCGGCGATCGCCGGTATCTGGGGGCGATGGCCCGATTACCATGAAACGAACGTGGTTGGAACGCGGAACGTGATCGCCGGATGCCGAACGCACGCGGTGACTCGGCTGGTCCACACGAGCAGTCCGAGCGTCACGTTCGACGGACGGCCGCAGGAGTCGATCGACGAGTCGGCCGGTTACGCGCGCCGGTGGTTGGCGCATTATCCGCATTCGAAGGCGCTCGCCGAAAAGGAAGTGCTCGGCGCGAATACGCGCGACGGACTGCGGACGTGCGCTTTGCGCCCCCATCTGATCTGGGGTCCGCGCGACGGGCATCTGGTTCCCCGGCTGATCGATCGAGCGCGCAAGGGCTCGCTGATGCAGGTCGGTTCCGGCACGAACCGGATCGACATCACGTACGTGGAGAATGCGGCGTGGGCCCACATTCAGGCCGCCGAATCGCTCGGCAAGAACGGCGGGCCGGCCGGAAAGGCCTATTTCGTGAGCCAGGGCGAGCCGATTGTCTGCTGGGAGTGGATCGGGGAGTTGCTTTCCCTTGCCCGATTGCCGTATCCCCGGCGGCACATCTCGTATCCGACGGCGTACCGCGTGGGCGCGCTGTTCGAGCTCGCGTACACGGTCATGCGTCGCTCGGACGAACCGCGCATGACCCGGTTCCTCGCCGGTCAACTCGCCCTTTCCCATTACTTCGACCTGTCCGCCGCGCGGCGCGACTTCGGCTATGCACCGGTCGTCTCGATCGAGGAGGGGATGCGGCGCATGGCCGGCATCCTGAGGTGATCGGCAGGACTTGCCCAGTTCGACGGTCGGTCTCCAGGACGCTTGGGACGCTTGCGAAGCGCCGGGGGACCCGGTACCCTCGAACGATTCAGCCCGGCCCATCGAGTATCGTCGCATGCAGCCCGCGTCGCAGGAATCGCAACGGATCGTCATCACGGGAATCGGACTCGCCGCGCCCAACGGCGCGGACCCGCGGGCGTTCCGCGCGAGCCTTCTTGAGGGCAAGAGCGGAGTCCAGCCGTACGAAATCCGGTACGTCGGCAAGACGCTCGCCGGCGTCTGCGAATACGACAAGCTTCGGTACCAGTCCAAGAAGGACGTGCGTCGCGGCACGAAGGCGGGAAGCATCGGGATCTACTCCGCGAACGAGGCGATCCGGGACGCCGGACTCGATTGGTCGGCCGTCGATCGGTCGCGGGTCGGCGTTTATTTGGGGATCACCGAGCACGGCAACGTCGAGACGGAGAATGAGGTTTACGCGTTGCAGGGGTATCGGTTCGACACGAGCTTCTGGTCGCACCACCACAATCCGCGCACGGTGGCGAACAATCCGGCGGGTGAAGTCGCCCTGAACCTTTCGATTTGGGGCCCGCACTACACGATCGGCGCCGCGTGCGCCGCGGGAAACGCCGGCCTCATCCAAGGCGCTCAAATGCTCCGGCTCGGCGACTGCGATCTGGCGCTCGCCGGAGGCGTCTCCGAGAGCATCCACACGTTCGGGATCTTCGCGAGCTTCAAGAGTCAGGGCGCGCTCGCGGCGCACGACGATCCGGCCAAAGCCTCGCGGCCCTTCGACCTCCACCGCAACGGGATCGTCGTGGCCGAGGGAGGGTGCGTGTTCGTCCTGGAGAGGCTCGACGACGCTCGACGACGGGGAGCCCGGGTTCACGGCGAGCTGGTGGGGTACGCGATGAACACCGACGCGACCGACTTTGTGCTTCCCAACCCCGAACGCCAGGCCGAATGCGTCGCGCTCGCCCTGCGCCGCGCGGGACTGCGCCCCGACCAGATTGACATCGTCAGCACGCACGCGACGGGAACCCTGTCGGGCGACGCCCAGGAATGCGACGCGCTCCGCCGCGTGTTCGCCGATTGCCCGCGCACGTTCTTCAACAACACAAAGAGCTTTATCGGACACGCCATGGGCGCGGCGGGCGCTCTCGAACTGGCGGGAAACCTGGGCGCCTTCGACGACGGCCTGTGCCACGCCACGATCAACGTCGACACGCTCGACCCCGAATGCGCATTGCCCGGCCTGGTGATCGGTTCGCCGCGCGCCGTCGGCCCGGTCCGCTACCTGCTGAATAACTCGTTCGGCATGCTCGGCACCAACTCGGTCGTCATCATCGGCCGGCCCGACGACCGATAACCGATCGGAATGGGAGGTGGCGGTGGCCATGGGAAGCCGATTCCCGATCGGCACCCCTGGCCAAGACGGGGCAAATATGATGCAATCGATCGTCGGACGGTCCGCCGCCCGCCGAGGGCGCCGGACGGACTTGGTAGGCCGCTCGCCGGACCTGTCGCCGAGCGGCCGAACGTGGTGGGTGGAATCGCGGGGAGCCGGGAGCTTCGAGGCATGACAGCGGCGGAGATTCGCGAAGAAATACTCGACATCCTTTCGGACATCGCGCCGGATGAGGACCTGAGCGGGCTCGAGGACGGCGTGGCGTTCCGGGACCAGCTCGAACTGGACAGCATGGATTTCCTCGATATCGTGATGGAACTCCGTAAACGCCATCGGATCCAGATTCCCGAAGAGGATTATGGTGCGTTGGCGAGCATGGCGAGCACGGTCGAGTACCTGACTCCCCGCATGAAAGACATGGAACGCGCCTGACCCTGGGCGGCGGCCGCGTTGTTCACCGATCCGATCCTGGGCCATGTACGATACGATCATCATCGGGGCCGGGATGTCCGGATTGGCGGCCGGAATCCGGCTCGCCTATTTCGACCGCAAAGTCTGCATCGTCGAGCGGCACAATACGGTCGGCGGATTGAATTCATTCTATCGTTTGGGCGGCCGCGACTACGACGTCGGACTTCACGCGATCACGAACTTCACGGAGCGCGGAGCGAAACGCGGACCGCTCGCCCGACTGCTCCGCCAACTGCGGTTCCGCTGGGAGGATTTCGCGCTGGCGCCGCAGCGCGAATCGGCGGTTGTGTTTCCGGGCGTGACGCTCCGGTTCGGCAATCAGGGCGCGTTGCTCGAATCGGAGGTCGCGAGGGCCTTTCCGCGGGAAGTCGACGGGTATCGGCGGCTGATCGAGCAGCTCGTCGACTACGACGATCTCGAAACGGACCAGTTCACCCATTCGGCGCGGGAACGCATCGAGGCCTTCATCGGGGACCCGTTGCTCCGCGAGATGCTGCTTTGCCCGCTCATGTGGTACGGCAACGCGCGGGAACATGACATGGACTGGGGCCAGTTCTGCATCATGTTCCGGAGCATCTTCCTCGAGGGCCTCGCGCGGCCCCATCGCGGCGTTCGCTTGATTCTGAAGAATTTGGTGCGGCGGTACCGCGAAGTGGGCGGCGAGCTGCGGTTGCGGGCGGGCGTCGCGCGGATGGCCGTCGAACAGGGGCGCGTAACGGGCGTTGTGCTCGACAGCGGCGAACGTCTCGAGGGTCGGCATGTCCTGTCGTCGGCGGGCTGGGTCGAGACGATGCGGCTTTGCGGCCCCGAACGCTCCTTGCCGACGGACCGAGCGGGCCGCCTCTCGTTCGTCGAGACGATGTCGGTGCTCGATCGGCGCCCCGAACGCATCGGCCACGGGAGGACGATCGTCTTCTTCAACGATTCTCCCCGATTCCATTGGCGGAAGCCCGAGGATGAACTTTGCGATCCCCGAACGGGCGTGATCTGCTCGCCCGACAATTTTGAATACGGCGACACGGCGGATGCCGCGGCGGGCGGGATGATCCGAATCACGACGCTCGCGAATTACGACCGATGGTCGTCGCTCGACGACGACGCCTATCGGCGGCAAAAGATGCGCTGGTTCGATCGGATCGCCGAATCGGCCGTCCGATTCATGCCCGATTATCGGAGGCACGTGGTGGCGACCGACATGTTCACCCCCAAGACGATCCATCGATTCACGCGGCACGAGAACGGCACCGTGTACGGCTCCCCCACGAAACAGCTCGACGGGCGGACCCACCTGTCGAATCTGTACATTTGCGGAACCGACCAGGGGTATGTCGGCATCGTCGGCGCGATCATGAGCGGGATCTCGATCGCGAACCGCCATCTGCTGCGCGACGGCTCGGCATAGGAACGCGGAATCAGGAGACGGGTAAGGACGATGCCACGCGACTTCCTGACCGGCGCGCGCGACGCGTACGACGTCATCGTGATCGGCGGCGGACTCGGCGGCCTGACCTGCGCCAACCTGCTGGGCCGGTCCGGGCACCGCGTCCTGCTCCTCGAACAACACTACAAACTCGGCGGACTCGCGACCTGGTTCAAGCGTCCCGGCGGACGGATCTTCGACATTTCGCTCCACGGATTCCCCGTCGGCATGATTAAGAGCTGCCGCCGCTACTGGACCTCGGAGATCGCCGATTCGATCGTACCCCTCCGCCGCATCCGGTTCGATAACCCGATGTTCTCGCTGACGACGACGTTCGACCGGGTCGACTTCACGCGGTTATTGATCGATCGATTCCGACTCGAACGGGCGGCCGTCGAGTCATTCTTTGAGCGGGCGCGGGGCATGCGTTTCTACGACGACCAATCCACGACGGTCGGCGATCTTTTTGAATCGTTCTTCCCGGGCCGGGAGGATGTCGTTCGGCTCCTCATGGAACCGATCACGTACGCGAACGGTTCGACGCTCGAGGACCCCGCGATCGCGTACGGGATCGTGTTCTCGAACTTCATGTCGAAAGGCGTGTACATCTATGAAGGAGGAACCGACGGGCTGATCGCGCGGATGGGTCGGGAGTTGCGGCGGAACGGAGTCGATATCCGGATCCGATGTCCGGCGGAGCGGATCGTCGCCGAGGGGCGCCGGGTGCGGGGCGTCGTCGTCCGGGGACGGTTCATCGGCGCGCGCGCGGTCGTGTCGAACGCGAGCCTCCACGCGACCCTCTTCCGACTGCTCGACCGCCAACAGGTTGACCCCGCGTTCCTCGAGGAAGCGGAGTCGGTCCGGCTGAACAATTCGAGCACGCAGGTCTATATGGCGCTCAAGCCCGAGGAGTCGATCGACGAATCGACGGGCGATCTCCTGTTCAGTTCGACGGCCCGGTCGTTTCGAACCGAGTCGCTGCTGGGCCGCGACATCACGAGCCGCACGTTTTCGTTCTATTATCCGCGGACGCGTCCCCACGCGCCGCCGCGCCACGTCATCGTATCCAGTACGAATGCCCGGTACGAGGATTGGGTCGGACTTCCCGACGACGAATACGCCCGGCGCAAACGGATCCTCATGGAGACGACGCTCGACGCGCTCGACCGTTATGTTCCCCGGGCGCGCGACCGGATCGAGCATGTCGAAGCGGCGACGCCGCGCACGTTCGAACGGTACACGGGCCATCCGTCGGGGACGAGCTTCGGAACGAAGTTCGAAGGATTGAAAGTGAGCCGCGGGGTGCCCGAACAGGTGCGCGGCCTGTATCATGCGGGAAGCGTGGGGATCATCATGTCGGGCTGGCTGGGCGCGATCAATTACGGAGTGATCGTCGCGAACGAAGTCGAGAATCAGTTGATGGCCGAGTCCCGCACCCGCGTCCCGGCGAACGACGCATGAGCCGCCACACGATTGAAAACTCGATCCCCCACCGGGAATCGATGCTCCTGTTGGACGAAATCGTCTCGCGGTCCGCCGACCGGATCGTGTGCCGGAAGACGTTTCGCCCCGACGAGTTCTTCCTGCGGGGACATTACCCGGGTTACCCGCTGGTTCCCGGGGTCATCCTCTGCGAATGCGCCATGCAGGCCGGCGCGGTGCTCCTGTCCGAGCTCGCGCCGCGCGGCGACCGCGTGCCGGTCGCCACGCGCATGAACGACGTGCGTTGGAAACGGATGGTGCGTCCCGGCGAAACGATCGACATCGACGTGCGGCTTGACGAGCGGCTGGCGGACGCGTTCTTTCTTTCGGCGAGGATCACGCGGGACGGCGACCAGGTCGCGCGGCTCGCGTTCGCCTGCGCGCTCGCCGCACGGGAGGATCCATGAGCGAATCGCGCGCGGGCGGCGCGGCCGACGCGTTCCTCGAACTCGACGGGAAGTCGATCCTGGTCTGCGGCGTGGCGAACCGCCGGAGCGTCGCGTACCACATCGCCAGGCGGATCGAGGCCTCGGGGGGCCGTCCGATCCTGTCGGTGCGCAGCGAGGCGCGGCGCGAGGCCGTCGCGAAACTGTTTCCCGAACGCGCGGTGCTCGTTTGCGACGTCGAGCACGACGAACAGATCCTCGCGATGCGCGATCGGCTCGACGCCCTCGACGCGCGGCTCGACGGCGTCGTCCATTCGATCGCCTTCGCCGACTACGAAGGCGGCGGGCGCGCGTTCCATGAGACGGACAAGCGGGCGTTCTTGCGAGCGATGGACATTTCGTGCTATTCGCTGATCCGGATCGCGGGCGTCCTGCGCGGGAGGCTCGCGCGCCACGCGTCGGTCGTCACGATCTCGATCTCGACCACGCGGATGGCGAGCGAGAACTACGGCGCCATGGCGCCCGTCAAGGCCGCGCTCGACTCGTCGATCGCCTTCCTCGCCAAGTCGTTCAGTGGGTTCTCCGAGGTCCGGTTCAACGCCGTCGGCGCGGGCCTGCTGAAGACCTCGGCGTCCGCCGGAATCCCGGGCTACGTCGACTCGTATTTCTACGCCGAGCAAATGATCCCCCGCAAACGGGCTCTCGATACGCGCGAAGTCGCCGATACGGCCCTGTTCCTGCTCAGCCCGCGCTCGTCCGGCATCAACGCCCAAACGCTCGTCGTCGACGCGGGCATGTCGATCAATTATTTCGACCGCGACATGATCCGCCGGGCCATGCGGCCCGATCCGTGACCCGCCGGCTCCCGATGGATGTCGATCCTCCCCACCATGACCACGATCCGCGAGGCTTTGGACTTCGGATGGAAGCGGCAGCAGGCGGGGGACCTCGCCGGCGCCGAGTCGATCTATCGCCAGGTGCTCGCATCCGCGCCGGAGCATGCCGACGCGTGGTGTTACCTGGGGATCGTTTTGTACGACCGACGTCGATGGGAGGAATCGGTGGATGCGTACCGCGAAGCGGTCCGTTTGCGGCCCCTGTTTCCGATCGCGTGGAGCAACATGGGCAATTCGCTCGCCGCGCTCGACCGGACCGACGAGGCGGAGTCGGCCATCTTGAAGGCCATCGCGCAGCAGGCCGACTATCCGACCGCGTGGGTCAATCTCGGCGCTCTGCAGGTGAAGTTGGGCCGATTGCAGGCATCGATCGAGAGTTTTGAAAGGGCGCTCGCCCTCTCGCCCGATAGTGAATCGGCGCACCGGAACCTCGGCGCGGCGCTCGTGCGTCAAGGCCGATTGGATGCCGGACAGCGGCACAGCGAGGCGGCCCTGCGCATCAACCCGCGCAGCGCCGAAGCACATCGCAACCGGGCCATCATCCGGCTGCTCAACGGCGACTGGGACCGCGGTTGGCCCGAGTTCGAATGGCGGTGGCATTGCGCCGAGCAATCGCTGCCCGTGACGGGACGTCCGCTTTACGACGGACGGACGCTCCAAGGCGAAACCGTGCTCCTATGCGCGGAACAGGGCCTGGGCGACGCGATCCATTTCGTGCGGTATGCGGCCCACGTTCGGGAGCGCGGAGGGCGCGCGATTGTCGAGGTTCCCGATTCGCTCGTTCCCGTCCTGCGGTCGTTCCGGCATGCGGACGCGGTGGTCGCGCGCGGAACGCCGCTTCCCGACTTCGATTACCTGCTTCCCATGATGAGCGCGCCGCGCGTGTTCGGCACGCGTCCCGACAACGTGCCGAACGACGTGCCGTATCTGTTCGCCGAGGAGGAACGGATCGCGCGATGGCGCGACCGCGTTCCGCCGGCGCCCCTCCGCGTCGGCATCGCGTGGCAGGGAAGCCGTTCCCACACGGGCGACCGGCAGCGATCGGTTCCGTTGTCCCTGTTTCGCTCGATCGCCGCGACGGGAGCCGTCCTGGTGTGCCTGCAAAAAGGCGAGGGACGCGATCAGATCGACGCGAGTCCGATCGGCCATCGGTTCGTGGATTTCGGCGATGCGCTCGACGCCGACGCGCCGTTCCTCGACACGGCCGCGCTCATCGGCCTCCTCGATCTCGTGATCACGGTCGACACGTCGCTCGCGCATCTCGCCGGCGCGCTCGGAGCTCGGGTCTGGACGGTCTTGCAGCCGGTCCCCGATTGGCGATGGCTCCTCCAACGCGAGGACACGCCCTGGTATCCGACGATGCGTCTGGTTCGCGCGGCGGCCGAAGAGGATTGGCGGCCGGTGTTCGATCGCATGGCGTCCGACCTGGCCCTCGGGCCGGCGTAGGACGGCTTTTCGATGGTATCGCGATTTCAGCTCCCCCTTCGCACTGCGCGCCGGGCGGCTCGCCGGGTTCGGTTTCGGGTTTCACGAGGGATCGGCTCCCGAGACCGGTCAAGGAGATTGAGCGAGGGCCCAGCGCAGGAGATTGCGCGAGTCGACATACCGCGCGTCGTTTGACGTCGCGCCGAGCACGACGCACAGGAGCCACCGATCGCCGCGGCGGACGCTGGATACGAGGCACGCGCCGGCCGCGTCGGTCGTGCCTGTCTTCACTCCGTCGTAGCCATCGATGGCCAGCAACCGGTTCGTGTTCCTCCAGACGACATGACGCCGGTATTCGTCGGGCCCGAGGACCTCGCATCCGCGCTGCCGCGTGCCGACATATTCGCGGAACAGGGGGGAACGCATGGCTTCGGCGGTGAGCCGCGCGAGATCGCGCGGGCTGGTCCTGTGTTTCGGATCGGGCAGCCCATGCGGGTTGGCGAACCGCGTCTGTTTCAATGCCAATTCGACGGCCCTCGCATTCATGGCATCGACAAAGCGGGCGACGGAATCCACACGCGCATCGGCCTCGGCCCGCGATCCGTCGGCGTTCATCCGCCCGCCGACATGTTCGGCGATGGCGACCGCCGCATCGTTGCCGCTCGGCAAGAGCAGGCCATAGAGAAGTTCCCGCATCGGAACGCGTTCTCCCGCGCGGATTCCCGCGGTGGAACCGATCGTCGCATCGGCCGTTTCGGAGAACGTCACCCATTCGTCGAGCAGGCCGGGGTCGGACTCGGCCAACCGCAGCACGAGGTGCGCCGTCATGATCTTGGTGGTGCTCGCCATCTCGAGCGGTTCCTCCGCGTCGTGCTCGGCGACGATATGGTCCGCGCCCGCATCGTAGACGACCCAACCGCGCGACGTGACGAGGGGCGGGCCGCCGGGCGCATCGGCGGGCTCGCGAGGCGGTGTTTCCCGATTCACGAGGTCGGGAGCGGGCACGGGCGCATCGGATTCGACGACGGGCCCGAGCGCCTTCCACGTGGCGGCGTCCGCCGCGCCGGAGACGGCGATGGCCCGTTCGCGTTGGAATCGGCGCACGGCATCGGCGGTCGCCGGACCGAATTCGCCGTCGACGGCGAGCCGCGGCGAGGGCTCAAGCCTCGCGTTGAGCGTGCGCTGCAGGTCCTCGACGACCGTTCCCGAACCGCCTTCACGGACGACGCGCGTCGTTTCCGCCTCGGTCTTCCCGCCGCCGAACCGCGCGGCGACCGCCTCGCCGATCCGTCCGCAAAGCACCTCGGCCGCGTTGGAGTCGTCCCAACGACGGTCTTCGTTCCGGCAGGTCAACACGCAAACGGCGACGGGCCCCGCGGGCAGGAAGAGAATGCCCGCGTCGGTCCGGACGTCGGTGACCGCGCCCGTCTTGTGCGCGAAGCGAACCGTTCGAGGCACGAACCGGGCAATCTTGGTCCGGTCGTCGCAGGCGAGGAGATGATCGAGCATGGCCGCGCACGCGTCGGGACTTCCCAGCTCTTTGCGGTGCAATCGGCCGAGCAAGGTGATCATGTCGAGCGCCGTGGTGCTTCCCAAACCAAACTCCTCGCTCCGCTTGGGGAAGATCGACGATTCGCGCCGGAAGACGAAAGCGTGGATCTTCGTGTGGGGCATGCCCATCGATTCCATCGTGGCGGCCGTGGCGGGAAGGCCGATGGAACGCAGTACGAGGTTGGTCGCCGTATTGTCGGAAAACGCGATCATCAACCGGATCGCATCGCGAAGGGATAGCCGCGTACCGGACGAAAAATGGGTCGTCAGGATGCCGCTGCCCGGCACCTTGTCGGCGTCCGCGAGCTCGATCATCGCATCCAATCGGACCGCGCCCGACTCCGCCTGACGGTACGCCTCGATCATCACGGGGAACTTGATCAGGCTCGCCGTCGGCATGGGAACATCGGCCTGATGGAGGAATGCGGCGTCACCGCCCTCCAATTGCCGAACGGCGACCGCGACGCGTCCGCGATGGCCATCGATGAGCGGGCGGATGGTCCGTTCGAGTTCGGGATCGTTGTCGGCCCACGCGCCGCACGGCGGCAAGCCGCAAAGAAGTCCGATGGTCGCGAGAACGAGGGGCGTGCGCCGGATCATGGAGGTTCCTCAAACAAAAACCCTCGATCGACGGGGCATCGATCGAGGGTTGATCAGGTTTGGGCGCGCCCGTCCGACCGCGGACCGTTTCCAACCGGTCCGCACAGGTCGGAAAGGGCGATGGAAACGACTACTGATCGTTGTTCGGTCGCGGCCGATTTCCGCCCGGTCCAAACCGGCCTTGCGGCGGAGAGAACTCGAACGCCTTGCCCTTCATTTCCTCGAACGCCTTGGTCTGTTCGGCGGTGAGCACGGCGAGCACGCCGCCTTCCGACGCTTTGCGGAGTTCGGTCATCTTCTTCATTATTTCCTCGCGGTTTCCGCCCGCGCCGCCACCACCGCCGCCGGCGCCTTGGAAGAGTTCCCGCATTTTGGCCGACGTTTCCTCCTGCGCCTTCTGGAGCTTGCCTTTTTGTTCTTCGGTGATGTTGAGCTTGGTCTGGATCGCGGGATCCATCAGCGCGGCGACGCCCCGCTGCTGGAGCGAGAGCTGTTCGAGCCGTTCCATTTGATGGGGGAGAAGGATTTCCGCGAGCTTGGCTCGGGCTTCCTTTTCGGCCTTCTCGGCCCGCTCACGCATTTCCGCCATGAACTCCTGGCGTTCCTCGTCCGACATGTCTTGGAAGTTGGGACGCTCGCCACCGCCCTGGCCACCCGCGCCCGGACCACCGCGATTGGCGCGAGCCGCTTCCGCGACCTTCGTGAGCTGTTCCTTCTGATCGTCGAGCAATTCGATTTCGGTTTGGACTTTGGGGTCCTGCAGCAGGCCGATCAGACCGCCGCCGCCGCCGCGCCCGAATCCGCCTCCGAAACCGAAACCGCCGAGCTGTCCAAACCCGCCTCGGCCACGTCCGCCTTGACCTCCTTGACCGCCTTGACGAGGTTGTGCTTCCACCGAACCGGCGATTGCCGCTGTCACCACGACGGCCGATACGGCCGCCACCCAAAGTCGACTGACCCGCATGAGAAGTCTCCTTCGAACCAAAGAGAAAAGCCCGCAACGTCCTTGATTAAACACCCGGTGCCGCCGACAGTTTCGCGTTCCGCAGGGCCGTCGCCCGATTCCCTGTATTCCGCGCCATGCGAACTCGACGCCGACCCGCTGGGATCTCCGCCTCGAACGCCGCGCTCTCCAGCACCCAAACGATGCGATCGGCGCGCTCGGGAAACGCGCACGAACGCCGCGGATTGTAAGCGATCGCGTCAATAAAACAGCCACCCCGTCCCCATGATGGCGACCTGGACCGTCACCGTTCCGAACCGACGGCCCGGCCCAACGTCAAGGACCCGTTCGGCCCTCTTGAATTCGATCGGGCATGCCGCCTATTGACGGAACCCATTTTTGCACCTACACTTATGCCCGCATTGGCGATGACGGCCCTTCCGAAAGCGCCGAACGCCGAACGCCGAACGCCGAACGCCGAACGCCGAACGACGAACGACGGATCGCGGTCGTCCCGACGATTCGGACGAAAGGCAATTCCAGGGCAAAGCGAGCATCGCGACCGATGAGCTCCGGCGAAGGATCGCATACCGACTTCGCGACGATGCGCGGGCGGGACTACCCCACGATCCGCCAATTCACGGTCTTCTTGGAGAACCGGGTCGGCCAGCTTCTCGAAGTGGTTCGCCGATTCGACGGCTCCAAGGTCCGCATCGTCGCCCTGTCGATCAACGGCGCCACCGAGTGCGCCTTCGTTCGATTCCTGCTGAGCCATCCCGAACAGGGACGCGAGATCCTTGAGCGAGCCGGACTCGCGATGATCGAGAGCGATTTGATCGGCGTGGAACTTCCGGCGGGCGAGCAACCCCTGCTTCAGGTCTGCACGGCGCTGTTGCAATCGGAAATCAACATCGTGCAGGCGTATCCCTTGTTGATCCGACCGCACGGGCGACCGGCCGTCGCGCTCATGGTCGACAACACGGAATTCGCCCTCGAAACGCTCGCCGGCAAGAACTTCCACCTGTTCTCGGAACTGGATCTGCAGGAAATCGAATGACCCGTTCGGCCTGTTACGGGTCGGCCCGTTACGGGTTGGCCCGTTACAGGTCGGCCTACTTCCGGGTGTTCCGCTACGGGTTGGGAGCCGCCTTGCGGAACGCATGCCATTCGCGGATCGCCGCCTGACGCTCCGCGTCGCCCGGGAAGCCGAGTGTCGACGGGTGGAATACGAGCTGCGGGTCTTCTTGGACGCGGTCCCCGAACCCGTGGTTTTGCGGGTCCTGACCATGCAGTTTCCAGAGTACGGCGAGCGCGATGTCGCGCAGTTGGGTTTCGAAGGTCATCTGCTTGTTGATGGCTTGCGCGGGCACGCAGGGCGTGGGATCGTCGAGCAGGGGTTCGAGAACGTCGGTGTGCGAGCGGTCTCCGAACCGGCCGATGGCGAGGATCGCGAATTGGCGGATATAGACGATGTTGACGTTTTGTCCGCCTTCGAACGTGCGGAGCGCCGGCTTCAGTCCTTCGCCCATGTCGTATCGCAGGGCCAGCCGGATCGCCGTGTATGCGGGCCAATCGTGCGACTGCTCGATCGCCTTGCCGAGGATTTTTCGGACGAGGTCGCGATTGGGGCCGTCGGAAAGGGCCTTGTCGAAAGAGCCTTGGAAGCAACTGCTGAGCACGAAGTTGCTCGCCTGGTCGGACGGCTCGACACCACCCTCGGTCATGACGAACAGCATGGCGGCGACGGTGCCCAGCGAGATGACCTCGCCGCCGACTTGGGCGGCCGGCTGTTGGATCGCCAACGTCCGGTTGTCGAGCGTGAACGCGGCCTCTTTGGGACCTTCGTCGAGTGACTGGAACAGGGCCGGTTCGGCGCGGACCATTTCGACGAACAGGCTTCTCGACGCGGTCGAGACGCCAAACGCGTCGCGGAACGCGCGCCAACCGGGCAGTCCGTGGTCCTTCTCTCCGCGCGCGTCGGACGCGAACGCCTCGAGCCTGCGCTGGAAGTCGTTCTTTCGGACGATCGTGAGGATCCGACCGCTGCGATAGCGGATCTCCCGGTCGCGGTGGCGGGCGCCGGCGTCGAGCGCGGGGAGGGCGTCCGAGCCGATCCGAACGAGTTGCTCGGTCGCCCGCTCGCGAACCGAGAACCGGAGATCGCCGAGCTGCCGCACGAGCTCCTCGGCGTTCGGACCGTCGGGTGGTTCAGCGCGAACGGGCCACGCCAGGCAAACCGGCACGGCGAGCAGCGCGGCGAAACGAACCAAGCCGGTCGCTCGCGCGTTTTGGTTCGAGTTCGCGATGGAGTTCGATCGGCGCGGGCGCAAACGATGCATGATGGGCTCCTGGCGAACTCCTGCTCCGCGGCGGTCCGCCCGCGGCTCAGGCTCTCCTCCTGAAGGGCGCCGGGCGCGGTCGTCCGAGGCGTCCTGGTCCATTGTAGGCTCGGGCCTCGCTCTCCGTCCAGAAAGGCGCGAGGCTGTCCCGCCCTCGGACGCGGCAAACACCGATCGGCGTGGCTATCCAACCGCGCGAGGCCCACTTACAATGGAACTTCGCGTCGGGGATTTGCGGCCGCTTGCAGCCTCACTCTGCTAAAGTGCCATTGCCTGCCGCGTACCTTCCGGCCCCTGGAGTACGCTCAGCATGTCCGTTCAGCCACGCCGTCCGTCGGACCCTGGTCCGCCGCGGATGTCGACTCTTTCGGTCCACGCGGGCGAGGCCCGCGAGAAACCGGCCCACGCGATCACCGATCCGATCCTGTGCGCCTCGACGTTCACGTTCGCGAACACGCAGGCGGTTATCGACTACGTGGTCGAAAAACAGGAGCGGGGCGAGTACGGCCGATACGGCACGCCGACCGAAATGACCGTGGAACGCAAGCTCGCCGCGCTCGAAGGCGGCGGGGACGCCATCCTCTATTCGACGGGCATGGCGGCGATCGTCGGCCTGCTCATGGCGAAGCTCAACTCGGGCGATGAAGTCGTTTTCTTCGACGAGTGCTACCATCGCAGTCGCGAATTCTGCGTCAAACACCTGTCCCGGTTCGGCGTGGTGACTCGGCAGGTCAAAGTGTGCGATTACGATGCGATGGCCGCGGCGATCAACGAAAACACCCGCCTGCTGATCAGCGAATCCCCGACGAATCCCCATTTGAGCGTCGTCGACCTGGAACGGTTCGCGGCGATCGGCCGGCAATACGCCGTCGAGACGCTGATCGACGCGACGCTCGCGACCCCCTACAATGTGCGGCCCCTCGCCTACGGCGTCGACTACGTGCTGCATTCGGCCACCAAATACCTCGGCGGCCATAACGACCTGCTTGCCGGCGTCATCATCGGCGATCGCGAGCGGCTCGAGCCGGTCCGAAAGCTCCGAGGCATCATGGGCGCGATCAACTCGGCCCACAACATCTACCTTCTCGAACGCGGGCTCAAGACGTTTGAACTCCGCATGCGCCGCCACAACGAGAACGGAATGGCGGTAGCAGAGTTCCTCGCGTCGCATCCGCGCGTTGAACGCGTGTTTTATCCCGGCCTTCCCTCGCACGCGTACCACGAAATCGCGAGCCGAACCATGCGGGGTTTTGGAGGCCTCATCACGTTCCAGGTGCGCGACGCCGACTGGCGCGCGACGGCAGCGATCGTCGATCGAGTGCGGGTCGCGCGGATCGCACCGAGTCTTGGAGGCGTCGAATCGTTGATCGAGCAACCGCTCGTGATGAGTTACTTCGAGGTGTCCCCCGAGGACCGCCGGCGGTTCGGCATCCATGACAACATGATCCGATTCTCGTGCGGAATCGAGAACGCCGAGGACCTGATCGCGGACCTCAAACAGGCTATCGAAGGGCGCTAGGGAGCGAGGGGAGGAACGCTTGGACTCCGACTTGGACACGAGAAACGGCGGCGCCGCGCGCGCGGCGCCGCCCTATCAATTCCGCACGCGAGCCATCCATGTCGGGCAGGGGCCCGATCCGGCCACCGGGGCCGTCGTGCCGCCGATCCATGTCGCGTCGACCTACGTCCAACGCGCGGCTGGTGAATGGGGAGCGTTCGATTATTCCCGGAGCGGAAACCCGAGCCGCGCGAATCTGGAACGGGCCGTCGCCGATCTCGAGTCGGGATGCGGCGGCCTCGCCTTCGCCAGCGGCATGGCGGCGATCCACTGCGCTATGATGCTCGTGAAATCGGGCGACCATGTCGTCGCCGGAACGGACATCTACGGAGGGACCTATCGGCTGCTCCACCGCGTGCTCGATCGATCGGGTGTCGACGTGACGCTCGCGCCGTCGACCGATTTGGCGGCGTTCGAACGGGCGATGCGCCCGACGACGCGCCTCGTCTGGATCGAATCCCCCGGCAATCCGCTCATGACGGTCACCGATGTCGGCGCGTGTGCCGAGATCGCCCATCGGCATGGAGCGCGGCTGGCCGTCGACAATACGTTCGCGACGCCCGTGCTGACGCGACCTCTCGAACGGGGCGCCGACATCGTCATGCATTCGGCCACCAAATACCTCGGCGGCCACAGCGACGCGCTCGCGGGAATGCTCGCCGTCCGCGATCCCGAACTCTGGAAGGAACTCTACTTCTTCCAAAACGCGATCGGCGGTGTCATGGGGTCGCTCGAAACGTATCTCGTCGCCCGCGGACTCAAGACGCTCGAACTGCGCGTCCGCGAACAATGCCGGTCGGCGGCGCGCGTCGCCGAATGCCTCGCGGCCGATCGGCGCGTTCGTCGAGTCCTCTATCCGGGGCTGGCGACGCATGCGGGCCACGCTCTGGCCGCCCAACAGATGGATCGAGCGTTCGGCGCGATGCTCAGCTTCGAGGTCCACGGCGATCTGGAAAAAACAAAACGCGTCGCGGGCGCGACGCGCTTGTTTCAACTCGCCGTCAGCCTGGGGGCGGTCGAGTCGCTGATCGAACACCCGGCGTCGATGTCGCACGCCAGTTATCATCCCGACGACCGACGCGCCCACGGAATCTCCGACGGCCTGATCCGCATCTCCATCGGACTCGAAGATCCCGGCGACCTGTGCGCCGACCTCGATCAAGCGCTCGACGCGTGAACCCCGGCCGACATCGGTTCGATCAGCGGGCCCGAAGCTCAGCGGGCCCGAAGCTCAGCGGGCCCGAAGCTCAGCGGGCCCGAAGCGGATTATGGGGAACCGAGCCGGTCGATTCGAGGTGGTTGGCCCGACGCACGTCCGAAACGGGCGTGTCATCGCGGTCCGCCGGGGCCTCGATCGGGCGAGGCCGCGCGGCGGACGCCGTTCGAGCGGGCACGCGCGAGGCCACCCCTTTCGCGGATTTCGTAGCCGAATGACCGGACTCGGCCGCGCGCTTTTCCGCATGCGGGGTCGGCGCCGACGCATGGCCCGTCGATTGCGCGGGGACGGCGCGCGGCCGTGTGGCATACGAGCGGTTCGGAGCGCCATAGGGCGTCCGCGCCGTCGCCCCGCCGCGAGGCATCATCGGGCGCGCCGATCGGGACACGGATTCCGCCGACGGCACCAGGACGTCGCCCGGCATGTCGACCGGCACTCCGCCGCCACAGTCGTCGCAACCGTGTCCTCCGCAACCGCACGCGGGAAATCCGACGCCGCAGCCGCCGCAGCCGTCCCAGCCGCAATCGCCCGCGCAGCACGGATCGTAACATCGATGGCACGTGAACAGTTCATGCACCAGAATGCCGACCCCTCGCAGCACGCGGGGAATCAAGTGCGGATGGCAGCACGGCCCCCACGCCGGAACACCGTGGCACGCATCGCAGCCGCAGCCGTCCCCATGCCAGACGCCGTCGGGATATCCGTGTATTTCGGGATGGGGAACAAAACCTCCGTGCGGAACCGATCCGTGATATGCGACCGCGCCGTTCCGAACCACGTGCGACGTCGGCGCGACGTCATGCCGAGGCGGTCCCGCGAAAACACCCGTCGCTCCGATGGCCGCCACGCAAACGGCGGCGAACCCTGGCACCGACTTCCATAACATCGATCCCCCTCCTTGATCCGTGACCGCGCCGGAACGGCGCCGAATGCATGACGATCCCCTATCCCTGGAATCCCTGGAAGATCTTATCGAGCCGTCCCAGTCGATTCGATCAGCTCTTTCAGAAGTTTCATCCAAGTCGCACCGGAATCGAAACAAGGTGGGTAAACACGGCCGACCGGCGCGGCGCGTCTTGGAGAAGCTGGGTGAGCTCGGCAGGCGGTCGCGACGCACGGGATGACGGCCGCCGATCGCCGATTCACGCATGGGAAGATCGGGCTGGGCTCGTTTGACGACACGACGAGCTGGGACGATCTGGAAATCCGCGGAAATCGAGTACGCTGACCGCTCGTTCGTCGGAGACGCCGCGCGGGAAGATGGGGGGAGTTTGCCGATTATTTCGAGTTTGACGAAAGATCCGATCGGGCAACATCCGATACATTGGCCTGCACGCTGGAGGGGTCCCCGCGCGGGATCGGCTCGACGGCGCGCCATCGCGGGGATGCGGCTTGGCATCCCTGGGAAAAACGGTCAAGGAAGAGGATCGCGCCATGCTGAACTCGATTCGCCTCCCCATGCGTCACCCGAAAGGCCGTTGGGTGGTCGCGGCTATCGGCTCGGCCCTGTTGGCCCTCGCGCCCCACGGATCGGACGGCGTTTGGGGTCAGAGTCCGAGCGGGGCTCGGGTCGGGCCGCGCGGCGCGACGTCGCGTTCGCCGAATGCGGTTCCGGCTCAATCCCATAGCGCGTATCGAACGCGTGGTGTTCCGACGCGGAGCGGAACCGCGGCGAGCCGCGCGGCGCGGTCGGCATCTCGCGTCTATGCGGATCCGCCCGCCGACGCGGGCCACCCGGACGCGTCCGGGAGCGCGGCCCACGAACCCGCGCCGACGCCCCACGCGGCACCGCGGGCGACGGCTCGCGAGGCGCCGCGCGGCGTTCATCGAGAACCGATCCCGGCGCCGGGCGCGGAGCCCGAGATGCTGTTCGAGGGCGACGTCGAGGGCGAACCGTGGATGGGAGGTTATGGATCGGATCCCCGTTTCATCGAGGACGGCGCGTGCGGGTACGGCTGCTCGGGCCCGTGTGGTCATTACGGTGGTTGCTTCCTTCCGTGTCCGTCGCTGTGTTTGCAGAATCTCGAAATGTTCGTCGGTTCGCACGGGTTCACGGGTCCGGCCAACCGAGGCGAGACGGCCAGTTTTGGATTCAGCGAGGGAGCGAATTGGGGCGCGCCCGTTCCGTGGATCGGACTGGGTGAATTGGGGATGCAATTCGGTTTTCGCACGGCGCAGAGCAATCTGTCGGGCGCGTCGTCCACCGATGAACAACGCCACCAGACATTCGTGACGGGCGGTCTGTTCCGCCGCTGCGACTGGGGTTTCCAGGGCGGTCTTGTCGTCGATTACCTTCATGAGACGTGGTACTTTGACGCGGACCTGATACAGCTTCGCGGCGAGTTGAGTTGGCTGTATCCATGTCGGCACGAGATCGGCTTCTGGTTTTCGACGAGCACACAGCGGGAATCGATCGTCTCGACGCTCGACATGAGCAACCAGCGGACGACGGCGAACGAGGTCCTGAGTCCGACCGATTTGTACGCCTTTTTCTACCGGCACCGGCTGGACGACTGCGGCTCGGCGAACGGCCGATTCTACGCGGGCTTCACAGGGAAGGGAGACGGGCTGATCGGCGCCGACCTGCAGACGCCATTCAACGACTGCTGGGCGATCCAATCGGGGTTCACCTATCTGATTCCCCAGGAATCGCGGGGTGACGACGGGCATGTCGAGGAATCGTGGAACTTCGCGATCTCGGTCGCGTGGCGTCCGCGCGGCGGTTTCCTTTCGCAGAACTACTACCGGCCGCTCTTCAACGTCGCGGACAACGGCACGTTCATGGTGGACCGCGACTAGGTCCGCGTGGATTCCTCGCCGTCGAGCCGCAGCGTCAGGCATTTGGCGCTGCCGCCCGACTTGACGAATTCGTCCAGAGGCGTCTCGACCGCCTCAAAACCCTCGGCCCTCAAACGCGCGTGCAGCCGCGGACATCCCGTGTTCGTGACGACCGTCCTTCCCACGACGACCGCGTTGCACGCGAACCGCCGAGCCTCATCGGGTTCGACCTCGATCAGCGTCGGAATCTGTTCGACGAGCGCGGTCCGCGCGTAGGCGTCGAAGGCGGGCGGGAAATACAGCGCGGCGCTGGATGTGAGCGGGCAAAAGCACGTATCGAGGTGATAGTAATAGGGATCGACCAGTTCGAGCGGGATGACGCGGCGATCGATCCGCCGCGCGATCCACTGGTGGGCCTGGATGTCGCTTCGGATCCGGTAGCCGGCGTAGAGCGTGTCGCCGCAGAACAGGGCGTCCCCGGCTCCTTCAAAAAAAAGCGTGTCGGGAAGCCGCTCGACCTCGAACCCGTTCGACGCGAACCACTCGGCGTCCACCGACTCCTCGCCCCGCCGTTCGGCATGGCGGAAACGCGAAACGAAGGCTCGTTCCCGAAAGACCAGCGCCGCGTTGGCCGTGAACACGAGGTCGGGAAGTCCGGGGACGGGATCGAGCAGGGCGAGTTCCGCGCCGGCCGCGCGCAGCGCGGCGCACAGCGCGCTCCATTGCTCGGCCGCGGCCTCGGCGTCGGCCGGCCGTTCACGGCGCATCCAGGGATTGATTTCGTAGTGGATTCCGAAATGGTCGGGTGGACACATCAGGATCCGTGCGGTCGGCGTCATGTTCCCAATCTCTCCGTGTGACACGCTCGATCGGCGCGTGGGATCGGGCCCATGCCAGTCGCGCGCTGTCGCGCCGGCCGAATCCGGCCTTACACGCGCACCCCATGAGGCGCGGCGGCACCCGGTCCCTTGACCAGTTCGTCGACCAGCGCCCGAAGGAACGGCTCGACGTCGGTCACAATGCCGAGCGTCTGGAAGGAGCCCCGATCGTTCAGTTTGATCACGGTCGACGGATTGATGTCGACGCAAACCACGCGCACCCACGCGGGCAACAGATTTCCCACGGCGATCGAATGGAGCGTCGTGGCGACCATGAGGCAGAACCCGACGTTCGCGAGTTTTTGGCGCATGGCGGATTGCGCTTCGATGACGTCGGTCATGACCTCGGGGAGCGGACCGTCGTCCCGGATGCTGCCGGCGAGCAGGAAATCGACGTTGCGGCGCACGCACTCGTACATGATCCCCTGACGCAGCAGGCCGGTCGCGACCGCGCGGCGGATCCCGCCAACGCGCCGGATCCGATTGATCGTCCTCAGATGATGCTCGTGACCGGCCTCGACGATGTCGCCCCGGTCGAGCCGCACGCCGAGGCTCGTTCCAAACAGGGCCTGTTCGATATCGTGGGTGGCCAGCGCGTTGCCCGCGAAGAGCGTCTGGACGTAGCCGGCTCGGATCAACTCGCAGAAATGACCGCCGCTGCCCGTGTGGATCACGGCGGGCCCCGCCACGACGAGAATCCGTTGACCCAGGTCCCGCGATCTCCGCATTTCATCGGCGACCTGGCGGATGGCGACCCCCTTGGGCTTCTCGGTCGACACCGCGCTGTTCATGAACTCGAACGCGTCGTTGCGTTCGCTGTCCCGCGTCTGCGGATGGGCGCGCACTCCGTGGTATCCGACCACGATCGCCTGTCCGCGCCCAACGTCGCTCATCGCGACGCACCGCGCCGCGCCGGTCGCCGGATCGACGGCGATGCCGCAGTCCATCTCCTGATCGCGCACCTCGACCCACTCGCCCCGCCGCCGGACCTCCGTGCGTTGATTGGTCGTCGCATAAAACCCCTCGGGGAAAGCGCCGTCCCTATCGGCCGTTTCGAGCCGGCAGTCGTGCTCGACGATCGGCGCCGCGCCGTGGTCGCGGATATCGGCGAGGATCGCTTCGAGCTGGTCTTGGGACGGCGCGGTCACGGCGAGCAGCGCGTAGCTGGGATCCTTGCGCTCCTGGCCGACCGAGATCCGCTTGATCTGGAACGATCCTCCGGCCGCCGTAATGCAATCGAGGATCTTGGGCAGGATCAATCCGTCGATGATGTGGCCCGCGACCTCGACTTCCGAAACAAAGGGCGCAACCATGGAATCCTCTCGAAAAACGCGATTCGGCATGGGGTCCGTCGGCAAGGGCCCTTCGCGCATGCGTGCCAAGGGCCCCGAGCCGCTCGGCGCGACCGATCCGACGCCGGCCGCGCGGAGCGCGCCGTCGACTTCACAAGGTCGGCCGCGACCCTTATAGTACGCTTCCGTGCGCGGTACGGGAATCGAGCCCCAAAGGGCTCCGGACGTTCCTTGGGTGTGAACGGCGGCGCGCGTCCGATGATCCGTGTTGAGACTTCGCATGTCCCCATCCGATCGATTGCATTCCGAAGGTACGAGCGTCCCGAAAAAGGCGAAAAGCTCGTGGCAAACGCTCGCCGAACAACTCGGCATCGCACCCGCCGCGCCCGAGACGCCCCCCGAGACGGCTTCAACGCCCCTTGCACCGGCACCCGACACCGGCGCGCAACGATCGTCGACCGGAGAGCCGACCGTGCCGAGCGGCGCATCGGGTTTGTCGGGAGCGGCCCGATCCGGAGCGGACGATGGCGGGCCATCGGCCGGCCAATCTTCGGATGGGGGATTTTCGAGCTCGCCCGACGGCGGCCTCGCGCCCGAGTCGTCGCCTCACGTCGCGCCGGCAGCGTCGAGCGGCCCTCGCATCTATCCGTCCGGCAAGACCAAGCCCGCGGGAAAAGGCAAACCCAACTGGAACGCACTCGCCCAATTCCTCGGCCTCCGCGTTCCGACCGAACGCATCGAAATCGCATCCGGCCCCCAGCCCGCCACTCCGACCGAGACCTTCCAGGGATTCCGCCCGCCCCAACACGAACCCGTTCCGCCTCCCGAACCGGAATCGGCCCCGGTTTCGGAGGAACCGGTGTCCGCGGAGCTGCCACGATCGGACGCGCGCGACGCTTCCGAACCCGATGCGCGGACTCGAACCGAATCCGAGCCGCGAAATCCCAGGGAACCGTGGGGATCGGCGCCGCGCGGAAAACGGGGCGGGCCGCGAGGCCAAGACCGAGGCCGCGACACGCGCCGGACATCCCGCGAACCGTCCGATGATTCGTTCGAGGCCGGTGAGCGAACTGTGCGCGGCGACGCCGAGCCCGACTGGCGGCGTCATGCGGACGACGCTTTCGAAATCGGACCGGCCCCCGAACGCGACCGGGCCGATGAACGGGAGCCCGGTGACGTCGAGCGCGACGACGGGACGCGGAGCGAACTCGCCGATTCCGATGCCAGCGACGGCGGTCGGAAGCGGCGTCGACGACGGCGACGGGGTCGTCGAGGCGGGCGCGCGGGCGAAGGCGAAACGACCCGCGACGCGCGCGATGCAACGAGCCCATCCGAGGACAACGAGTTCGATGGCGATACGGCCCGCCGCGCGCAGCGCCGTGCGCCCATCGATTCGATTGACGCCGATGTGTTCGAATCGGTCGGGTCCGACGTCGAGCCGTCGGAGGACGACGACGTCGCGTCCGACGAATCACGCGATTTCGCCTACGGCGGCTTCGGCAAGGGCCGGGACGCGCGTGGGGGCCGCAAGGCCGAACGCAGGACGCCCGAACCGTTCGATTCGGAGGACGACTCCGAGATCGCCTCCGACCTCGACGACGATTCCGAGCATGATGACGAAGTTCGTCCCAAGCACACGAAGATCCCCACATGGGAGCAAGCGGTTCGCGTGATCATCGAAACGAACACGGCCAACCGAGCGAAATCAACACCCCATGCGAATCGCGGCCGGGGACGCAGGAGGTAGGCGGCCCACCCTCCCAGGCAACCGCGCGATGCGACGCACCCGGTTTGGATCCCGGGTCAAACGGGGCATCGGCGCGGCGCGATGATCGGGCCCGCTGGAACCGCAAATACACGGAATGCCGACTCGATCACGACGCGCCTTCCACGCTCGCCCTCGACGCGCCTCGGTACCTGCCCCGTCCGGCCGCGCACTCGATGTCGCCGGAGGTGTCCTCAGACCATTCCGTGGACGCGAACGCCGACTTGCGGTAGAAAACGGTGACTCGGCGAATCACAATGAACCAAGCCTCGGTCGGGCTCCGTTCATTCCCCATGTTCCCGCCGTGATTCCCACCTCGGCGGAACGACCATCGCTCCGATCGAGCCCAAACCCCCTCCAAATGGGGGAGGCTGCCGTTTTGGCCGGACTTTCCAACAGGATTTGGGGGTTGGCAAGCGGGAGGCGAGCGATCTTCGTGGAACTTTCCCTGTCCGACCTGCGTCCGATAGCTGTGGAGCCGATGTGAAGGACGACTTCGAGCTGATCGACCATACGCTTGCCGGTGACCGGCGCGCGTTTGGAGAACTGGTCACGCGATACCAAGACCGTCTTTTCACGGCGATGGTCTACGTGGCGGGTTCGCCTAGTGACGCGGAGGACGTACTGCAGGACGCGTTTATTCAGGCCTATTTGAAGCTTCGCACGTTCCAGCGGACAAGTGGTTTTTATACCTGGATTTATCGAATCGCATTCAATCTGGCGGTCAGTCGGCGGCGGCGGCGAAAGCCCGAGGTTTCGGTGGAAGAGGCTCGTGAGCGCGGTGGGGCCGAACCGATCTGTGGTCAGATGGGAGCGAGTGAACGGATCGAGCGGGACGAGGGGGTCGAGCGGGTACGTACGGCGATGAGCCGACTCGGCGAAGAGCATCGGGCCATTTTGGTGCTCCGCGAGATCGAGGGCTGCTGTTACGAACAGATCGCGGACGTGTTGCAGTTGCCGGTCGGAACCGTGCGCAGCCGCATCCACCGCGCCCGAGCTCAGCTCCGCGAGATCCTGGTCGAAGAACTGCGCGAACCATCGGACATCTGAGTTTTCGGTTTTCGATTTTCGGTTCGGGTTGAGGTGGAGTCGGAAGACGGTTGGGGAAGACCGTCGGACGTTCAGGGACGGAAAACGGTAAGTGGACGTATGGCCAACGAAGATCGAATCCGAGAGCTGATCAGCGCGTACGTGGATGACGCGCTGAGCCCGGACGAGCGGGCGTACGTCCAAGACCGTTTGGATCGGGACGTCGAGCTCCGTGATTACTGCGGCGAATTGCGGGCGGTCCGGGATGCGATCGCCGAGCTCCCGCGATGGAGTGCGCCGGCGGGATGTGCCGAGTCGATCCTTGAGCGCATTGCCCGTCTTCCCGCCGAGGTGCATCTGGACAGTCGGACGGAACGCGATGGTGCCGGGATTGGATTGGGATTCGGGGTCGATTCGCGCGACGGGACGAACCGGGCGAGGTCCTCGACGGCGCCGGCTCGGCGGCGCCGCGTGATCCGCGTCGTGGCGTGGGTGGCGACGGCGGCCGCCGCCGTTCTGGTGGCCGTGCTGGCGTGGCCCGGCCGAACTCGATCGAAGCCGGGCGAGCCATCAATGGCCGAGCGGTCGGAGCGGGACTCGGCGCCGGGAACGACCGATGGAGACCCGTCATCGGTCGTGCGCAACGAGTCATCGACGACCGGCGATAACGGCGGTTCGAGTCGTATCGCGCCGGACGGCCGGTCCGCGGTGGGCACTCCGGCGGCTGCCGCCGACGGCGCTCGGTTCCCGGAGCGTCACTCCGACATCGCGGCGAAAGGGCCTTCCGACAAACCGACCGTCCCCATGCATCCGGTCGCCTCGAACGGCGGCGGAGCCTCGGGGACGAACCGGGAAGCGCGTTCCCCGGTCGCGCCCCCCGCCGATGCGATGCCGGCCGTTCCGTTCATCGCCATGGTCGTGGACGTCGTACTGACTCAAGAGGGAATCGACGAGAACATCTTTGAAGACGCGTTGCGGCGGGTCGATATCCCGTGGAAGAACGCGATCGAAGTCGACGCGACGTTCGAGCGATCGATCTTGGCGCAGCGCGTATTCGGCGCGTTGGGTCCCGAGGACTTGCCGATTCCCGCGGACGGCGCGGACGGCCGGAAGGCGGACCATTTGCAATTGGTCTTCCTGGTGGCCCGGGGTCGGCAATTCGACAACTTGATTCGGGATATCTATGATCGCCGCGTATCGGGCGACGTGGCCGCCGTTCGGTTGGACATCTCGTTCGGAACGAACGACAGCGCGTTGTTCTCGCGCATGGAAAAACTCGCGAGGGAGACGCCCGATGTTCCGTCATCCGAAGTCAGCGCGCATCCGGTCGTGATGGCGGACGCCATGCGTACGCGGCTTCAATCGGCCTTGTTGTCGGCGCGCGCGAAGGACGGTCCCGATCCGGCGCTGCCTGACCCGACGGTTCGGAACGGGGCCGACGGTGTTCCCGTCCTTCCCGAGGGCGGCGCGGAATCCGTGCTGGCGATGGAGCGTGAACAGTTCGACGTGCTGGTCGTCCTGCGTTCCGAGTCGACGGCCCGAGGCCAAGAACCCAAAGAACCCAAAGAACCCAAAGGCTCGACGGGTCGTTAAGTCCGCTGCAATCGTCGTGGGCGGCGATCCGCGGCGTCCACATTGGGCGACGCGCGGGGCGTTGCACCTCTCTTGGGCCGAATCCGGCCCGTTCGTGAGCTAGGTTTCGATTGGAACTCCTCCGCGGATCGCTCGGGCGATCGGCCTGTCTTCAGCTCATGACATCCCATGTCCCTCGACCGACTCGGGCGTTTGCCGCGGGCCGTCGAGCATTTCGGGCCAATGGGCCCAAGGAACGCATTCGATGCGAGCGGAACCGGTTTGCACCCTGGTTGTGGCCGTCTTTCTTGGTCTCATGGGTCTGACGAGCGTCGCCGGATGTTCCGGGCGGCGTGGTCCCGATCCGAACGGGACCGTTGAAGTGGGTACGGCGGGCCATCCGGAACCGTCGGCCGAGCCTTCGGAGGGGGCGGGTCGCAAGGCGCTTCCACGGCTGCCGATGCCGGGCGACGACGGCATGCCGATGCCTCCGGGCGCGCCGGCGATGGACTCGAGTTCACGCCCCGTGATGCCGCCGCTTCCCGTGTTGCCCGGCGTGAAGGATGCGCCGGTCCTACCCGCGCCGCCGAGTCCGCCGGGCGCGGACGGAACAAGCGGTGACCTCGTGCTTCCGGTGCTCCCCGAGCCGCCGCGCGTTCCCGAGCTTGGGGCAAGCGCCGGCGAGCGTTCCGGACCGTCGGCGTCGAGCCGCCCCGACGCGTCGACGGAGGCCGTCGGCGAATTCCGTGACGTACCGCTCGAGTGAGCCGGTGCGTCTTGCGCCGACGCACGAACGGGACGGCGCCGGCCGTCCGTTCGTTCGACCTCCTTCCACACGACCTTCCAATCGAGGCCCGATCGATGCGCTCCACGCTCAAAACACGGCACCGCTTGGCGCTCACCGCCGCGGCCTGGATCCTCCTCGCCGGTTATGGAGCCTCGGAGGCCCGAACGGCCGAGTACTACGTCCGAAAGTCGGGCGACGACGGGAACTCCGGCGCCAACGCGAAGAACGCATGGCGCACGATCGACAAGGCGCGCCGCGCGATGGGGCCCGGCGATGTGGTCTATGTGGGAGCGGGCGTTTACGAGGAGACGGTCTACCCGCGCCGTTCGGGAGACGAGCACAGCCCGATCCGCTACGTCGCCGACACGACAGGAAAAGAGACGGGTGATGCCGGCGCCGTCGTGCTCGCCCCCAAGAACAACTGGTCGTTCCACCTTTCGGACGCGGCGCACACGCGGATCGAGGGATTCACGTTCGACACGCCGACGTCGGCGATCAACTACGGCGTGTACGCGTATCGGTCCGACGGAGCCGTGGCGGCGAAATGCACGTTCAACGCGGGCGTGTACTTCGGATTGTACCTGCACGACTCGGACGCGTTGATCGACGAGTCCCAATTCGATGGAATCCGGTCGCACGCGATCGTCGTCTATGACGCCGATGTGCGGATCGAGTCCAGCGGGATCGTCCGGTGCGGTTCGTACGCCGTTTATAACTGGGCGCCCGCGACCGACGACCCCAGCCGGACCATCACCCTCAAGGACTGCGCGATCACCGAGAACTACGGCGGCCCGCTCGTCTACTACGGCAAGCTCGTGCTCGACCGGACGACGATCGAGAAGAACACGTACTGGGGCGCGGCCGTGCCGTACGGCGAAATCGAGTTCCGGCATCAAACCAAGGGGATCACGAACAACGGGTACGGGCTCTATATCGCGGGAACGGCCGGAAACCGCAAGCGGACACTCCGCGACTTCGATCTGTCGAACAACGGGGCGTACGGACTCTACGCCGTGAACTGCGACGTCGTCCTTCAGGACTGCGCGATTACGGGTATGAAGAGCTGGGCGGTCGCGATGGTCTACTCGTCGCTTCGGCTCAAGAACAGCCCGATCCGGGGCAACGCGCATGGACTGCTCGTCTACAGCCACAAGGACTATCCGGATCCGGAAATCCGAAACGTCGACATCGAGGAGAACGGAGGAACGGCCTTCTACCATTACTCCCACCCCGGTTCCAATTCGATCGTCCACATCGATACGATGCGCATCCGAAAGAACAACGGTTGGGCCATGCAGTCGTATTACGGGAGTGTGGATGCGAAAAAAGTCGACGTGTCGGACAGCGCGTACGGCCTCTATCTGATCCATGACCCGAAGCAGGGCCCGACGGTCACGTTCGCATTCCGCTCGCTCGCCGTGCGCAACATCACAAACTGGCACGGATTGTACGCGCAGTACGCAAACGTCGACCTGCGCGACAGTGAATTCCGCGACTCGAACTACTACGGCGCGCTCGTCTATTACGGCAAACTGCGGGCCAACCGGTGCGTCTTCGATTCACTCGGCAAGTCCTCGGGTTACGCCGTCTATCATTACAACGACAAGCCGATTTCCTCGTCGAGCCCCACGGCGAGACTCACCGATTGCGTGTTTTCGAACGGCTACGGAGGCCCGTACACGCACCAGACGCGGATGACGCTGACCCGGTGCACGACGACCGGACACCGCTATTGGGGCGCGGTCTGCAACTACGGCGAGCTCAATTTGCGCGATCAGCCGCTCGCCATCAATGGCAACGGATACGGGCTCTATGTCGCGGGCAACGGGCTTTCCACGGCGAGGAGTTTCAAGGGATGGGACTTCTCGGGCAACGGAAACTACGGCATTTACGGCGCGGACTGCAATCTCGAACTCGCCGACTGCAAGATCGAGAAGATGACCGGATGGGCGGTCGGTCTGAACGCCGCGACGCTCAAGACGTCGAACTCGCCGATCCAGAACAACTATCGAGGCATCGCCGTCGGCGGCAGCGGCGCGTCGGCGATCGCTCCGTCGCTGACCGACCTTGTCGTGCGGGACAACCAGGACATCGCCGTCTATCACGCGACGAACCACCTCAACCCCGCCAAACTGACGCTCACGAACTGCGCGATGCGGAACAACGGCGGCTGGTCGCTCCTTTCGTACTACTCCGACGTGGACCTTCGAAAGTGCTCGGTCGAGGACACGCCGTACGGGCTCTACCTGTACCGCGACGAGGCGCACACGGGGCTCGGGAAATGCGCGATCGAGGACACGACGATCCGGAACATCACGAAATGGCACGCCGTCTATGCGCCGGCGTCTTCGCTCGCCATGCGGCGATGCCGCGTCGAGGACGTCGTCAACTACGGGGTGCTGAGCTACTACGGCGACTGCCTGATCGAGGACTGCCTGTTGCAGCGCATTGGGACGAGCGGCGGCTACGCGGTCTACCACCACGACAACAACGCCGAACCGAAGGACCGGGGCACGCTGACCGTCCGCAACAGCGCCGTTCTCGACAGCTACGGCGGCCCCTACGCCTCGCAGTCGAACCTCGTCCTGGACAACTCGACGATCGAGCGCAGCAAGTACTGGGCCCTGGTGAGCAACTACGGCGACTTGAAGCTCGTCAATCAGAAGCACGAGATCCACAACAACGGCTACGGGATCTACGTCGCGGGCAATACGTCGGAGAAGGGGCGCGTCCTCGAGGGCTGGGACCTGTCGGATAACGGGGCCTATGGCGTCTATGCGGCCGATTGCGACCTGAAGCTGATCGATTGCAAGCTCGACAGGATGACGAGCTGGGCCGCGTGCATCGCGTATGGGACATTCGAGGCCGTGAACTCGCCGATCCGCTCGAGCGGCTACGGCCTCCTGGCCTACAGCAGCTCCACGGCCGCGAAGAAGACGCAGGTCACCGGCGCCGTCGTCGAGAACTGCACGGGGTACGGCATCTACCACTACTCCCAACCGGCGACTCCGACGACGGCCGTCTTCACCAAGTGCGATGTGCGCGACAACGGAAGTTATTCGATGCTGTCCTACTACGGGCAGCTCGACTTGTCGCACTCGAAGTTCACCGGCAACCGATACGGATTGTACCTGTATCGCGACCCCAAATACGGCGGCGCGCAGTCGCACACGATCCATGACGTCACGGTGGGACCGATCCCCGAATGGCACGGGATCTACTCCTACCACGGCGGTTTGAACCTCGAACGGGTTACCGTCGATCGGTGCCGCCACTACGGCGTGCTCGCGTACTACGCCAACGTCACGGCCGCCGATTCGGTTCTCACGAACAACTCGGGCGGATACGCGGCCTATCTCTACGACGATTCCAAGAAGGCGTGGGACGATCGCGCGCGGCTCACGGTCAAGGACTGCCTGATCACCGGGAACTACGGAGGCCCGTACGCCAACGGATGCCATCTGACGATCGACCACTGCGCGATCGAGAAGAACACCTATTGGGGTGTCGTCTGTTCCTACGGGGACCTCGACATCCGGAACCAGGCGAAGGCCGTCAACAATAACGGATATGGACTGTACCTCGCCGGAAACACACCCAAGGGGAACCGCGTATTGAGCGGATTCGACGTATCGAGCAACGGCAGCTACGGTATCTACGCGACCGACTGCGATCTGACGCTCGAGGATTGCAAGGTCGAACAGATGACCGGTTGGGGCGCGGCGCTCGTCTACGGCAACCTGACGCTCGTGAATACGCCGATCCGGAAGAACGGCAACGGGCTCTTGGTCTATTCCCGCGCCGATCGAGGGCCCGTCCGGGTGGACGGCCTCGAATCGTACGAGAATGCGGGTACGGGCCTGTACCATTCGTCGCACTGGCCCGCGCCGGGAACGCTGACGGTCAACGGCGCGTCGGTGATGAACAACCGAGGCTGGGGGTTCCTGAGCTACTACGGCGACGTCGTTTGCAACGGGTCCACGTTCTCCGACAACGTCTACGGTATCCAGGTCTATCGGCATCCCAACTACGGCGGGATCGGCAACCACACGTTCACCGACGTGACCGTCCGGAACACGAAGTCGTGGCACGGGCTCTACTCGCCCTGGGGCAACCTGCGGCTCAACGGATGCAAGATCCTCGACAACAACAACTATGGCGTACTTTGCTACTACGCGTCCTGCGTCGCGGACGGCTGCGCGTTCGTCGGCAACGGCAGGAGTTCCGGCTACGCGATCTATAACTACGAGTCGAACACGGACCAGGCGAAATGGCCGAGCATGACGCTCGCGAATTGCGAAATCACCGGCAACTACGGGGGGCCATACGGCTATCAGAGCCGCATGACGATCGACAACTGCAAGATCGAACAGAACAAGTACTGGGCGCTGATCTGCCAGTACGGCGACTTCGCGTTCCAGAACCAGGAGAAGGCGGTCCACAACAACGGATACGGAATCTACCTCGCGGGCAACAACTCGAAGGACGGCCGCGTCCTGAAGGGCTGGGATCTTTCGGACAACGGCGCGTACGGCGTCTATGGGGTCAACTGCGATCTGGTGCTCGAGGAGTGCAAGCTGGAACGGATGAAGAGCTGGGCGGTCGGTTTGAACGGGTCGACGCTCCGGACAAAAGGCACGACGATCGCGAACAACGCGCATGGCATCTACGCCTACAGCAGGCAGGGTATTCCGTCTCCCTCGCTGACCGACGTCCAGGTCGTCAACACGGCGGGATACGCCCTCTATCACTCGTCCGACTCCGCGGCTCCCGGTAAACTGACGATCCGCAACACGCGGGTCGAAAACAGCGGTTCGTACGGGCTGGTCAACTACTACGGCGAACTGGACGCCGCCGACTTCACCGTGATCGGCAATCCGGCGTCCTCGGTGCACGGGCTCTATAGCTACCGTTCACCGAAATTCACGATCGATCGGACGCGGGTCGTCAACCATAGAAATTGGGGATTCCTGAGTTACGGCAACAACGTCACGGCCCGCAATTCGATCCTGGGCAATAACGCGTACGGACTCTACCTCTACAATTACACCGACCGGCCGACGACCGCCTCGATCGTGAACTGCACACTCGGCAACAACACGACCTACGGCGTGATCCAGTACAACGGTGTTTCGACGGTCGTGAACAACGTACTGTCGTCGGGCGCGCAAGGTTCGTACGGACTGTACGTCTCGGGCGGGACCATGAACCACGATTACAACGCGCTGCACGGCTACGGCACACCGTTCCAAGGAACGGGCGCGGCGTCGCACGAGGTTCTCGGCCATCCGAGATTCACCGACCCGACCGCGAACGATTTCACGCTGCAAGGATCGTCGGTGGCCATCAATCGAGGCGTCGATCTGCCGGGCGACGTCGATTACGACATCCTCGGATTCAAGCGTCCGCAATACGGCAAATGGGAGATCGGCGCGTTCGAGTACACGAAGCCGACCGACAGCGCGCACATCGTGAAGTGGACCGAGGTGAAATAGGCGCGGCGGACCGGCGGCATGTCACGAGCGCGTGCTCGGTGGTTTCGTTTCGCGGAACCGCACGGTACGATTCGCTCCGTACGCCGCCGGAATCCGTTCGAACGCGGGGGCGCCGCGGGGCGACGGACGGTTGTGGAGGTCCGGAGGGCTCGGACCCGACGGAGGCCTTGCGCGCGTGGAGCGCATCGGATGCGAATCGACGTCTGGTACATGACGACCGGCGACGCGCCGGACGGGATTCGCCTCGACGGGCTCCGTGCGATCCTCGACGCGGGCGAGTTGGAGCACGAACGGCGGTATCGGCTCGAAAGGCTCCGCAAACAGCACGTCGTCACCCGGGCCCTCGTCCGCTCGGCCCTCGAACGGCTCACGGGCGACGCGGCCGAGTCGTTTCGATTCGTGGTCGGCCCATACGGCAAGCCGCGTCTTGTGGACGAAGACCGCTATCCGTGGCGATTCAGCCTCTCGCACGCCGACGGCGCGGTCCTGTGCGCCGTCGCCGATCGGATCGACCTGGGAGCCGACCTCGAACGCCTCGACCGGCGCGTCAATCTCGACATCGCCGAACGGTATTTCACAAAGCGCGAGATCGCCCAGATCCACGCGGCTCCCGAAGCCGACCGTCCCCGACGGTTTCTGGATTTCTGGACGCTCAAGGAAGCCTTCCTGAAGGCGATGGGCACGGGGCTCGCGACGCCCCTTTCCCGATTCACGTTTGGAATCGACTCGCCGCCGCCGGATCGCGCGGACCCCCAATGTCCTCCGATCGCGCCACGATTGGAATGGGTCGCGCCCGAGTTGGGAACGGCCGCCGAGTGGCGGTGTCGTTCGTTCACCATCGACGGCGATTATGTCGGCGCTGTGGTCGCCCGCGCTCCCGACGCATCCGAAATCGAATTGACGATCCGTTCCTGTCGACCGATCGGGGATCGGATCCTGCCGAGCGACACGTCCGCGCCGTTACCCACGAAGGCGCATCGGTCGGAATGAACAGTACGCGGTGCGGCGAGCTTCCTTTCGTGGGGCGAGCCGGGAGCTTGCCCCACGGGTTTATTCCGCTTCACAGACGACCCGAAACCCAACGTCGAACACCCGCTGCCACGGTCGATACCCCGTCCTGCTCGCCGATCCCGCGAGGTCCGCGCGCGAGTACCACGATCCGCCGCGCACGGTCATCGGCTCGCTTTGGGCAAGCCGGAAGCTTGCCCCACGATAATCGCTCGCGTTCGGCTGGGAGCCTGCCCCGCGGTTATCGTCCTTGGCCTCCCCGTACGCACTTGAGGTCCATTCGGCGACGTTGCCGTGCATATCGCGCAGTCCCCACGCATTCGGTTCGAACGACCCCACTGGCGCGGCGACCTGATGCCGATCGTCGTGCGAGTCGGACGCATAGAACGCGCGCACGCGTTCGACACGACTGAAGCCCGTGTTGACCCGATTCCAACCGGCCAGATTGAGCAACGCCGAGTCCGCCAGGTTCGCGAAACGGGAGAAGTCCGCGTCTCGGGCACCATGATGCATGTCGGTCGCCGCGCCGGCTCGGCATGCCCACTCCCACTGCGTTTCGGTCGGCAGTGAAAACGCGCGGCCCGTTCGGCGCGACAACCATCGGCAAAACGCGTCGGCCTCGTGCCACGAAACACGGCATACGGGCTGGTTCGGTTCATTGAGCTCCAAGAAATCCTCCCAGTCCCATTTGAGCCAGGGCATCGGCTCGCGACCGCTGTCGTGCGACGGATCGAATCGAGTGAACTGCGCGTTGGTCACTTCGAAGCGGCCGATCCAAAACGGCTTGTCGATCGCGGCTCGGCGCGCCGGCCGCTCGTCGGCGAATCCCTCGGCATTCCCCATGACGAACGAGCCCGCGGGGATGAGCACGAGTCGCAGCGTCACTCCGTCTCCCAAGTCGATGTCCCGCTCGTGCGCCGTCCGATCAAGGTCGCCTTGTCCGCTCTTCCGTTCGAGGACGGCCGCCCGTTGGCGATCGGCCGCTTCATCGGGTCCAAACGGCCACCCCGCCACATCGATCGGTTCGGAGCGAGGGAGCGGTTCGGGAAGTCGAGGGGCGCCGCGCGGGGGAACCGGCGCGAGCTGTTCGGGGTCCTCGTCCAAACCGGCAAAACGCCGTTGCGATTCGATCCGCTGATCGCGGCATCGGCTGACCGCCTCGTTTTCCCGGACTCCGGGGATCTCTTGCCACCCGCCGTACGCCGGCGCGTTCAGGTCGATCCACGTGACGATCCGGTCCCACGATTCCGTATCGAGCACGACGCCATGGTGTCCTTTGCGGAGCATCTGGACGAGCGGATTGGTGTCGGCGTGGTATTCGGCTGGCGGGAGTACGCGGGGATCGCCTTCCAAACCCGGACTGCGGACAAACCGGCGCAGCTCGTAGAACGACGGCGGGAACGGCGCGTCGGAGAGCGGCAATCGGCGGGGTTCGGCGGATCGCAGGTCGGCGAGCGCGCGGCCGTCGCGCGCCGCGCCGTCGTGGCACGCCGCGCAGTGCGTGTCGAGCACGGGTTGCACTTCGCGTTCCCACGAGAATCCCCGCGGCGGCCCATACCACGGCTCGATGCGCGACGGCGCCCGCTCCAGCGCGGCGCCGAGCCGCTTGGCGGGCGCGCTCCCCGTGTAGTCGTGGCATCCAACGCACGACACCGTCTCGCCCGGCATGGCCGTGAACCAGCTCCGCATCAACTGCAGGGCCTTGCCTTCCGAATCGAGAGGCTGCAGGGCGATCGGCGTGTTGGCCGGCACGACGAAATGAACCGAGCCGTCCTCGTGGACCGGAACGGTACCCAGGATCCTGCGGACATCCCACGGTCCATCCATGCCGACGTAGTCCTCGATCCCCGATGTTCCATAGTAATTGAAATGGTAGCTGTACACCCGCAACCGTTTCACCGAGCCGCGGGGCACGCCGACGAGCCCCTCGCCGCTATACACGTCGTTGATCGTGACGGTCGCCTCACGCGTTTCAGGCGCCGTTCGATCGGGGATCACGGGCGGGCGCGGCGTCGCGCGCACGGGAATCGGTTCGAGCAGCATGCGGCCGGGGATTTCGTGGAGGAGAACCAGGTTGTCGAACCGATCGGCCAGATAGACGCCCCACGGCGACTCGGCGGACGGCTGGCACGAGACGAGGAAATACGAGTCGCTGAGCGGATACGGGTGGAGGAACTTCGGCCATGAACCGTCGACCAGCGCGTCCTTGAGAATCGGTTCGACCGTCCGTCCGTGTCCAGGAATGCGCTGCAGCGCGCCGTCCGCCTGTTTGCGGCCGACGGCCGCGTCGAACAGGATCAGCTCGCCGGCGCGCGGCGTGCCGTGGTGACCCGTGACGACGCCGACGAACTGCGTCGGCCGACCGGGGATCGGCTTCGCGTAGAAAATGCGGTTCGGCCAGTAGCCGCCGCTCCCGTAGAACGCGCGCTGCCCCGTGCCGTCCGGGTTCATCGTGAAGAGCCGCGCGCTGAACGCGTGCGCGATGTCCGTGTATTCCCACCGCAAATAGAGGATGCGTCCGTCCGCCATCATCGTCGGATAGAAGTCGTGGTCCTGATCGAAGCAGAGCCGCCGCATGTTCGACCCGTCCGGATTCACCACGAACAGATTGGCGACTTCATCCCAGCGCCGTTCGCACGGCACCGATTGGAAGCAGGCGGACGATCCGAACAGAACGCGATCGTCGGCGAGATAGCACGCGTCGTAGTTGTCCACATCGTCCAGCACGACCCCCGTGATCCCCTCGTCCCGTAGAACGGGGCCCGTGATCTGCCGAGGACCTCCACCTTCGAACCCGAGCTCGTAGATCTGGAACCGGCGACCGCCGTCAAGCCCCGAATAGAGCAGGCGTTCGGCGCCGAAGTGCAAGTCGAGTTCGCCGACATAACCCGGCGATTCGGGCTGGAACAAGGTGGACAAGGTTCCTTTCCGTCCGACCGGCGACAGCACGGCGATCCGATTCTCGATCGGAACCTCGCGCAGCACGGCGTTGCCTTGGTAGTTGTTGGGCAGGCCGTTGAGCACATGGTCGCGGCCCGCGAACGGCGGAATGGGGAACGAAGGAGCCGGTTGATAGTCCCTCGCGTCGCGCCGATCGACAAGCAGCAATCGGTCGAAGTCGAGCAGCGGATTGGCGAGCAGGGCATCGTCGCGCAGCGTATCGAACGCCTCGATCGCGGCGAAGAGCCGTTCGGTGTGGCGCTCCGCGCCGTTCGAGCCGTCCGCGGACGCGACCTCCGCCTCGATCGCGGCGAGCCGTTCCGAATAGCGGCGCCCATTCGGATAGCGATCACCGAAAGACCGCGTGAGATCGTCGACAGCCCGTCGCAGCGATCGCGGCCCGCCGGCGTTCCACCGCGCGATCCTCCGTTCCATGTCGCGCGTCCGCTTCTCCGCTTCGGTCCATACCCGCCAGTCGATCTCGCAGCGCCGGAACGTGACGGCCGATCGTTCGGACGCCAGTCCGCCCGATCCGCCGACAAGCGCCGGGTACCCGCGCGGCGCGACGGCCCCGTCCGACCACTCGACCATCCAACCGTCGGGTTCGGGTTGTCCTTCCAGCCACGCCTTGCCCTTCCATCGGTCGTCGGAGCGTTCGAGGCGTATCGTGCACCACCGGCCGACCTCGATCGGAAAACCACACGACGCGCCCCACGCGACGAAATCGTTCACGAACGTAAGCCGCCCTGCGTAGAGGACGAGATTCACGCCGCGCCCCGTTTCGGGATCGGAAGCGAGGCTCACCCCCGCGCGCGAGTATTCGCGGCCTTCCCACGCATCCACCCGCAACTCGGCCGTGATGCGCGCGACGGCATCGCCGTGCGCCCCGGCGTAACGCTCGCCAACCACGAGCAAGGCCTTGGTCGGATCGTCGGCGCCGGGCGCGACTTGCCGAAGGCCGTCGCTTTCCACGACCCACTTGCCTCCGATGAGCTTCCATTCCGGCGCGAGAGGATGACCGGAGCCCAGCGCGTATTCCAAGACGACCGGCTCGCCGGCACGGGCCGCCGTTCCCGATCCGGTTTCCGCGCCGAGAAGAAGGGCGGCAATACCGAACGCGGCGAGGCTATGACGGCAAAGGCGGTCCATGGCCGACTCCTTGGCTTGTTGTTCGATTGGGTCGCGCCGGAACGCGCGGCGCGCATGCGAATGTCCTCATGGTCGATAGCGTGGCAGCATTGGAGGCCGGACGCAAGCGTTTTCGCGCACATTCCACGAACACCATGTCGAGCACGCGTACGCCACGCGCCGTCGCGGATCGCCGAACGATCCGACGGGCTGTTGGCCGCCCGCGGTCCTCGTTTATGGGGCCGCCCCTCCCCGCTGTTCCTCTTGCTTCCGCTCTTCTTGAGCCTCTTCATAAAGCTGATCAAAAAGTTCAACATACGATTGGTGAACCTGGGCGATGTACTCGCGAGCCTCCTGAAGAGATTGCCATTCCGCCTTCTTCATCACTTCCACCACATGGCCCCGGTCCTTCTGACGTCCTGAACTGAGCTTGAGTTCGAGCCACCCTCGAAGACTCGCGTAATCCAGACCTTGTTGGACCCCCAACTTGGATGGACCCGGGATTGTGGTAGGAGCCTTGTTTCGTGCTTTGCCTCCTTCCGGAACAACATTGATCTCCACATCCCCGTGGGTGAGAGTGTGCCAGCCGGACTTTGCTTCCCAAGCAACTTTGAAACCGTACCGGGGAGCGACTTTCACCAATGCGTCAAGCTGACTTCGAGCGACTCCGATGTCGATATCTTGCGTTGCAGCCGGGTAGCCGTACCGGATAGCCCCTAGGCCACCAACGATGGCAATCGGAATCCCCTCCCCGTGCGAGAGTCGCTGGAGGTCCGTGAGTGCATGCGTAAATCGATTCTCTTCAGAGGCCATGACCGCTCTCACGCTTTCAGAACCACGGTTCAAAATGGCGGCGGATGCCATAATCTCTCGAGATAATCGATTTCGCGTGTCCGAATCCATGATTACTTCCGTTCGTTGAGTCGGTACTCGACGGCTGCCCGGCATGGCCTTATCCTCCGTCCGGGTGGGCTCATTATAGCGTGCATTGCGAGGCAATTCCCATTCGCTTGACTCGCCCCCGCGGCGCGTGCCATGATGGAAGCCCTAACGAAAGGGCGATTCGATGCGAAACGGGAATTCCTCGATGGTGCCGCGCGCGGCGGTCCTGGCGTGGGGGACCATGGTCCTGGGATTCGGACTCGGTTCCGCAACGGGCGGCGAGCCGGCCGGCTCGGCCGACACGGCGGCCGACACGGCGGCCGACCCGGCCGATGTCCGCGCGGCGCTCGACGCGCCGCTCCTCTTCGTCAAGCGGCACTCGTACCAGGGCATCCACATTTACGACACGTGCTATAAATGGCCGCCCGGCGGAGGCGGCATCTACGTCGTCGAGAACCCTTCGGCGCCCCAGGCCGAATGGAAGATCCGGGCGGTCATCGACCCGCGAACTCCGGGTACGCTCGGTGCCGGCGTCTACAGCCATCCCGAGTTGTCGTGGGACGCGACCAAGGTGCTCTTTTGTTACAAGGGGGAACCCGAGGGGAGCACGAGCATCCACGAGATCGGCATCGATGGGAAGGGCTTGCGCCGGGTCACCGACCCCGCGCCGACCTGCGCGAGCTACCACGGTCGAGGCGGCGGACAACACGACCTCGCGCCCGCCTACCTGCCCGACGGGAGGATCGTATTCCTGTCCACGCGACCGAGCGGACTTGTGCCGTGCAACAACACGGGAGTCGCCATCCTGCACGTGATGAACGCGGACGGCTCCGATCTGCATCCGATCTCGGTCAACAACGTGAACGAGTTCGACCCGAGCGTGCTGCCGGACGGCCGGATCGCGTTTGGCCGCTGGGAGTACGTCGACAAGAACGCGCTGACGATCCAGTCACTTTGGACGATCCACGCGGACGGCACCGAGGAAACGGCCATGTTCGCCAACAACATGGTCTTTCCGGAAGCCGTCCTGGACGCTCGGCCGATTCCCGGCACGCACTTGATCGTCGGAACGCTCGCCAAACACAACGCGCCGCCTCGCGGTTCGATCGGGATCATCGACCCGTACCGCGGCAAGAACAACCCTTCCGCGATCACGAATCTCGAACATCCGGAGAACCCGACGTTCGACATGGGCGATTCGTGCGAACCATGGCCGATCAACGAGAACCTTTTCCTCTACAGCGGTCGGCCGGCGGGCGCGGCGCGGAATGCCCTCATGGCCATCGATCGGACCGGTCGATCGATCGTCTTGCTCCAGGATCCCGACATCTGCATGCACTCCCCCATGCTGGTGAAGGCCCGATCCGTTCCGCCCGTCACGCGACTCGCCACCGACCGGCGTATGGATCGCGGCCGGTTTTTCGTCCAGGACATTTATGATGGGCTCGACGGCGTCGCGCGGGGCGACGTGAAGTGGCTGCGCGTCGTGACGGAAACATCGCGGGTCAGCGAGAGCCCCGGTTCGCCCAATCCGTTCAACCAGACGTTCCTGGTCAGCGCGGCGCTCGCGTTCAGCGTCAAGCAGTTCCTCGGCGTGGTGCCGGTCGAGGCGGACGGATCGGCGTACTTCGAAGTGCCGGCGGGCGAAGCGGTCTACCTTCAGGCGCTCGGCGCCGACGGGCGCCTGGTCCAGAGCATGCGGACGTTCGTCCAGGCCGCGCCGGGGACGACCCGATCGTGCATCGGCTGCCACGAGCACAAGTCGCGCGCGCCGTCGCACCATCCATCGGCCGCACTCGCCCTGCAGCGCGAGCCGAACGTGCCCCGCCCCGAATCGTGGGGCGCCGGGTTCGTGGATTATCCGAGCATGGTGCAGCCGATCCTCGACCGGCATTGCGTCGCGTGCCACGGCGGCGACCAGGGCATCGCCGCCGGAATCGATCTTACGGGCGGCTGGACCGAGCACTTCAGCAACAGCTACGAAAACCTCGTGAACCGCCGCGAGAGCCAATTGGTGGCGTACTGGATCGCCGGGATCGACTGCATGAACGGGACCGCGTACTGGTCCGCGCAAATCTTTCCTCCGCGCGGGCATGGATCGGGCGCCGCCCCGCTCGCCGACCTCCTCGTCGAAGGCCACGGCGGCCGTATCGCGTCGATGACGCGCGCCGAGCGGGACCTGATCATGGCGTGGATCGACACGAACGGGTTGTATTACGGCACGTGGGACTATACGCGGAACGGATACGCGCTCGCGCCTTGGGCCGGCGCCCGGCAGGAACTGATCGGCGCGATGCAGTCGGCCGGATGCGCGAAATGCCACGCCGACGGCGACACGATCGTTCGGTTCGAAGGCGATTGGATCAACCTGCAAAATCCCGAATGGAGCCGCATCCTGCGCGCGCCGCTCGCCGAGGGGGACGATGGGTTCGGACTGGCCGCTTGCCGATCGGCGAAAGCCGATTCGAACCGCCGGCGGCTGCAGTTGCTCGTGAACGGCTATGCACATGCCGTGCAACCGCTCGACCGCTTCCCCCGCCGTCCGATCGAATCCTCGGCGCGGCCCGGAGAGCCGTTCGTGAGCTTCACGTCCACGAGCGATGCGCGGTACCAATCGATGCTCGCCATCATTCGCAAGTCGCGTGAGCGGGCACTCGCCGTGCCCCGCGTCGACATGCCGAACGCGGAGATCATCGCGGGCGAGTCGCGTCCGAGCGTGGTCGTACCGCCGACGTCGAGTGAATAGTCCGCCGATCGCGCTCGCGGCGCCGGCGCCCGGATTCCATGACCCGCGTCGAGCCGTTCGTCCGTTTCGTGTTCCGCCTCGTCCCCGGGAGTTCGCCGATGGTCCGGTACCGGATGCTCTGGATCGCCTTCTCGACCTTCGCGTGCGGCGCCCATTTCGGTCTTTCGGGCAACGATCTCGCGGGCAAAGATCTTTCGGGTAAAGATCTTTCGGGCAAAGTCGGCGCGGTGCGGGATGCGCGCGTCGCCGTCGTCCCGGCGACCGATGTCCTTCCGAACATCGGCGATGGGGCCCGCATCGCCCCGGAGGCGCCGACCGACGAGCAAGCCGGCGCGGACGCGGCGTGGACCGCCCAGGGCCGCGTGACGGCGATCGAGAGGGGCGTGGTCATCGTCGAATTGACCCGGGGCGCCGACCAGGTGGCGGTCGGGCATCACGTGGTGTTCACGTCGGCGACCGATCCGCCTTCCCAGCCCTCGCCCGAGACGAATCCGGATCAGCCACCGATCCTTGGACTTCTTGGACTTCTTGGACTTCGCGCCGAACCGGTCGATGGGAAGCTCGCGCAACTGCTCGACCTCCCCCGGCCCACGGGACTTGTCGTGATCCAAGTCGAACCCGACTCGCCCGGCGCGCGTGCGGGGATTAAGAAACGGGACGTCATCTTGCGGGTCGGCGAAACGGATGTGGACCGGCCGCGACAATTCGAGGACGCGGCGGCGTCGCGGGACGGCAAGCTCGTTCTCACCATCTGGCGCGACGGCGCGTCGGCGACGGTGGAAGTCGCCCGCCCGCCCGAGCCGCCGGAACGGGCCGGGCCGACCGCGACGGACGCGCCCGAGACTCCGCTCTGGATCGGAGCCGGCATCGAGAACAATCGGGACGACATCACGATTCGGTTCCTGGTCCCCGGCGCGCCGGCGCAGCGCGACGGCCTTCGGATCGACGACCGCATCGTCCGCATCGACGCATTCGACGTGCGGGACGCGACGGAGTTCACTCGAATCGTCGAACGATCCGCGCCGGGCCAGTCCGTCACGATCACGGTCCTTCGAAACGGCGAACGGACACCGGTCACGGTCACACCGGAGCCGCGCCCTTCCGATGCGGAAACGGCGGCGAACCTGCAGAAAGCGGCGGAGGCCGGCGATCCGGCCGGGCAATTCCTTCGCAGCCAGCAGACCGGCGAGTCCGTCCCGGCGGAATATCGACTCACCATGGCCCAATCGATCGAGTGGTTGCGGAAGTCGGCCGATGCGGGATTCGCCGGCGCGCAGGCCTCGCTCGGCTCCTACTACCTCGATGGCGGCCCGATCCCCGCCGCGGCCGCGACGGGCGTCGCGTGGCTCCGCAAGGGCGCCGAGCAGGGCAATGTCGCGGCGATGCGCGACCTGAGCCGCGCGTATGGGGAGGGCGCGGGAATCGCGAAGAACGCCGACGAATCGCGGCGATGGCATGATCGGGCATTCGCGACCGGCAGCCTCGACGCCATCGTCGATCGGGGCACGTTCTATGAATTCGGTCATATGTTCGCGAAGGACGTCGAGCGGGCGGCGGAATACTACCATCTCGCGGCATCGCGCGGGAATGCCTTCGGCGCGTTCAACTACGGGCGGTGCCTTCGAAAGGGAATCGGCGTCGCACGCGACGCCTCCGAAGCGCGCCGCTGGCTCGAAAAGGCCGCCGAACGCGGACTTGCCCAAGCGAAAAAAGAACTCGATGAACTCAACGACGCGGGGACCGCGCCCGGAGGCCCAACCGGCGGCGGGGCGACCGGGACAAGTGACCTCGGCGGCGCCGCGCGCAACGCGCAGTCGGCGGTCGTCCTGCTGATGACGCCGAGCGGCGCCTCGGGCACCGGATTCGTCATATCCCGCACACACCGGCTCGTCGCCACCAACGCGCACGTCGCCGATTTCTACTTTTCGGACGGAAAGAGGATGACGGCCCATGTCAACGGAGTCGGCGCGTCGCACGACGTCGAACAGGTTTGGTTCCATCCCGGCGTCCTTCGCAGCATCGATGCGGACCGCGTCGCCATCGTGCGTTCGATGGAGCCGTCGCACGGACCGACCTTTCCCGGATGTCCCGACGTCGCCGTGCTGCAGCTCGGCGCGTCCGGCCCGGCGCTGCCCTCCGAATTGTCGCTCGCCACGCCCGAGGAACTGCGCGAATTGCTCGGCCAACCGATCGGTCTGCTCGGATTCCCCGGACACGACCGCGTCGAACTGGGAGCCGACCCGTCCCAAATCACGGCCAGCTACCAGCAAGGCGTCATCAGCCGGCTCACCGATTTCCAAATGCGAGGAGCCTCGTCGGAAGACCGGCGCCAGTACCTGCAGCACACGGCGCTCGGGCTCAACGGCGCGAGCGGCTCGCCGCTCTTCCTGGCCAACGGGCGCGTCGCCGGCATCCACAACTCCTACCGGACACAACGGACGTCGCAATACCTCGCCCAACTTTCGCACGGAATCCGCATCGACTGCCTGTGGGAGCTGATCCTCTATCACAAACTCGACAACTTGTTTCCGGTACCCGTATCGCGCGACTCCGTGAACCTCGCGCGATTCGACGCGCCCGACGAGGAGATCGAGAAGTACCGGAAGATCTGGGCGCTGTTGGTCGAGGCCGACCGGTTGATGCTCGACCGCAAGTTCGCCGAGGCGGCCCAAGTCTGCAAGCAGGCGATCGCGTCGGCTCCCGAATACCCGTACGGATACGCGGTGCGGCAGGAGGCCTTCATGGCGTACGCGGCGGAGTACCAGGACCGGTTGTCGGTCGATTCGATCGTGAAGCAAACCACGTTCGCGATGAACGACGCGAAGAAATACGCCGAGTTGCTCCCCGGCGCTCCGAACGCCCTCTTGCGGTACGCGCTCGCGCTGAGCAACAGCGGGGCGGCCGAAGCGCGGGCCGCGGGCGACGATGCGGCGGGTCGCGCGAAGTACGCCGAGGCGATTCGGATTTGCGAACAGGTCATGCAATCCGGATCGCTGACCACGATGTGGCAGGCGGAGGCGTTCGCGACGCGCAGCGTCGCTCGGCAGGGCCTTCAGGATTTCGACGGATCGCTCGAGGACATCAACGAGGCGATTCGCCTGCTTCCCGAGTCCCCCAACGTGTTTTTCCAGCGGTCGCGGCTCCATTCGGTTCGGGGCGAGGAGGAACTCGCCGCATCCGACCGCGCGCACGGCGAATCGCTGCGGCGGAAACAGCTCGAAGCCAAGTCGCCCTGACCGTAGGCGCAACCTATTCGATTGTGCGAGGCGGAAATGGGCGAATTGCCCGGGATTTCCGCGAAAATCGGCGTCGCGGGAAAAGCACGAGTCCGGCTGCGCGACCGGGCAAGGGCCGCGAATGTCGAAGACGGGGCGTTGGCGATCGCGAGCCGTCCGCACTTCGTGAATTGGTTCAACGCCTCCGGTAGATTGAGCGCATAGCCGAACACGCTTCGCAATTGGGTCAATGCCCGGAAGATCGTGGCCGTTCGCCATCCGGTGAACGACTACCGCCTCTTCAAGCGGGAGGACCTCGATGCCCTACTCAAGCAGGTGGCGGTAGCCCGAAAAAGAGCGGCCAAGTGACGAAGCGGATTCGTGGCAGCGAGAAGGCGTTGGATCAGGCATCGGCAGAAGGACTGCCTATGGTGACGTGTTTGCGAGGACCGAGAATGGCAAAGCGGGAGAATCCGAGCGTTCGGAAGCGGCATCGGTCTTCCGCTCCATACTCGTCCAAGATCATTAAGGCGGGTGCCTTGATCGGTGACACCAAGACGCTGCTTTCCCATTGGGATGCGAGCGCCCCGGTTGCGGAGAAGGGGTTGGTTCGATGACATAACTCGTGCCCGATCGCGAGAGTCTGACAGTCGAATTCAAAAGCGATCTCCAGCCGCTCCCGGATCGTGATCTGGTGGCGGCTGTCGTCTGTTTGGCGAACACGGAAGGGGGCGAGGTGTACCTTGGCGTGGAGGATGACGGTACGGTCACTGGATTGCGCGCTGCCCATCAGAATGTGCCGGGGTTGACGGCATTGATCGCGAATTCGACGCTCCCGCCCGTCTCCGTGCGCGTCGAGGTGCTGGATGTCGGTGGGCAGCGAGTGGCCAAGGTGCTGGTTCCGAAATCGCGTCAGCTCGTCGCCACGTCCGAGGGTCTGCTGCAGCGACGACGCCTCAAAGCGGACGGGTTGCCCGAGTGTGTGCCCTTTTTACCCGCACGAGTTCGCACGGCGACAGTCTGACCTGGAGCTGGTCGATTACTCGGCGCTGCCGATGACCGCCGCCACGCGGGATGACTTTGATCCGCTGGAACGGGAGCGGCTGCGGCAATTCGTGGCCCGGTACGGCGGCGATTCGTCGCTCTTGCGGCTCACGGACAAGGAACTCGAGGGCGCCCTGGGATTGGTCATGGCCGAACAGGGGCGTCATGTGCCCACGGTGACCGGAGTGCTCTTGATCGGCCGCGAGTCGGCCTTGCGCCGGCATCTGCCGACCCACGAGGTCGATCTCTTTCGCGTTCCCATCCCGAACTATGACCGGCGGGCGTTCCGGGAGGCGTTCATCAACGCCCTCGTTCACCGAGACTACTCGCGTCTGGGAGCGATTCACGTTCAATGGACGGCGGACGGGATCACCATGAGTAATCCCGGCGGATTTGTGGAGGGCGTGACGCTCGACAACCTGCTGGTCGTCGCCCCCCGTCCGCGCAATCCGCTGCTGGCGGACGCCATGAAACGCATTGGTTTGGCCGAGCGCACGGGGCGGGGTATCGACCTGATCTTTCAAGGATTGCTGCGCTACGGGCGTCCTGCGCCGGACTACAGCCGGACCACGTCGCACACGGTCAGCGTCGCGCTTTCGGGTGCGGCCGCCGACATGGCCTGTTGCGAACCATCATTATGGAAGAGAAGCGCACGCGCCAGCCCTTGCCCGTCGATTCGTTGATAGCCCTGACCTTGTTGCGACAGGAGCGCCGCCTCGACACGGTTCAGCTCGCCCGGGGTATCCAAAAGGATGAAGCAGCCGCTCGACCGGTGATCGAACGTCTGGTTGAAGCCGGATTGGTCGAAGCCCACGGTGTCAAGAAAGGGCGGACCTACACGCTGAGTCCGAAGGTCTACCAGCAGATGGGGCAGGCCGCCGACTATGTGCGCCAGGCGGGCTTCGACTCGATCCAGCAGGAACAAATGGTGCTGCCGTTTGTGCGGGGCCATGGTTGAATCGCGCGCAAGGACGCAGCCAACCTGTGCCGGATAAGCAGCCTTCAGGCGAGTTACATTTTGCGTAAGCTCTTGAGGAATGGAAAGTTACGAACTGAGGGGAGCGGCAGGGGGAACGTACTACGTCCTTCCGTAACCTCCAAATAGCCGCGCGCGATTTTGGATCGCGCAATTGCGCGATCTAATGCGCAATTCGCGATTCTGCTTCGAGGGGAGTTTCTTGCCTATGGCCGTCGTTACCGATCATCTTGTGCAACTCGTCGCCAAGCAGGTTGACGAGAAGGGTCTGGTCGTCTGGTACTGTCCCGAACGTCACCTATCGATCGAGAAAGTGGCCGACCTGATCCGCAACCGCCGCAACGACACTGGGCATCCACAAGACCCACCCGTGAAGCCATGCCACGAGGAGAAGACCGTCGCTCTCCCAGCGATCATCCAATTCATCAAGGGGGAAGCCTCACTGACGGTCGGTGAGAAGACCGTGGTGGGCGAAACGCGTCGCCCCGGTCGCTCTTGGGAAGCGCATTGCCGACCGTCTTGTCGATCCACTCGCGGAACGACTTCAGAATCGGCGCCGTCCCGCGTTGGCGGATCCGCCTTCCAGCCATGCCAACCTCCCGGAGTGAGATCTCGATCGGACGTCTCGCTCCAGGATACCCCCGCCGTCAATGACGCAATCCGCCGGACGTTTACCAAATTGAGCTAGGGTGTCGGCGGGCCGGTTCCGGCGCCGGGGAGGGGAATTCCCGGGAGACCGGGAACGGTCGGCGAGCCGTCCGTTCCGCCCGATTGCCCCGCGTCCCCTTCGCCGGGAAGACCGGGCAGCGGAGGAAGGCCGATCGCGCCGGGCGGGTTCAGCGCTCCAGGTCCCGCGCCGCTCGACATGCCGGGCCATTCGCCCGCCGCGCCGCGACGTCCCGGTCCGCCAAACATCGACGGCCCGCCGCTTCGCTGCCCGCCCGCCGACGACTGCTGTCCGATGGTGACTTGGGGACCCGCGGACCGCCCCGCGTGGTCGCGTCCCTGTTGATTGACGACGGGCTGCTCGAATAGAGCCGTGATCCACCGTTCGCGTCCGCGTTGCAGCGTGACGCGCGGCGGATCGATCGCGACGACCTCGACATTCGCGTGCACCGCACCCGCCTCCATGCCGCGGATCTTGCCGTCGAACGCGAGCAGCGCCTTCATGGCGCCCACGTCGACAAACCCGATCAGGCGAACCGCCTCGTCCTCCTCGCGCTGTTCGCTCTGGTGCACGACGGGGACGTCGATCTTGGGCGGCGCGAAGAGGTTGAATGGAGCGGGCGGACCACCGGCTGTGGCCGTGCCGGGATTCCCCGGCGCGACGGGACCGGCGGGTTGGACGTCGGGCGTTCCCGCCGTATTCGACGCCGGATGCACGGGCACGGAGGGAGCGTTCGGGTCCGTGCCCGGCGCCGCGGCGTTCCGTGTCCCGGGTGTTTCGGGCGTTTCGGATGAAGGGGCCGTCCGCGACGCGCCGACCGATTCCGGCGCGCCGGCCGCACCCTCGGGAGTCGAGGACTCCGGCGCGGCCCGCGAACAGCCCGCGAGGATCAGCCCGAGCGCGATCAGCGCCCATCCCGACTTGCACGAACGCGCGGTACGCATGGCTCGCCTTTCCTCCCTACAACTCTAGCCCTCGATCTCCATCGTCGTCGCGGCGAATTCGTCGGCTCGTGACAACCGTTTCGGATTCCGCGTCTTTCGCCTTTTCCGGCGATTCGGCGCGTGACGATCGAACGGGTTCTCGCGATTCGAACGGCGCGGCGCCGGGGCGCCGCGGCGCCGAACCGTCCGTGCGGGAGCGGGGCCCGCGCCCTCGCCCGTACGACCGGGTTCCGTTTGACAGGGTATCGGGGAAAGCTACGTTTCCATGTCCTTGCCGAGGGCGCGGCGGTCGCCGCGCGTCCGCGCGGCCCGATGACCGGCGTGCCGCCGTCCGTTCGGCGGGAAAGCCACGTCGAGCGATTCGTCGCGATGGAAACCAACCGATGAGCGAAAACGCGCCGTATGTCGTCTTCGTCGAGGACGATCCCGTCATGGCCGAGGTGACTCGGTTCCGGCTGGAACTGCTCGGATTCCGAGTCCGCGTGTATGCGACGTCGGACGAGGCGATTCGCGGCATCAAGGACGAGATGCCGGACGGAGTCATCGTCGACCTGGCGTTCGGAGGCAATGGAGGCCTGAAGTTCATGGAAACGCTCGGGCTCGACGAATCCACGACGCGCCTGCCGATCATGGCCCTTTCGACGGACGCCGAGCTTGACACGGTGCAAAAAGCGTTTCGCGCGGGCGCGGTCGAATATCTTGTCGCGCCCTACAACCCGTTGATCCTGGAATCGAAGGTCGAACAGCTCACGGCCGCGTCGGGCAAGCCCATTTGAGCGGCCGCGCGGCGCCGTCCGCGATGATACGCGCCCGGTTCCGCGCCCGGTCGGGACCGCGAACGAAAGAAAGAAGGAAGACGATGGCCGGACGGCTCGGCGACATCCTGGTCGCCCGCAACCTGATCACCGAGGAACAGCTCGACGACGCGCTCCAAAGCCAGGGTGCCAGCCGCGGCATGCTCGGCTCGCTGCTCGTCACACGCGGCCTCATCAGTGTCGAACAGCTCGGCGACGCGCTCGCGCGGCAATTCGACGTCCCGTATCACAAGATCGTCGCGGACGCGGTCAACAGCCAGGTCGTGCGCCTGCTTCCCGAGAATCTCGCCCGGGGACGGCAGGTCGTGCCGATCTCGGTCTCCGATGGCTCGATGACGCTCGCCATGGTGGCGCCCGACGACATCGAGACGATCTCCGAAGCCGAGCTGATCACCGGGTATCAGATCGAGCCCGTTGTCGCGATCCACCACGATGTGCTCCAAGCGCTCGATCGGAGCTTCGATGAACGGATCGCGGCGAGGCAGACGATCGTCGACATGAAGCTCGCCGATCTCAAGGCGGCCGCCGAACTCAAGAAGGAGGAGGCGGCCGACGAGTCCGAGGTTCCCGAGGACGAGGAAGCGCCCGTCGTGCGGCTCGTCCGGTCGATCCTCATGGGCGCGGTGAACGCGGGCGCGAGCGACATCCACCTCGAACCGTTCGTCCCCGAAATGCGGTGCCGTTACCGGATCGACGGCAATCTGCAACAGGTTATGACGATCCCGAACCACACCGAGGAGGCCGTCGTCGGCCGCATCAAGGTCATGGCCGACATGGACACGACCGAGAAGCGCAAGCCGCAGGACGGCAACCTGACGATCGAGGACAACGGACAGAGGGCGAGTTTCCGCGTCAGCACGATCCCGACCGTCGGCGGCGAAAAGGTCTGCATGCGCGTGCTGAACGAGAACAACCGCGTCTTCACCTTCGAGGCGCTCGGCATGACCGCGGACGAAATCGAAGCGACGAAGATGCTGATCGACAAGCCGCACGGCATGCTCGTCGTCACCGGCCCCACCGGCTCCGGCAAGACGACCACGATGTACACGATGCTCACGAACATCGACTCGGCCACCACCAACATCTCGACGGTCGAGGACCCGGTCGAGTTCCGGTTGCGGGGCATCAATCAGGTGCAGGCGAACAACGAGCACGGCATGGGGTTCGCCAACGCGCTGAAGTACCTCATGCGGCAGGACCCCGACGTGATCCTGGTGGGCGAGATCCGCGACCACGAGACGGCGACCGCCGCCGTCCAGGCCGCGCTCACCGGCCACCTGCTCATCAGCACGCTCCACACCAACGACGCCGTCGGCGCCGTCACCCGGCTCAACGACCTCGGGCTCGACCGGTTCAAGATCGCCGGGGCGCTGATCGCCGCGTACGCCCAACGCCTCCTGCGGGGCATTTGCAAGCATTGCATGGAGCCGTCGGCGCCGAATCCGAAACTCCTCCAATCGCTGCTCGACGGCCGCGAATTCGACGCGTCCGGAACGTTTTACACGGGTCGCGGCTGCAAGAAGTGCATGGGGACGGGGTACGTCGGGCGGATTCCGATCTACGAGATCATGCTCGTCACGCCCGAACTCGAAAAGGCGATCGAGGCGGGCCTTCCGAGCTCGAAGCTGCGCGAGATCGCCGCCTCGCAGGGCATGAAACAGCTCGCCCCCAACGGCCTCGAACAGGCCCGGCTCGGCCGCACGACGGTCGAGGAAGTCTACTTCAAGCTGTCCAGTTGACGGCCGCGAGGCCTGGAGCACGAACATGGCGACCGCGCGACTTTCCCGCCGCCGCGAGGATACCGGCTCCAAACCGCTCCTCCAACGGCTCGCCGACATCAAGATCGGAGGCAAGGCCAGGAAGGCCACAAAGATCAAGAAGCGGGACTTGATCTACATCATGCGCAACGTCTCGACGCTCATCGAGAACGGCCTTACCCTCCCCAAGTCGATCGAGACCATCGCGCGCGAGAAAACGCTCCGCGCCTACGCCCCGCTGCTCGACGGCATCCGCATGCGGATCGAGAGCGGCGAGACGTTCAGCGGCGCGCTGCAGCAGGCGGGCGGCGTCTTCTCCGATCTCATGATCAACCAGATCCGGGTCGGCGAACGGTCGGGCACGCTTCCCGACACGATCAAGCGCCTCACGCAGCAACTCGAAAACGCCGACAACCTCAAGGGGATGATCCTCAAGAAACTCGCCTACCCCACGATGCTCGTCACGCTCGGCTCCGGAGCCGTCTCGTTCATGCTCCTCTATGTCGTGCCGACGTTCGAAAAGACGTACGCGGAATCGGGCGCCAAGCTGCCGATGATCACGCAGGTTCTGATCGAGGCGGGCCGGTTCGGCACGTCGTACGGATGGATCATCCTGCTCGCCATGGGCCTCTTCGTCGCCGCCGTCGTCACCGTGCGACGGAATCCGAAGGGCCGATTCTGGATGGACACGACGTTGCTCAAGGCGCCGCTGCTCGGCGATTGGCTGCGGAACATCGCCGTGCTGCAGTTCGTCGAGGTGCTCGGCAACCTGATGGAGGCGGGATTCACGATCGTCGACGCGCTCAAGGTCTGCTGCGGCTCGGTCAACAACCGCGCGGTGCGGAAGAGCGTCGAACAACTCCACGCCGCCATCCTGCGGGGCGAACGGTTCAGCGCCGAACTCGAACGGCACGGCGACCTGTTTCCCCCGATCGTCAATCAGCTCGTGATCGTCGGAGAGAAGACGGGTACGCTCGCGAAGGCGACCAAGGACATCCGCAAACACCTCGAGCGCGAGGTCCACCGCTACACGGCCCTCATGTTGGGCATGATCGAACCGATCCTGACCGTCGGCCTGGCGACCTGCATCGGCGGAATCCTGCTCGCCATCTATCTCCCGATGTTCGACATGATCGGCGCGATGGACGGTGGTCCGAAGTAAGGTCGCCCCAACGTCCGGGACGTTCGTTCCGCGCCGGCTTAAGTGCCAAGAAAGGTCCGCATGATCCGACGCCCTCCCGCCGCGCGCCGCAGCGCGTTCAGTCTCATGGAGATGCTCGCCGTCGTCACGATCCTCGGCGTCCTCGCCGCGCTCATCGTCCCCCGGTTCACCGGGCAGGCGAAAGCGGCGAGGAAGAACGCGTGCGACGTGAACCGCGGCAACATCGAAGTGCAATGCCAACTCTGGTACCGCAACAAGGGCGCCTGGCCCGCCGCCGCGCTCTCGGACATCGGCGCCGATCCCAAGTACTTCCCGGACCGGATCCCGGCGTGCCCCGTCGACTCGACGGCCTACACGATCGATCGATCGACCGGACGCGTCGTCGGCCATTCGCACTGAGGCCCATGCGGGGCGCCGCGCGCCGAAACCGCGACCTATGTTGGATTGGAGGCTCGGAATTCAATTCGGCCGTCGAGCGGTGGTATTTCGAGAAGGGATCGTACCCGGCGAAAGACCTGTCGGATATCGGCGCCAATGCGAGCTATTTTCCGAACGGCCTGCCGACCAATCCGCTGACCGGCGCGGAATACACGCTGGACGCCAACAACCGGGCCCAGTAAGCCGGACACGCCGCGCGCGGGAGTTGCCACCCGACTGGCCAAGAAAAAACGGTTCGAACGAGGTTGCACGCCGAAATCGTGACCTATGCTCTGAATGGAGGCGGCGCGGGCCGACGGCCCCAGAGTCGCCGAACACGTCTCGGGTTTGGGCCTCCGGAGTGACCGGGGGTCCGCATGGTTCGCAATGAGGGGAAATGAGGCAATGGCAAGTCAAGTCAAGAAGAATCGGACTCGGCGACGCGGCGGATTCTCGCTGCTCGAACTCCTCGCGGTCGTCACGATCCTCGGCATCATCGCCGTGGTCGTCATCCCGCGCATCAGCGTCTCGGCCAACACGGCCAAGACGAACGCCCACAAGCAGAACGTGTCGGAAATCAATTCGGCCGTCGAACGGTGGTATTTCGAGAAGGGATCGTACCCGGCGAAAGACCTGTCGGACATCGGCGCCGACGCGAACTATTTTCCGAACAGCCTGCCCACCAACCCGCTGACCGGCGCGAAGTACACGCTGGACGCCAACAACCGGGCCCAATAGGCCTAGGTCGCCCGTGATCGAGGCCGAACCCGGACGGGCGAGCCATGCGAACGCACCGCCGCCAACCACGACGACGAGGTGTCTCCCTTCTGGAGCTCCTCGTCGTCGTCACGTTGATGGGGATTTTCGCGTCGGTCGCGGCGGCCCGGTTCGGGCCGACCCTGTTCGGCGATTTCGGATCGCGGAGCGACGCGCGGCGCGTTTCGCTCGACCTGCTGCGTGCCCAGCGCGCCGCGATCATGACGGGCGACAACCACTTCTTGGAATTCACGACGCAGGGAGGCAAGACGACCGGCTATCAGATCCGGCGCGTCGTCGAGTCGGGCAGCGAGCCGGCCGACGCGTTCCGCGAGTTCACCAAGGAGGTGGCGGTCACCGTGTCGCATCCCCGCGCCGAATTCAATTTCGAAGGGCAGGCGCTCGCCGCCTACCAGGTTCGGCTCGCCGGCAAGAACCGCTCGTGGTCGGTCACCGTCGTGCCGGTCAATGGGGCCGTGCGGGTGGTCGAACCATGACGGTCGGACAACGGGCCGATTTTCCCGAGCGGCGGGGAAGCGGGCGAAGCGGGGGTCGAACGGAAAAACGGAACAGGGCGGCATTCGAGTCGATGATCGAGTCGATGATCGAGTGGGAGGCGGGCATGCGCGGGAATCGACGGACCACCGCGCCGCGGCGCGACGGCCAAACGCTGCTCGAACTGATCGCGGCGACGACGATCATCGCGACAGCCCTCGTGCCCGCGCTGCGGATGATGCGCGACAGCCTCCGGGTGAGCCGCGACCTCGAAACGGCGGGTTTCATGACGTCGCTCTGCGTCAGCACGCTCGAACGCGAGGCGGCCCGATCGGTCGTCTCGTGGGACACGCTGGGGTCCACGGGCGATTTCGCTTCCGAGGGACGCCCTGATCTGCGGTTCCAGGTCACGAAGAGCGACGACGGCTCCGCCGGAGGCATCCCGAACCTCTTGATGGCGGCCCGCGTGCTCGTCTGGCACGACCGAAACGCGAACGGCGCTTTCGACGACGGCGAGCCGTCCGTGACCTTCGCCACCAAGCTCTGCAAGACGATGGGGTTCCAGGATGAGGCGAAATAGGCGACGGCGCGCGATGACCATGCTGGAGATGGTCATCGCGACGACCATGTTGACCGCCGTGCTCACGACCGTTTCGGTCGTGATGCGGACGGGGCGCGGCGCGTGGGAGGCGCACGAATCCGACTTCACCCGACTCGAAGCGGCACACGCGACCGTGCGGCACATCGTCCGCTCGGCGCGTCAGGCCGAATCGATTGTCGCAGTCACGTCGCAGGGGAACCCGGCCGGCTCGCTGTCGGTCCAAATGCCCGACGGCCAGACGCTCGTCTGGTCGCGCAACGGAGCCGACAATTCGGTGCTTTTCGGCGCGGGCGCCGCCGACCAACTGCTCGCCGACGGCATTACCCAATTGACCTTCCAGGGCTATCGGGCCGACGGCCTTACGGCGACCAATACGGTGAGCCAGATCCAGTGCCTGCTCGTCACCGCGTCCGTGAACCTCGCGAGGGACGGGTCTCCCTCGCGAACCGTTCGGTCCTGGGTGACGATCCGGACATGGTGACGCGAGGGACGCATCGGCGTTTCCGAACGGAGGAGCGAACGACGTGATGTACGGCGCAAATCGACATGTCCGAGTTTCCGAGCATCGGCGACGGCGCGCCGGAGCGGCCATGATGACGGCCCTCTTCGTCATGGCCGTGACGACGGCGGTCGTCATCGGCATCCTCGACACCGAACAGCTCGAATACGCGTCGCTGAAAAACACGATCGAATACGACCGGGCGCGGTACCTCGCCGAGGCGGGGGTCGCGCACGCCATGGCGATGCTCGAACAGGACATCACGTGGCGGCAAGGCGTTCTCGCGACCGAATATCCGGCAGGCAGCGGTGAAACGTATTCCGCCGAAGTTGCCGATGGTCCGGACGCGACGGTGATCGTGACGGCGACGGGCGTCGCCGGCCGCGTGACGCGCCGATTGCAAGCTACGATCAAACATGGCGGTTGATCGGCCGCGGCCGATCCGATGGCCGCTTACGCCAACGACAACGGGAATGCGACGATGGGAAAGAGGGAACGTCGACCGCGCGTCAACAAGCGCCGACTTCAGTCGGTCCGCGCGGCGATCGAGATCTCGCGGTCCGAACTGCGGCTGGTGATCGTCGACAACGAGAACGGCCAAACGGCTGTCCGCGCGCATGAACTCACGTGGCGCATCGATTCGGGGCCCCTGCATTCGGACGCCGGGATCCGCGAACTGACCGCAGGACTCAAGTCGCTCGTCGCCCGCGAACGGCTCAACGGAGCCGCGGTCGACGTCGCGCTCAGCGGCGATTTCTGCGTGACGCGCGTCGTCGCCGGCCCGAACGACGAGGTTCGCGACGAACTGCGCGCGCTCGAGGAACGATCGTCGCACTACCTGCTGCTCGGAACCGGCGAGAACCGGCTCGCCGCCTGCTCGAAGACGCTCGACGCCAAACACCAGCAGGCGTGGGTGACCGTCGCCAATACCCGCACGCTCAACGCCGTCCTCAAGGCGACCGAGAACGCGGGGATCTACGTCCGCGCGCTCGAACACTCGCTCGTGTCGCTCGCCCGAGCCGTCGGCGCGCTCGAACAGGACCGGGAACTCCCCGTGTTGTTGCTCGAAATCGGACAGCGAGGCGTCGATATCGGCATCTCGCACCAGGGACAACTCCTCATCGACTACCGCCCCGGCGGCATTTCGGCGAAAGAGCAGATCGCGCACATCGTGCTGCGGCATTTCGAGCGGCTGCAGCGGTTCTGCCGCCGACGATTTCGATTCGCGGGCGGCGACGTCTCGCGGATCTTCATTTGCGGTGAAGCCGATGATGTCGCGCTGGTCCGCCGCCAGTTCGAGTCCCAGGACCAGATCCGCGCGGACGCGATCGTCCCGCAAGACGTCCTCGCCCGGTGCGAACTGCCCGACGCGCCCGAACTGAATGCGACCTACAGCTCGTGCATCGGCCTTCTCGTCAATACGCGCCCGGGCGTCGACGCGAGCGCGGCTCCGAATCTGATGGGCGACCTGGTGAGCCGAGTGAAGACGCCGCTGTGGCCCGCCGTCGCGAAGGTCGGATGGCCCGTCGCCGCCGCCGTGCTCGTCACGATCGGAATCGCCGGTGCCGGTCTCCATCAACGGTTCCAATGCGCCGGAGTCGAGCGGCAACTCGCCGAATTCGAAGGGGCGACGGCCCGTCTGGGCGGGCTCCGCGCGGCCATGGCCGTGACGACGCAGAAGTCCACGAACCTCGCCTCCATCGCGACCCAACTCCGGCCCGCCCACTGGAACGAACTAATCGTTTCGATCGGCACAAGCCTGCCCAAAGGAGTCTGGTTGGAGCAGTTGTCGGTCGAGCCGGACGGAACGACAAAGCTGTCCGGTCCGAGTCACAGCGAGGACGGCATCTTCGAGTTCGTGAAGGCGCTCAAGCAAAAACGCCTGCTGTCGGAAGTGGCCCTCGAAGGCACACAACCGATTCAGTTCAACAACGAACCGGCGACCCGATTCGACATCACGTGCCGGCTCGCCGAACCCGCGCCGCGCCCCTCGGCGGCCAAGTGAGGATCTGTTGTGATGGTTGAATCGATCCTGCGATCCGTGATCGACCACCCCCACCGCAAGTGGATCGTCATAACCACTACTTGCCTGTTCGGTCTCGCGGTCACGTGGCCCGCGGTCGATGATTACACTGCCGCTCGGCAACGCCGCGCGGAGCTTGCCGTCGAACTCGAACAGACGGCGGCATCCACGGCGCAACTGGCGCAATTCGAAAAGGACGTCAAGTCGAAAATGGCCAATGTTGCGGCGATGGAAAGCCGGATCATGACCGAGGAACGCGTGCAGCAGTTCCGCAACGAACTCGTGCAGCTCGCCCGGGTGCACAACTGCCGCATGCGGAGGATGCGCGTCGGGGAGCCGAGGGAACGGGAGTGGTACAAGGACGATCATCCGCTCGCGCTGAGACCGGTTTCGGATAAGGCCGAGAAGACGCCGTTCGTCCTGAGGACCCGGCAGTTCAGCGTTTCCGTGTCGGGAACGCTGGCCGGAGTCTCGGGCCTGCTGGCGGACCTCGCCAAGAAAAACCAGCTCACGCACGCGGCCGGTTTGAAATTGCAGAAGTCGGAGGAGGAAGGCGACCATGTGGTGCTCGATCTGGAGATGCTCCTGATCGAGCTCGCAAAGCCCGAGCCCAAGAAGGCGTCGGCTTAGGTCGAGAACGGATACCGATCGAATGTGCCGGGTGGCCGGATGCCCCCAGGGACGCGCGTCGCGACGGATGCGGCGCGGATCGAGGCCGGAATCGGCCGGCACCCAAGTCAACGGAGGACACATGTCACAGCGTCACACGCATCAACGGCGGATCGCGGGATCCATGGCGGCCGTTTGGACGCTCCTGCTCGGCGCGGCACTCGTTCCCGGAACGCCCGTTCGCGCGCAGACCGACGTTTCGCCGAGCGAGTCGCTCAGCAAGGACCTTCAGGCCAAGCTGCAGCAAAAGGGAACGCTGATCCTCCGCGACGCCAGCCTGATCGAAGCGCTCTTCGCGATCAAGGAGAATTGGGGCGTCAACATCGTGGTGGGCAACGATGTGAAAGGCGCGATCAACGGCGCGTTCACCGACGCGCCCCTGCATCGCATCCTCGACGCCATCCTCGCGCCGGCCGGATACGGCTACCGCGCGATCGGCGACGGCCTCGTCATCCAGAAACTCGATGAAATCGGAGCCATGAAGCCGCTCTTCGTGACGAAGATGCTGCCCCTCGAACATGTGCCGCCCGACGAGGTCGTCGAGGTCATCAAGTTCATGCTCTCCCCAAACGGAAAAGCGCATGCCGTGCCGTCGTCGAAATCGATCGTCGTCATGGACTACGCCGACCGAATCCAGCTCGTCGAAGCCCGCCTCCACGAACTCGACGACGCGGCCCGCGCGGCGGCCGAACGGGCGAAAGCGGAGGAGCTGAAGAAAGCGGAGGAGGAAGCGCGGCGCCAGGCCGCCCTGCAAGCCCGACCCGCCTCGTCCCCGCCCGCCTCCGCGTCGGAATCCGCGGGATCCGACCCGTCCGCGCCGACGACGCCGCCCGGCGCCGGCGCGCCCGGTCCCGACGATTCCGATCCCCCGGCCGCCTCGGGGACGCGTCCCGCCACGGGCGGGAACCGAAACGCGAACACGTCGCCGGGCGGCGGAGCCGGGATTCCGGGCCTTCCGCCGATCGACAGCCCGAACCCGGGCGCGGCGACCGATAACGGCTCGACGCCGCCGGCTCCCGCGCCGGCATTCCGGGTGTCGCCGGAGGCGATGGCGGAACGGGCACGCAACTTCCCGATCCCGCCGATCTGCTCAACCAGGCGCTCTCGAACGCGACGTCGGGAGGCCAGTCGGGAACGGGTACGGGGCCGGGGCGGGGCGCGGGAACCGCCGCCGCCGGCGATCCGCCCGCGGACCTGGATGTCGTGTTCTTTCAGCCCCAATACGTCAGCGCGGCGTCGATCGCCGAGTCGCTCGGAACGCTTGTCAGTGAATATGGCCAGGTCTCGATCGTCGCCGACGAGAACCGCGTAGTCGCCGTCGACCAGCCGGAAAACCTCAAACGCATCACGCTGGCCGTCAGGAAACTCGATGTGCCGCGGAGCCAAGTGCGGATCACGGCCTTCATCTTCGACGCGAACATCCAAGAGCTCGAGACGCTGGGCGTGAATTGGAACAGCGCCGTCAAGGGCAACAACGTCGACGATGAAGGAGTCGCGCAGCAATTGATCCGGAATACGGGGGTCGTGGGACCGACGCCCGCCGCGGGCGCGCTCAACGGAGCCGCGACGTTCATGAGCCTCACCAACAACTTCGACGTGACGGCCGTCGTCAATGCGCTGCGCACGTCGAGTTCGTCGAGGCTGCTCGCCGATCCCACGGTCGTGGTTAGCGATCACGAGTCGGCGCGCATCGCGACCGTCACCGAAATCCCCTACCAACAACTGACCCAGAGCGCCATGGGCGGCTCGATCGGCACCACCGCGTTCCGCGAGGCCGGCGTGACGCTCGAAGTCACGCCCCGCATCGCGAACGACGGGACCGTTTCCCTCATGGTCACCCCCACGTTCAGCATCCTGACCGGGTTCACCGAGGGAACGAACCAGCCGATCATCGCGCGGCGCGAAGCGCAGACCGTCGTGCGCGTGGCGAACAACCAAACACTCGTCATCGGCGGACTTCGCCAGCGCGGCAAGGTCCGCGACCGGAACGCCGTTCCCGGACTCGGGGACATCCCGCTTGTCGGACACCTGTTCCGATACCGCAAGGATGAAGTCCGCGAAAGCGAATTGATCGTGTTCCTCACGCCGACCATTGTCCCCTACGACGCGTTCGGGACGATGCGCGAGAACGCGGCGCTCGATGCGATCAAGTGCGAGCTCGACAAGGTCCGCCAGGAAGGTTGCTACCGGTGCAATGAACCATCGGATCCAACGATTTACACGAATCCCGAATTGGGCGGCGTTCCCGTCACGATCCCACCGGAGGCCGGTACCGCGCTCCCGGACAGTCCCCGATCCGAAGACGACTCGACCAAGCCCGCGGAAGAGGTCCCGGCTCGCGAATCGCCCGATGGCGAGCGCGAGACGAGGGCGGGGTTCCACCGACGCGCCGCCACTCGCGGCCTTTCCGCTCCGCGCGCGACGCGCGACGCGAGCGAAAGTACGCGCCGCGGCGAAACGAGCGACCCGCCGTCGGCCATTCTCCATGCGGCCAAGCCGTACACGGCGCCGATCCACACCGCGCGAACCCGCCAAGCGGCCGCGGACCCCAACGGAATGTGGAACAACCGGGCGACCGCGCCGCCCGCGTCCTCCACGACGCCGCCTCCGTCCCAAACCCGGCCGCCGACGGCGCCCGTCCGCTCGGTGCCCGTCCCATCCTCCCGCAAACCGGCCCCCTCGACGCCATCGAAGGCGTCCGATCCCCTTACGTCGTCGCGGACCTCAGGCCGCATCGTGATCCCGGAGTCGGCGCAGGCCGATCCGGTCGCGAACCCAAGAAACGCCCCGGCGCATTCCGCGCCGCCCGCGACCTCCGCGCGACCCGCGCCATCGGAACCTGAACTCAAGTCGTTCTTCCGGCTCTGACGATTCGCCGCCAAGCCGCCCGGTATAAGGCGCCGTTTCGGGCGCGGGGATCGCGATCGCGACCTACAGTTGGCTTGGCGATCGGCGCGGACTGATCTCCGTCGGTCGAGCAATCCGAGCGCACCACGGGTGTCAGCATGCCGTCGGCCATCGAGTTCTTCGCGGAGCTTGTCGAAAACAGCGTTAACCTCCGTGCGTCGGATATTCACATCACGGGGGGCATGTCACCCTATTACCGCGTCGATGCCGAGATCGACCCTTGCCTCGACTATGTCCTGATGCCCGAGCTTGTCGATCAGATGGCATCCTCGCTGATGTCGGCGGCGCAGCAGGTCGTCTTTCGCGAAAAGCAGACGCTCGACCTGGCGTTCACCGGACCCTCGGGAACGCGATTCCGCGTCAACCTGTTCCGGGAACGCGGGCAAACGGCGATGGCCGTCCGGCGGCTCGACGACAAGTTCCGGTCGATCGAGGAACTGCATCTTCCCGAATCGTTCGGCGAGATCGCCGAATTCCCGCACGGCTTGGTGATCGTCACGGGTCCGACGGGAAGCGGGAAATCGACAAGCCTCGCGTCGCTGATCAACCGGATCAACGGTTCGCGCAAGGGACATATCGTCACCATCGAGGACCCGGTCGAATTCGTGCACCAGAACCGGCGGTGCCTGGTGCACCAGCGCGAGCTCCATACGGACGTGCCGTCGTTCGCTTCCGCCGTGCGCGCGGCGCTGCGCGAGGACCCCGACGTGCTGCTCGTCGGCGAAATGCGGGACATCGAAACGATGCGGGCCGCGATCACGGCCGCCGAAACGGGACACCTCGTCTTCTCGACGCTGCATACGGGCGACGCGGTCGGAGCGATCGACCGCATGATCAGCGTCTTTCCGGCGGAAGAACAGACGTGTGTCCGCGAACAGCTCTCGCGCGTCCTGCGCGCGGTCGTCTCGCAACGGCTCGTCACGCGCTGCGATGGGCCCGGTCGCGTCCCGGCACTCGAAATCATGCGGGTCAACAACGCGATCGCCAATCAGATCCGCCTCGGCGAACCCCACCAGATCTATTCGGTCATGCAGACGGCGACCCACGACGGCATGTTGATCCTCGAACAGTCGCTCGCCGATCTGGTCGCGCAAGGCCTCATCTCGGGCACCGACGCCAAGTCGCTCGCCCGCGATTCCAACATCCTCGATTCGCGTCTCCGGATGGCCCGGGGCCGAACTCCGGCCCGCGCGTGACCGGCCCGCGCGTCACCGGCCCGCGATTAGCCGGCCCGCGATTAGCCGGCCCGTCCCGCGCGTTCGCGCCGTCCTTGACGGTCGCGCGATCGCGCTTGGCTCGCTGTCAATCCTTGAGCTAGAGTTCCAAGGGGACCTTCCCGGGGAGGTCTGCTCCAGGTGCGGCTTGTCGAACGCGTTACCCGACGCACGGAGCCCGTTCATGCGACTCCCATCGAGTTTCCAACTCCAGAACGTCTCACCCATCGTACTCGCGCTCGTATATCTCGCGACGGCCGTTGTGCTCCGATGGCGATTCCGCAACCGATTCACGTTCGCCTTGATGGTGATGGTGCTCTTCGGCTGCTCGGCCCTCCTCTACCGCGATTATCGCCGGGAGTTCCGGAACGCGTTCGAACAGGCGCGCGCGGCGGTCACCGGTCGCCTCGCGGCGCGCACCGAATGGCCGCCGAAGGTCGGCGACCGGTTTCCCGACCTGACGCTCTATGATCAGGACGGCAACCTGATCCGTCTCTCTTCGCTCGCGGGCAAGGTCCTGCTCGTCGAACCCGTCGGCATGTCGTGTCCGGCGTGCGTCGCCTTTTCCGGAGGCAATCTCTATGGCCCGTTCGACGGAGTGCCGCCTCAAGCCGATCTGGAACCGATTCACGAATACGTGAAACGGTACGGCGCCGTGCGATGGACGGACGGGCGGTTCGCGTACGTGCAGTTGTTGCTGTTCGATCGATCGTTGGGCGTCCCGACACCGGACGACGCGCGGCGCTGGGCCAACCACTTCCGATTCGAAACGGCCGACCGCAATTATGTCCTGGCGGGCGGACGCGAGCTCCATAACGACACGAGCCGTCGGATGATCCCGGGGTTCTTTCTGATCGACAAGGACTTCGTTGTCCGCGCCGACAGTTCGGGCCCGACCCCGTCCCACGACCTCTATTCCGAGCTGATCCCGATGCTCCATGACTTGCTCGACGAGACGGAGGTCGCGGCCGGAGCGGCGAAACCGTGACCAGCCGCGCCGCGCGAACTCGACGACCGAGCGGCCCGCATTCGCCGCGCATCGATGGCCGCGCGATCGAGCGGGCCCGCTTCGCGGGGCGGCCCCGTTCGGCGGGCCGAGTACGCCGTCGCGAGGCCTTCTCGCTGCTGGAACTGCTCGCCGTCGTGACCATCCTCGGCACGCTCGCCGTCGTTATCATCCCGCGCATCGGGTCGTCGACGAATCGCGCCAAGACCGAATCGTGCCGGCAGTACAAGGCGGAGATCAACGCGGCGGCCGAGCGGTACTTCTTCAACGAGGGCAAGTTGCCCGATTCGCTCGACGCGCTCGCGAGCGACGAGGACTACTTCACGGCTCCGATTCCCGTCTGCCCCGTCACCAAACAGGCGTATTCGATCGACGCGCGCACCGGGCGGGTCGCGGGCCACGATCACTGATCGGTCCGGTCCACCGAGCGGCCGTCGCGGCCCGCACGCGAGCTCGACTACACCGCGCGGAAATCGCGCCGCGCGACCGTCTCGCACGCCGCGAACGAAGCGGCGGCGCCCACGCCGATCAGCACCGCCAGATCACGAACGGACAGTCCCCGTTCGAGGATCCGCGCCGGTTGGTAGTAGTGCAGGACGCTCAGGCCGACGACCGTTCGCGCCGGTTCCCAGAATGGAGCGAGGAAATGGAGGAGGAACGAGGCGAGTACGATGGCGAAGATGATCAGCATGGCCGTCGAGCGGCGATCGCACCACGCGGCGACACACTGCGCCACGCCGCCCACCGCCACAAAGACGGCGAAGAGATTGCCGAGGATCTTGAGGGAATCGCCGATTTCGAGCGTCGCGACGTCCGCCGGACGCCGCGACGCGACCCACGCGTGTCCGGCCGCTCCGCACGCGAACACGACGACGCCCCCAAGGAGCCAGACGATCGTTTCGGCGATGAACACGCCCCTCCGCGATACGGGCAAGCCGAACACGATGTCGATCGTGCCCCGGTCGATCTCCCCGGCGGGATACCGCGTGCACAGGGCGGTCTCGTAACCCCAGATGAGCGCGAGGACGACGGGATGGACCCACACCACGGTTTGCATCATCCGCGCCGTGATCGGCTCATCCGCGCTGCTTCCGAGGAGCACGGCAAGGAGCGTTCGGACGATGGGAAGGGCGGCGAGCAGGCCGTCGAGCCCTTTTTGGAGTGGGGGCAGGATGTGGGTGAGCAAGGCGAGGACCATCGCGAGACCGATCGCGAAAAGGGCCGTCAAACGCCAGGTCTCTCGAATCGCCTTGACCACCAGTCCGCCGATCACGGAGTCTTCTCCCGTTCGAGGTAATACTCGCGGAACAGAGACTCGAGGTCCGGGGCCTCGATCGAGAAATCGACGACGCCGTTCGCCTTCGCCCACATGGCCAGGGCGTCGGACGAACCGCTCCACGAACCCGACCAGACGCGGCCCGCGCGATGACGAACGACGAGGTCCGACGGAAGATCGGACGCCGAAGGCCGCTCGGCGGCGAACCGCAACGTGACCGACCTCGACGCTTGCGTCCGCAGCACATCCAGTTCGCCCACCATGACGGAACGCCCCTCGCGCACCATGGCGACCCGATCGCAAAGCCGTTCGACCTCGCTTAGTTCATGGCTCGAAACAAACACCGTCGCGCCCGCTCTTGAGCGTTCGCGCAGGCAATCGACGAGCCGATCGCGCATCCGAGGATCCAAACCGGATGTCGGTTCATCCAGGATCAGCAGGCGTGGTTCGTGAACGAGGGCGAGTATCAGCCCGAGTTGCTGCCGCATGCCCCTGGACATCGCATTCGCCCGGACGGAAGGATCCAACCCGAATCGCTCGGCCAGTTCGAGCCCGGGGCGCATGAGATGGCGGCCGCGGATCCGTCCGACGGAGGCGAGCGCGCCGCGGACATTCATCCAGGGATAGAGCCGCAGGTCGCCGGGCACGTAGCCGACATCGGCTTTGATTCGAGGCGCGTCCCGCCAACAATCGTGCCCGAGGATCCACGCGGCGCCGCGCGTCGGGCGCATAAGGCCGAGCAACAATCGGATCGTCGTCGTCTTGCCCGCGCCGTTGTTCCCCAGGAACCCGAAAACCTCTCCCTCGTGGACTTCGAGGTCCAAATGGTCCAGTGCCGGCCGCGCGCCATAGTGCTTTCCAAGGCCTCGCGTGAGGATCACGGCCATCTCTTGGTTTCCGCGCGATACGGAACTCGGGAGTCGTCCACGCAAACCGTCGTGTTGCGCACGGGTTCACGGATTGCGGCGGGCAACTTGGGGCGAGCGGCGGCCGAGCAGAACCAGACGCTCCTCCCTAAGAAAATAGGGAACTTCCTCGATAACGACCAGATCGGGGGACCATGATCCGCGCCGCCGCTCGAATTCTCCTCGCGTCGTGATCACGTACGCCGCCCGCCTCTCCAGAAAACGCTCGATGTTCGGACGGTCGGCCGAGTCCTGTGTCGGGGAATCGACCACGACGCGCACCGGCTGACCCGCGTAATAGACCCAGCTCGGCTCGAACACACCCAGCGCGCCGAGTTGGACCGGGGCGCCGTCGGCGCGGACGGCGCCGATCAGGCGGTCGAATTGCTGGTGGCGATCGATGGTCTGGGCCGCGATGGCGAAGAGCCCGACTCCGAGCGCGACGGCGCCGACCGCCAACGCGGCGACCGCCCCCGACCGCCGATCCGCGCGCGTGAGCCACGCGGCGGCGATCGCGGCGGTGAACGGCACGACGCCAAGCCCCGCCAACCACTCATCGCCAGGCAAGTACCGGCGCGCCGCGATCGGCAACCCGACGAGCATGGCGACCCCGACCGCGCCGAGAATCACGAAGGCGGCCTGCGGCCAGATGCCCCGCGCAATGGACGTTCCTCGTCGCCAGCGATCGAGCAGCCATGCGGTGAGCAGGGCGATCGCCGGATGGCTGGGTGTGATGTAGCTCGGCAATTTCGTCTTCGCGACGCTGAAGATCCCGATCCACACGCAGAGCCAGCAGAGCAGGAAGAGCGCGCCGTCCGATCCGGCGATCTTCCGACGCACAACCTGAATGGACTCGACCAAAGTCGGAACGAGAAAGACCGACCAAGGAAAAAAACCAACGCACAACGCTCCAAGGTAATAGACAATGGGACCACCGTGTCCCTCCATCGGCTCGCGGGCCCGATTCCAATTGTGTTCGATGAAAAACTCATAGAGAAAGCGACCGTCGGTCCGCAATCCGACCCACGCGTACCAGGGCCCCGCGATCACCAGCAGCATCAACGAGGCGGTCAACAACCGCATGCTCGCGCAGGTTCGAACGAACAGCCCGACGCCCATCGCCCCGCGCGCCAGAACGCTCGGCGCGCCGCTCCACCGCACATCGCCCGTGATGAGCAGATACGTTCCGACCACGGCGGCCGGAACGACGAATCCGACGGGGCCTTTGGCAAGTACGCCGAGCGCGAGGATGCCGTGGAAGACGACCGCGAACGGAAGGCTGCGCGGAAAGCCCGCGCGAACGGCGTGCGTCGATCCCGGCTTGGGAACGGCCCACCAGGCGAACCAAACCAGCGCCGCCGCCGTGGTGAAAACCAAAACCGAATCGGGCGTCGCGGCGCGCCCCGCGACGCCGAACATGAGCGACGTCGCCAGCACGATGCCGCTCAAGACGCCCGCGTCGCGTCCATACCATCGCATGCCGAGCGCGGCGCTCAGCCCGCACGTCACGACGGCGAGCGTCGCGGACCAGAAACGGGCGGCAAACTCATTGACCCCGAAAACCTGGTACGCGCCCATCATCAGCCAGTAAAGGAGGACCGGCTTGTGCCCGCGCAGCTCACCGTTGAAGACCGGCGTCACCCAGTCGTTTCGAGCGAACATCTCGGCCGCGCAGCCGGCATTGCGCGGTTCGTCGCGGTCCCACAGTCGAGGCCCCCCGAGGTTCGCGAACATCACCAAGGCGGCGATCGCTCCGACCAGAGCCCCGCCGACCATCCGAGGGTATTGCCGTTCCGAGTCAGCCATGCGCGGTTCTTCCTTGAACGACTTGCCGTCGAACGGTGCGCGATCGGGAGCTGCCGAAGGTCGCTCCGCCGCCGTTCGGCACCGAGTATCCCCGCTCGGAGTTATACGTCCCGCACACCCGTCGCCGCAACGGCGTTTGCCCTTCCACACTCGCGCTTGCACCCGCACATGTGCCCGATTTCACGTTCGAATCTCGAATCCTGACCGGGTCGCTCACGGGCAGAGTCGCTCGCGGGCGTAGTTCGCGCAAAATGCGCAGGCAAGGCCGAGTGGCGATCTTGCGAGACTTGGGGAGGCTTAAGTTCTGGCCAGGTCACTTGCGGCTCAAGTTCTGGCCAGGTCACTTGCGGGAGGCTTAAGTTCTGGCCAGGTCACTTGCGGCTCAAGTTCTGGCCAGGTCACTTGCGGGCGTAGATTGCATAGCATGCAAAAACGACGTCAAGCTGGCAATCTGCAATGCGGCTCAAGTTCTGGCCAGGTCACTTGCGGGCGTAGTTCGCGCAAAACGGCTCAAGTTCTGGCCAGGTCACTTGCGGGCGTAGTTCGCGCAAAATGCGCAGACAAAGCTGAATGGCGATCTTGCGCGACTTGGGGAGGCTTAAGTTCTGGCCAGGTCACTTGCGGGCGTAGATTGCATAGCATGCAAAAACGACGTCAAGCTGGCAATCTGCAAGGCATGCGCACGAGTTCGACCGAGAGTCGGACCGGGATCGCGCGCCGCCACTCGCCAAACCGGGGTGTCCGGTTTTCGCGGGTTTCGCCCCCGCTTGACCGGGATCGCGCGCCGCCACTGGCCAAACCGGGGTGTCCGGTTTTCGCGATTTTCGCGGTTTTCGATTCGATTCTCGTGCGGTTTGCTGTGGTTGACCTTCCGCGGCCAAGCAACTTGCGGTATTCCTCGGCATTCGAACCATCGAAATCGCAGACGTGAACGGTCGGCCTGTCGGCCAGGATGATCCACGGGAACGACGTGCATGATTCCGCCATCGGTCGCGTCGCATGCGGTCCGCCGCTTGAGCAGGGTCCTCCGTTGGGTCGAAAGGTATCCGGCGGTGGCCCTCGCATGGGCCGTCGCGGGGGTGGCCGTCTTGCCTTGGGATTGCGCGATTGCCCGAGTCGTCGTCGAAAACCCTCTGCGAGGCGACCTTCGCCGATTGGTCAATTTGAGCGAGGTATTTGGCTATGGCTTGAGCGCAATGCTCATCGTCGCGACGGCTATGGTACTGGACCGGCGTGGTTGGCGGGTTGGTTGGAGATTAGCGGCGACGACATTCGGATCGGGGCTGGCTTCCAACCTCCTCAAGACGCTGATTGCCCGACACCGACCGTCGGCGGCCGACCTGTCGGCGGGCGTCGGGGACACGTTCCAGGGTTGGCTGCCGATGATGACGCGGCCGGGCGACTGGGGCTATTCGCTTCAGTCGTTTCCGTCGTCGCACACGGCGACGGCGGTCGGGCTCGCCGCTGGGCTCGCCGTCCTCTATCCGCGCGGCCGGTTTCTCTTTCTGCTCTTTGCGGCAGGCGCGGCCCTACAGCGGGTCGCGTCGAGCGCGCACTTTGCGAGCGATTGTTTCTTTGGAGCCGCAGTCGCATGGCTCGTGAGCGGATTCTTGGTCCAAACCAAGACGTTCCGCGGCATCTCCCGAGCGAGGACCGCCGAAGTGCCGTCAACCCAATTCGGCACGGATGGCCCATAGCCCTTCGCTCGTTTTTCTTTGACGCGCGGCGGCCGATTCCGTAGAACGCACGTAGCCCATCGCCAATCGAGATTCGAACGCGAATGGAGGTTCGAAATCGTATGACCCGTTTTCCATGGACAAGCCGCGCGGCGGCCATCGTGGTGGGAATCGGCGGCCTTGTCGCGACGGCGACGTACGACGACTCGGCTCCAGCCGATCGGCCGACCGATCACTCGGTCGTGAACGTCGGGTGGTTCGGAATCGGCGTCTCCGTTTGTGGGCAGGAGCCTCCTCCTTCGAGTCGAGGGCCCGGATCGCCATCGGAACCAAGGCTGCACGAGTACGAGCGGCGTGTCAGCCGGGCCATCCGCGCCGAAGCCGTCGCCCGTGATTGGGAGGCGCGATCCGATGCCATACGCCAAATGACGAGTCTATTCACGGAACTGCGGCTCGATCCGCGCCTTGCCGCCAGCGACACGCTTCGCGATTATAAGGCTCGACTCAACGGCCGGTTGGTCCTCATCAAGAAACGCCTCGAACGCGGGATCGCCTCGGACGAACGCAAAGAGGGGATCCGCCGCCCATCGACGCCCCGTGCGTCCGCCACGGATCGGACCCATGCCGCGGGAACGGCCCTCAACGCGCCGGAACTCGACGCGCCGGAAATGGATGAACGGCTCCGCTGCGTCGCCGCATCCTTGGATGTGGCGGCCGAGTGCCTTGGCGGAGCCGGCTGGTATTTCGCCCACGCGGGCGAACGCCGAAGGGACGTGGTCGAGGGCGCATTGGGCGGGGGCGCCGGGGATTACGGTCGCGACCTCGTGAACCTGATCCAACGCACCATCGATCCGGATTATTGGGATGTCCACGGGGGCCCCGGAACGATCGTCTACTACCAACCCCTCCACTGCCTCGTCGTCCGAGCCGTCAAACCGACGACGCGGTGAGCTCTCCAGACCGGCGAAGTCCTCAAGAAAAAGTGTCTTCGCGACGCGCTTTCGGAACTTTCCCGGGGATTCCCAGTTTGTATGGTGGGATTATGCCCCCGTACACCCCGACGGCCGCACCGGCCTCGCGATCGAGGGGGGCCTCGAATCGGCTCGGCAATCGGCCAAGACGATGCTTGTGGCGACTCAAGAAACGCGAGTCGCACGGCGGCTTCTATGGCTGGGGACCGGGAAACCAACTACGATGAAAGGGCGAGTCCGGGCTTGCCCGGCATCCACGATTCGGGCGTCGGATCGTGGCTTGTGATTCCAAAGGAGGCACCTCGTGGCCCGCAGGCTTGTCCTTTTTCGGTTCTTGCTGGTCTGCGTGATGGGGGGGGGCTCCTTCCTGGGAGCATTCGGTCGTCCCCTGTTCGCGGCCGACGCCCAATTCGTCGGCGTGCTTGCCATCGCGACGGAACGGGAGACCGCGTCCCAGCTCGGACTTTCCGATGAGGTCCGCGCGAAGCTCGCCGAGCTTATCCAGCGCCGCGAGAACGAAGCACAGCGGTTGATGCAAGAATCGCAGGATCTGACTCCCAGCGAGATCTCGAAACGGATCGAACCCTTCGTCGCGGAATCCGAACGACAGGGCATCGCCCTGCTGACGCTCGAACAGCGAGCCAAACTCAACCAAATCAAGATCGCGCGCGACGGCATGGTCTCACTCGCCGATGACGAGGTGGCGCAAACGCTCGATCTGTCCGCCGAGCAGCGTGAGCGGATTTCGGAATTGCTCCAAGAACGGGTTGCCGACCTATCCGCGGGCGGGGAAGTCCAGCGCCGCATCGCGCACTCGGTGTACGAACGCAAGATCGCAAGTGTCCTGAGCGGGCCCCAGCGCGCTCAATGGGAAAAGATGGCTGGGCTTCCCGCCGGCAGCGTGGCCGTTGCGCGGGATGGGAGCCCGGCCGGGAGCCCGGCTCCGGCGCCGGCCGGACCGGCGGCGGAGCTGAAACGGCCGCTGGCGGATGCCGTTCCACCGACGACACCGAACATCGATCCTTCCGCTCCGATGCCTGGAGCGAGGACACCCGTCTTGCGTGAAGCGGTGCCCAAGCCTCTGGTTGCCTCCGATTCGCCATCGGAGAAGAAACGGGGCGAGGCATCCTCGCCCGCGGCGCCCACCGCGGAATTGACAGAGCCCAAGCCCGCGGCGCCCACTGCGGAATCGACAGAGCCCAAGCCCGCGGCGCCCACCGCGGAATCGACCGAGCCCAAGCCCGCGGCGCCCACCGCGGAATCGACGGAGCCCAAGCCCGCGGCGCCCACCGCGGAATCGACGGAGCCCAAGCCCGCGGCGCCCACCGCGGAATTGACAGAGCCCAAGCCCGCGGCGCCCACCGCGGAATTGACAGAGCCCAAGCCCGCGGCGCCCACCGCGGAATCGACGGAGCCCAAGCCCGCGGCGCCCACCGCGGAATCGACGGAATCGAAGCCCGTCGCTCCGCCCGCGGCGCCCAAGTCCGGAGAACGGGCATCCGAACCCAAGTCCACGGTTCCCCCTGCGGAGCCCAAGCCGGCGGAACCGACCGCCGGCTCGGACGCGCCGCCGACCTCGGTGCCGCCGACCGATTCGCCGATGCCGGTGAGCCGTCCGGCGGAGGCTCCCACCGTTCCATCCGCGCCGGCCGAGGGTCCGTCGGCGCCGAGCCCTCCGGTCGTTGTTCGGCCACCCGAGCCGAATGACGGAAAGATGTCATTCCGTTTCCAGCAAGTGCCGTGGAAGGACGTGATCGAGTGGTTCGCAGGGAACGCCGATTTGTCGATCCAAATCGATCAACCTCCGCCCGGCTCGTTCACCTACCACGACACGGCTCGCTATTCGCCCGACGAGGCGCTCGACATCGTGAACAGCGTTCTCTTGCGGAACGGGTTCACGCTCGTCCGCCGAGGCCGCATGTTGATGCTCTTGGACCTCGCGCAGCCGATTCCCCCGGAACTCGTCGAACTCGTCGACGTCGGCGGCCTCGACGGCCGCGGCGATTTTGAAATCGTCAAATGCGTCTTTCATCTGGCGCGGATGACGCCCGAGGAGGCCGAGCGCGAGATCGGCAAGTTGCTCGGCCCGGGCCGCACGATGGTCGTTTTGCCGAAGGCGAGGCAGGTTGTCGTGACCGAAACGGCGGGCAAACTGCGGACGATCCGAGCCGTGCTTGAAGCGGCCGAGAATCCAGACGGTCAAGCGCGGAAGATCGTCAATATCCGACTCGAACATATCGCGGCCGATCAGGTGCTCGAAGTCGCTCGGCCCCTCTTGGGACTGCCCGAGGGACAAAACACGAACGAGCAGATCAACATCTCCATGGATGAGTTCGGCACACAGCTTTTCGCGACCGGAGTGACGGACGCCGTGGAACGGTTGCAGGAAATCGTCGAACTCCTGAATCGGCCCCAGGAATCCCGCTCGACGACGGCCGTTATCGAAGCGGCCCAGCTCATTACGTATCCAATTCGGGAGGCCGATCCGGCGACGGCGCTTGCCGTGCTCCAGACGTTGATGGCCGGGCTCCCCGACGTGCGTTTGGCCCTCGATCCGTCGTCGAACAAGCTGATCGCCTTCGCGCGTCCGTCCGATCACCGCACCATCGTGGAAACGCTCGCCAAACTCGAAGGCGAATCGGCTCAGCTCGAAGTCATCCCCCTGCTGCGTTCCGATCCGCAGCTCGTGATCCTCGCCGCGAACAAGCTGTTCGGCATCACGGCCGAGAATACCGAGGGACCGCAGATCGACGTCGATCCAACGGGGAGCCGATTGCTGGTGCGGGGAACCGAGCCGCAGATCGCCCAGATCCGTTCGCTCGTCGAGAAACTCGAAGGCACGTCGGAAGGAACGGGCTCGGGGCGCGGCAATGTCCGAATGATCCCGCTGACGGGAAATCAAATGGAGGAAGCCCTCGATCAGTTGCAGTCGATGTGGCCAACCGTGTCCAAGTCGCGGATCCGAGTCGTCTCGCCGAGTGGTTCGGGCCGCGGTTCGATGTTCCGCGAACGGATCATCAGCCCCGACGGACCGTCGTCCGATGCGCCACGGGCGGAGGGTGTTCCATCGATCGATCCGGGCGCCGCCGACGGCGAGGGCGTGCCGAGTTCGCCGCCTCCCAAGACGATCCCCCGCGCCGAGCGGACTCGCCACGAAGGGAGGCCCGCTCCGCGCAAGGACGCGGTAACGCGCGTCCCTCGGAGGGAACATGCTCCGCGATTCGTCAGCTTCACGTCGCGGGTTCCGGCGGGCGTTCCCCAACCGCCGACCGATGCGGGCCAGGAAGGCGCGCCGAAGGAACCGGCAAGCCCATCCAACGTTCGGCCGCCGAGCGACCAGGGCGGAAGCCGGGGTCGTGAGGCGGAGACGTCTCCGTCCGGTGGTTCCGCGGACGGGGAACCCTCGGAAATCGTCGTCACGGTCACGCCGCGCGGCCTGCTGATCTCCTCCCCGGATACCAAGGCCCTCGATCAGTTCGAAGCCACCCTGTCGATGCTCACCCAGCAGACGACGAGCGCCGGCTTGCTGAAGCGCGAGGTCGGCCTTTTCTATCTCAAACATATCGCGGCCGACGTGGCGGCCAAGCAGTTGCAGGATATCCTGGGCGGTGGCTCGGGGAGCGGCGGTGGCGCGAGTTCGCTGATCAGCGACATGACGACCAATCTGCTCGGCGGAGGAGGAATCTTCGGCGCATTGATGGGCGGGGGAGGCGGCGATGCGTCCGATTCGTCCGGACCGTTGACCGCCGCGTCGGTGAGCATCGTACCCGATGTCCGTTTGAACCGGCTCATCATCCAGGGCACGGCGGCCGAGCTCGACGAAGTCGAGCAGATTTTGCAGATTATTGACATCGAGGACAGCATCATCGACATTCGAACGACCGGAACACCGCACGTCATTCCGGTGGTCTACCTTTCCGCGGATCGCGTCGCCACCGTGCTGCAGGCGACGTACGCGGACCGGATCGCCGGACAGGCGAACAGCCAGCAGCAGCAACGTCAACCGTCGCCCGAGGATTTCCTCCGCGCGCTCCGGGGCGGTGGTCGAAACAGCCGCGAGGAACAAGCCAAGAGTGAGCTTCCCAAACTTACGGTCACCGTTCATTCCGAAAGCAACAGCCTGATCGTCAAGGCCCCCGAAGGCCTCTACCAGGAAGTCCTGCAGCTCGTGCGACTCATCGACCAACCCAACGGCGACATGTCGGAGGAAATCGCCGTCGTATCGACGACGGCCAATCCGCAGGTCGTGCAACAGGCGATCTCGCAGGTCCTGGGGCAATCCGCGTCGCCCTCGTCGAGCTCGTCGACGGTTCGCCCGTCGTCGGGCTCGCCGACGCCGCAAGGCGGTCCGAGCGCGGACGACATTCAGCGACGGCTCGAATTCTTCCGCCAATTGCAACAGCAAGGCGGCGGAGGCCGGGAGAGTCCGGGACGCGGTGGATTCGGCGGCGGGCTTCCGGGTGGCGGGTTTCCGGGTGGCGGCGGGTTCGGGGGTGGATCGCCCTTCGGCGGATCGCGCGGGGATTCGTCGGGAGGTCGAGGTCGCGGCGGGCGCTAGGCCACCGGGACGGCGGCACGGTTCCAAGGTTCGCCATCCGCGCGGCGCGAACCGGAGGAGGCGGATCCGTGGAAGTGACCCATCGCGCGCTAACGGCCCTGGTTTGCTGCGGGCTGGGCTTGATTGTGGGAGCCGGCGGCCTGGCGCTCTTTCAAGACCGTGTTTCCCGATCGGATTTCGAAATTCCCGACGGCGCGTCGCGCGACGAGATCCGCATGCGGCGATCGATGACTCCGCATTCGGCGGACGCCGTTGCGATCCGCACGATGGAATTGCTGAAGGCCCGCGAGCGCATCGCGGCTCTCGAAGCGGCGAACGACGCTCGTGGCCGATCGGCCGCACAATCGACGGCCGCCCTAGCGTCGTTCCGCGACGAAGCCGACCGATTGCGATCGGAACGCGACGACGCCTTCGATATGCTGCTCGCCGTTCTTTCCGAATCGCCTGGGCCCGAGGGCGTCGCGCCGGTCGAGGGACCCGCGCGGTCCGAATCGCCGACCGAGCCGGTGATGGCGGATTCCGATCCGGGTGAACTACCGGAACTGGAGCGGGCCTTCGCGGTCGAATCGCTGCGCAGGGAGCTGAGGGACACCCAGGCGGCGCTCGACGCGGCCCAGGCCCAGCAAGCGATCGCGCTTGCGGCCCTTCGCGACGGATGGCAGGCGTCGGAGGCCGCCGCACTCCGCGCCGTGCGGACGGCGGGAACGGCTGCGGTCCCGACGCTCATCAATCAACTCGAAAATGAGGATCCTTCCGTGCGGCGGTGGGCCGCCCGCGCGCTCCGTACGCTTGGAGCCGACGCGATTGACGCCGTGCCCTCGCTCAAACTGGCGCGTTCCGATTCGGATGAACTGGTCCGATTCGAGGTCGAGGCCGCGCTGGTGGCCATCCGCGAGTGACGCGAACCGATACCTGTTGCCGTTCGTAGGGTTCAATAATCCGCCCGCCCACCCGGCGGCCTCCAGGATTGGCACTCCCGGCCGCCTTGCTTTTGACTAGACTACGGGTACGCCTTCGAGCGCGCTCCGATCGGCGGAATCCTCAGTTTGGGGGTGTGATCGTCGATTGTCGCATGCCGAGCGGATTGGTTGCGAACGGGGTCGGTCAGGCCTTGACGATTTCGTCCCGCGCGCATCGGGCGGGCGGGAACGTCGATACGGACCGGCGTTGGATCGGCCCGAACGGGAAGGGTCGGCGAGGCGGGAGGCGGAAACCGATTCCCATGGTATTACCCAAATCAAGACCTTGGTGGCGCCAGGCGGTTCGATGACAGCCATGACACCGCGACGCATGCAACACGCGCTGAGAGTCGAGAATGGACGCTGGTGATATCCTCCTTCGCCGTCGACTTGTCGACGAAGGGCAGCTCGAACAACTGCGCCGGAGCGGCGCGGAGGGAGCGGCCTCGTTGATCGAGAAGGCGGTCGAACGGGGGTTCGTCGACGAAGAAGCGGCGCTCGCCGCGGTCGGCGCCGAGGTGGGCCTCGAGTACGTCGACTTGGCGACAACGCCCGTCGACCTGTCGCTGCTCAAGTCGTTTCCGACGCGTCTCATCCATCGCCAGGCCCTGTTTCCGATCCGGCGCGAGAACGGCCAGTTGGTCGTCGCCACGAGCGACCCGTTCGACCTGTACCCGATCGATGAAGTCAGCGCGGCGACGGGCCTATCGGTCGTGCCCGTCCTTTCGCCGCGCCGCGAAATCGATCGGCTCGTCAAGATGCACCTCGGAGTCGGCAGCGAAACGATCGACGGGCTCATGCAGGTCACCGACGACCTGGAGTTGCTGAGCGGGATGGAGGCGGAGGCCTCGGAGCTCTCCGACCAGGCGCACGAGGCGTCGGTGGTGAAGCTGGTCAACGAAATCCTGCTCGAAGCGATCGAAACGCGGGCGAGCGACGTGCATATCGAGCCGCAGGCGAACGGCTTGAGCGTCCGGTACCGTGTCGACGGTCTGTTGCTTCCGCAGGCGATGCCTCCTGAAATCGCGCGGTTCGAGTCGGCCATCATCAGCCGACTCAAGATCATGTCGCGGCTCAACATCGCCGAAAAACGCCTTCCGCAAGACGGCCGCATGAGGCTGAAGGTGTCGGGCCGCGAAATCGACGTCCGCGTTTCGGTCATTCCGATGATCCACGGCGAGGGGATTTGCCTTCGTATCCTCGACAAGGGCAGCATGTCGTTCGAGCTGCGCAAGTTGGGCATGGAGGCGGAAACGTACGCGACGTTCCATGAACTGATCCAACTGCCGCACGGGATCATCCTGGTCACGGGGCCCACGGGTTCCGGCAAGACGACGACCCTTTACAGCGCGTTGATCGAGATCAACACGCCAGACGTGAAGATCATCACGACGGAGGATCCCGTCGAATACCAACTTCCCGGCATCAACCAGATCCAGGTGCACGCGAAGATCGGGTTGACGTTCGGTCATTCGCTCCGAAGCATCCTCCGGCACGACCCGGACGTGGTGCTGATCGGCGAAATCCGCGATCTGGAAACAGCGGAAAACGCGATCCAGGCGTCGCTCACCGGCCACCTCGTCTTCAGCACGCTGCACACGAACGACGCGGCGGGCGCGTACACGCGGCTCGTCGATATGGGTGTCGAGCCGTTCCTGGTGGCGAGCACGGTGGAAGCGGTCATGGCCCAGCGTCTGGTTCGCCGTCTTTGTCCGGAGTGCCGCCGGGAGTACCAGCCGATTCACGACGATTTGCCGGACGACTTCCCGTTCGATCGGCTTCGCGGCCCTCTGTTTCAACCGGTCGGGTGCCGCAAATGCCGACAGATCGGTTTCGCCGGTCGGTTCGGGATTTACGAACTGTTGGTGACGGACGAGCGGATACGGCAATTGGCGCACGATCGGGCGAACACGTGGGACCTGAAGCGCGCGGGCGTGGAAGCGGGCATGCAGACACTCCGCGACGACGGATGGCGGAAAGTGATCCGAGGCGACACGGCCATGGATGAGGTCCTTCGAGTGACCAAGGGCGACCGGACGATGACCGTGGCGCGCCCCGTCAAAGCGTCCGCCGGATGATGGCGGATGATTGAGTTCGCGGCGCTGGTCGGGATCGACCGGTGTTCCGCCGGTTGGATTGGACTGGGATGCCTGATTTCAGTTACACGGCGAGGCAGTTGAACGGCGAGAAGGTCACGGGCGTGATCGCGGCGGCGACGGAGCGCGAGGCGATCAATGTCCTGGCCGGCCAATCGTTGTTTCCCCTACAGGTCACGTCGCGCCGCGCATCCGACGCGAAGCGGTTCGGCGGTCGAGTGAAGGGTCAGGTCGTCGCCACCACCTTCAGCCAGCTCGCGTCGCTGCTGCGGAGTGGCGTGCCCCTGTTGCGATCGATCCGCGTCCTCCGCGATCAGACGCCCCACAAGACGCTCAAGGAGGTGCTCGGCGACATCCACGACCGGGTCGAGGACGGCGCCACGCTCGCCGACGCCATGTCCCGGCACGAGCGGATCTTCAGCGAGATGGGTGTGAGCATGGTGCGCGCGGGGGGCGAGGGCGGGTTCCTCGAGGAGGCCCTCGATCGGGTCGCGCAGTTCACCGAGGAATTCGAGGACTTGAAGGCGCGGACGGCCGGCGCGCTCGCCTATCCGATGTTCCTCGCCACGGCCGGCGTCTCGATCGTCGCTGGACTCATGATCTTCTTCGTTCCCAAGTTCGCTCTGCTGTTCGATCGGCTCCGCGAGCGGGGCGAGCTTCCCAAGATGACCGACTGGCTGCTTGCGACCAGCGAGCTGATGCGGTCGCGGGGATGGCTCGTGCTGATCGCCGTCGTCATCACCTTCTTCGTGCTCCGCGCGCGGCTCGCCACGGAATCGGGGCGCCGGTTTTGGGACCGGGTCAAACTCCGCGTCCCGGGCGCCGGGCCGATCTTCCAGAACCTCGCCGTCTCGCGATTCTGCCGCGTGCTCGGCACGCTGCTCCGCAACGGCGTGCCGATCCTCAAGTCGCTCGACATCGCACGCGACTCGGCCGGAAACCGCATGTTGTCCGAGGCGATCATCAAGGCGGCGGAGAACATTTCGTCGGGCGAAAGGCTCGCTTCGCCCCTGCGCGCGTCGGGCTATTTCCCGGCCGACGTGGTCGAGATGATCGCGGTCGCCGAGGAATCCAACACGCTGGACGCGGTTCTCGTCGAAATCGCAAACAGCCTGGAAAAAGGCACGAGCCGGCGGCTCGACCTGTTCGTCCGATTGCTCGAACCGATGATGCTGCTCGTGCTGGCCGGTTTTGTCTTGTTCGTCGTCTTCGCCCTCCTGCTGCCGGTGATCAAAATGAGCAGTACGCTGTAGGCCGCGAAGCGGGCCGCCGGGGTTGAATCCTCGTGGCCGCAAAGGTTGTCCCGTTCACGCCCATGCACGTAACGATCGAAAGGAGAATGCCGATGTCCCGAATGCGACGGTCCGATGGCACCATGAAACGGCGGCGGAGCCGCGGCGGCTTCACGCTCATGGAAGTGCTCCTGGTGCTGGTCATCCTTGTCCTGCTCGGCGGGACGGCCGGTCTGTTCTTCATCAACATCCAGAAGAACGCGTTCCAGGACACGGCCCGCACGCAAATCGCCCAGTTCAAGCAGGCGCTCGACCTCTATCGGATGGACGTCGGCGTCTATCCGACCGAACAGCAGGGTCTTTCCGTGTTGAACGCGGTCCCTTCGGATCTGAGCAATCCGGTGAAATGGCGCGGGCCGTATTTGAAGACGACGCCGCCCAATGATCCGTGGGACATGCCGTACAAGTACATGCTCCTCGACGCGAACACGGTCCAGATCACGTCGTTCGGCCCGGACCGTCAGGAAGGCACTCAGGACGATGTCACGGGCTGATCCGCGGAGCACGTCGCCGCGCGCCGGAATCGCTCGGCGCCCGGCCTTCACGCTCCTCGAAATGTTGCTCGCCTTGGCCGTTCTGGTCGCGGCGGCGGCGATCGCGTCGCCCGCGATCTTCGGACCGCTCGAGAACTACCGACTCCGCAAGTCGGGGGAATTGGTCCGGGCGCGCTGGGCCAAGGCGAGGAACGACGCGATGAAATCGGGCCGCACGCTCGTGTTCCGGTTCCAACCCGGCCAACGGGCGTTCGAGGTCGTTCCGTTCCAGAACGACCAGGACTTCATCGAATCGTCGCAGCTCTTCCAATCGGCGCCGATGGCCAATCAACAACCGATGGCCGCGCAAGTCGGCGCGGCCGTCAAGTCCGAGCAGTTGCCCGAGGGAACCCGTTTTGTTGGCATCGAGGGCCTGCAGTCGATGCGAGACCTGACGACGCAGGCGATGGTGCGGACATCGACGGGCCCGCAGACAACGCTCACCGAGTCCGGAGCCCAGCCCGCCGACGGAAGCATCTCGATTCCCGTGCTTTTCTATCCCGACGGTTCGACGTCGACGATCCAAGTCGTCCTCGGCAATGAACAGGGCTATTTCATTCTTGTCAAGCTCCGCGGTCTCTCGGGCGTCGCCGAGGTCACCGATCTCCTGTCGGCGCAGGAGCTGAACCAATGACCTCGCTTCCGCGCCGATACCGTGGGGCGAGCTTCCGGCTTGCCGCGCACCGTGGGGTACGGTTCCGGCTTGCCGTCTCGAGGGTCCGCGCCGAAAAAGACAACTTGGGTCGTCGAGCGTGCCGCGTCGCAAGGAGGCGCGCGGCAGGGCGCGGAGTGCCGCGCGGGATGGGCGCGCGCCGAGGTCTGTCGTTGCTCGAAGTCGTGCTCGCGATCGCCATCCTCGGCGGTTCGCTCGCGGTCGTGGGCGAAGCCGTGCGCCTCGGGACCCAGGCCGCCGCGGATTCACGCGAGACAACGATGGCCCAACTGCTTTGCGAAACCAAGATGGCCGAACTGACCGCCGGCATGCAGATGTTGCAGACCAGTTCGTTCACACCGGTCGAAGTCGCGCCCGACTGGCAATACGCGGTCGGCGTCGAACCGGTGAGCCAGGCGGGCCTTGTTTCGATCACGGTGACGGTCCAGCGCGATCCGACTATCCACACGCGCCCCATTTCCGTCACGCTCATGCGATGGATGATCGACCCCGAGTTGGCCGCCGACCTCGAAGCCGAAGCCGCGGCCAACACGCCCTCATCCTCGACTCCCGCGACCGGAACGTCGGGCTCGTCACCCACCGGGTCGGGTACGGGAGGCACGGGAGGAACAGGAGGTACGGGGAATGGCTAGGCCACGGAGCGCGAGGAGCGGTCTGTCGCTCCTCGAACTGATCCTCGCTCTCGGACTCTCGGCACTCGTCATGTACGCGGTCGGGCTCGCCATCGACCTCCATTTGCGCGCGCTCGACGTTCGCAGGACAAGCGTCGAGGAAGCGCAGATCGCGCGGTCGGTGCTCCAGATGATCGCCAACGACCTGCGCGGCGCCGTGCGCCGGCACGAAGTGGACATGTCGAGCATCGAGGAGTTGGCCTTGCAGTCGCTCGCCGGCTCCGCCGCCTCCGCGCTCGGCGGAGCGGCGGGGGGGATGGGCGGGGGGGACGCGACCGGCGGAACGGGCGGTTCGTCCGGTACAACGGGCGGCTCATCGGGTTCGTCGAGCGGTCTCCTGCGGACGGACGGTGCGTCGGGTGGATCGAACACACCGCCCGGCACGTCGGGTTCGAGCGGATCGGGGACCGGTGCGTCGGGATCGGGCTCGTCGGGATCGGGCTCGTCGGGATCGGGCTCGTCGGGATCGGGCGGCATGGTGTCGGAGGATGGATCGACGGACAACACGCAGGACCTCACGTCGACCACGACGTTGCCGCCCGTACCGGGCGTCTACGGCAACGCGTATCAGCTTCAGATCGACGTCAGCCGTTTGCCTCGCGTGGACCAATACCAGACCATCCTCGACCCCAACAGCATCGCGTTGCCGCGCATCCCGAGCGACATCAAGACGGTCACGTATTTCGTGCAGACACCGGCGATTGGCGGCGGACAGATCACCGATCCGCTCGCCCAGCGCGGCCAAGCGAACCAGCCGGCTGTGGGACTGATGCGCCGCGAGGTGGATCGGGCCGTCTTGGAATACGCGATCGGGAGTGGGGGCACGGAGTCGCTGATGCGGACGGGGGACGTGCTTGCGCCGGAGATCACGCAGATCGAGTTCCAGTATTTCGACGGTGCGACATGGTACAGCGCCTGGGATTCCGACCAGATGGGAGGGCCTCCCGTCGCGGTCGACGTGGTGCTCGCGATCACGCCGAAGGACGCCCAACAGCGGGTCGGCCTGCTCGGCGCGACGGCGGCCGCCTCGATCCAGCCGATCGTCTATCGTTTGACGATCCATCTTCCGCTGGGGGCTCCGCCGCCCGAGGAGGAGACGACGGATGACGGAATGCAGAACCTGGGCCTTTGACGGGGGGGGCGCGCCTCGCGCGAACCGAATGAAGGGCCGGACGCATCGAGGACGACGGACCGAACCGCTCGGCGCCGCCGAGCGGCGCGGAGTCGTGCTGTTGATTGTCCTCTTCGTCGTCATCGTGTTGTCGCTTTCCGCGTACACGTTCACCGAGCTCATGCTGACGCAGTACGACGGAGCGCTCAGCAGCCGGCGCGCGGCCCAGGCGCGGTGTCTCGTCGACTCGGGTATGGAGACGGTCCGCTACCTGTTGCTGCAGGACGACGAGGGTCTCGCGCAGGCGGGCGGCGTGTACGACAACCAGCCGACGCTTCGCGCCGTGGCGGTCGTGCCGGATACCGATCCGCAGTTTCTCGGCTGCTTTTCCGTACTGGCGCCGGTCATCGATCCGCAAGGCAATATCTCGGGCGTGCGTTATGGGCTCGAGGACGAGTCGGCCCGATTGAATCTGAACTTCCTGCCGGTCGCCGACAATCTACTTGAAAACGGCGGCCGCACGCTCTTGATGGCTTTGCCTGGCATGACCGAGGACACGGCTGACGCGATCATGGATTGGCTCGACGAGGACGAGGAGCCGAGGGAATACGGCGCGGAATCGGAATACTACACGCGGCTGCAACCCGCCTACTACCCCAAGAACGGCCCGCTCGACTCGGTCGAGGAACTGTTGCTCGTTCGCGGGGTCACGCCCCAGATGCTCTTCGGCGCGGACTCGAACCGCAACGGGATCATCGATCCGCACGAATCGAGTTCCGCGATGACGGCGGCGTCGACATCGGTCACGGGTCAGAACGCGCCGACGGCGGCCGAGACCACCGATTTGCTCCGAGGCTGGTCGCCCTTCCTGACACTCTACAGCGCGGAACGAAACGTCAACGCGTCGGGGCTGCGCCGCGTCAACGTGAATCAGGACGATATGGAGACGCTGTTCAACGAGTTATCGGAAGTGGTGCCCGTCGAGTGGGCGACGTTCATCGTCGCCTATCGGCAGGTCGGCCCGTATTCGGGTGACCAACCGGGCGAAATGACGACCGGCGAATTGGATTTCGCGCGCGAAGGCAAGACGCGCATCAACCAGATCCTCGACCTGGTCAATGCCAAGGTCGAAATCCAATTCGTCGGACAAAGTGCTCCGGTCGTCGTGACCTCGCCTTTTCCCGGCGACCTGATCGCCATGAACCTCTATCTCCCCGATCTGCTCGACAACTGCACGGTGAATCCGAATCCGATGATCCCGGGCCGGATCAACATCAATCAGGCGCCGCGCGCCATCCTGCTCGGCATCCCCGGCATGACCGAGGAGCTGGTCGACGAGATCGTCAAGCAGCGGGACATCACGGGCGAGGGCGCGGCGCGGGACAATCCGAATCGCCGATTCGAAACCTGGCTGCTGACCGAGGGTTTGTTGTTTGATGCGAACGGGATGCCGGACATCGCGACCATGAAACAGTTGGCCCCGTTCTGCTGCGGCGGCGGGGACGTGCATCGGGCCCAGGTCGTCGGCTATTTCCAGGGCGGGGGCGTATCGTCGAGGGCGGAAGTCGTATTTGACGATACCGAGGCGGTGCCCCGCGTAGTATTCTGGAGGGATCTGAGCCATCTGGGCCGGGGTTATAATCTGGAGACGCTTGGCGTGCGATTGACGGGCCAGTTGGGCCTTTGACATCGGGGACGGGCGGGACGCATCATGGCGAAGCTGATTGCGATCGAATGGGACGCGAACGAAGCGCGGGTCATCGTCGGCCGATCGCGTGGCAAGGAGCTCGCGATCGACGACGCGTTCGGCGTCGCCGTCCCGCGCGACGCGGTCGCGGGCGACGAGGCTTCCGTCGGCCAGGCGCTCGCCGCGGAACTCAGGCGGCGGGGGCACGGCAAGGCCGACGCGCTGGTCGGCGTGGGGCGAGCGAGCATCGAGCTGCGCAAAATCCAGCTTCCGCCGGCGCCCGACGCGGAACTGCCCGACATGGTGCGGTTCCAGGCGATGCGCCAATTCACGACGATCGGCGACGATTGGCCGCTCGACTTCGTCCCCCTCGCGTCGACCGAGACGGCGGTCGAGGTCCTCGCGGCGACCCTCTCGCCGCAGATCGTCGCGCAGTTGAAGGCCGTCTGCGCCGCGTGCGATCTTTCGCCCAAACGGCTCCTGCTTCGCCCGTTCTCCGCCGCGTCGCTGTTGATCCGGTCGAATCCCGAGGACCGGCGCGTCCGGCTGGTCCTGGATCTGCTCGCGAGCGACGCCGATCTGTTCGTGATCGCGGATGGTTCGGTCGCCTTCATGCGGACCGTGCGCATCCCGTCGCTCGACGCGGGGGAAGCGGTTCGGGCCGCCGCATTGCTGGGTGAAACGCGCCGGACGATCGCGGCCGCGCAGAGCCAATTGGGCGGCCGTCGCATCGAGGCGATCAGCGTGTTCGGCGACGCGGACCGGCACCGCGACCTGCTCGACCATTTCCAAAAACAGCTCGAACTGCCGATCGATTGCGCCGATCCGTTCGCGCTCGTCGATGCCTCGTTCGAATGGCGAGCGGAACCGCCGGAGAACTCGGGCCGCTTCGCTCCCCTCCTCGGAATGCTGATCGACGAGGTCCGGGATGGACGGCACGCGATCGATTTCCTCTCCCCCCGAAAACGGCCTGTGCCGAAAAGCGCGAGGGAACGGTATCTCGCGTACACGGCGCTCGCGATCGCGGCCGGATGCCTGTTCGCCCTCCTCGTGAAATTCCAGCTCGACCGCGAGAATCGGATCATCGGCGAACTGACTGCGGAATTGAAGTCGCTCAAGACCAATGTCGACGCGGTGAAGAAACGCGAGTCGCATTTCAAACAGGTCGAGCAATTCGCG